>NZ_JBEYUZ010000001.1:2046-3762 GCF_040643755.1 Streptomyces sp. NPDC047079
CTGGTCGTTAGTACTGCTTCGGCGTGGAACGCGAGATGGAGAGGGTTGAGGGTGTCGGGCACGCTGTTGGGTGTCTGAGGGCATGGCCGTTTGGTCTGTCTTCGGTGCCGGCCCCAGTGAACTCGAGCCTGTTGGTTCGGGGTGGTGGGTGGTTGGTCGTTGTTTGAGAACTGCACAGTGGACGCGAGCATCTGTGGCCAAGTTTTTAAGGGCGCACGGTGGATGCCTTGGCACCAGGAACCGATGAAGGACGTGGGAGGCCGCGATAGTCCCCGGGGAGTCGTCAACCAGGCTTTGATCCGGGGGTTTCCGAATGGGGAAACCCGGCAGTCGTCATGGGCTGTCACCTACTGCTGAACACATAGGCAGTGTGGAGGGAACGCGGGGAAGTGAAACATCTCAGTACCCGCAGGAAGAGAAAACAACCGTGATTCCGGGAGTAGTGGCGAGCGAAACTGGATGAGGCTAAACCTCAAGCGTGTGAGACCCGGCAGGGGTTGCGTTTGGGGGGTTGTGGGATCTCTCTTCCACGGTCTGCCGGCCGTGGGACGAGTCAGAAACCGTTGATGTAGGCGAAGGACATGCGAAAGGTCCGGCGTAGAGGGTAAGACCCCCGTAGCTGAAACGTCAGCGGCTCGTTTGAGAGACACCCAAGTAGCACGGGGCCCGAGAAATCCCGTGTGAATCTGGCGGGACCACCCGCTAAGCCTAAATATTCCCTGGTGACCGATAGCGGATAGTACCGTGAGGGAATGGTGAAAAGTACCCCGGGAGGGGAGTGAAATAGTACCTGAAACCGTGTGCCTACAAGCCGTGGGAGCGTCGGGATCTTCGGATCCTCGTGACTGCGTGCCTTTTGAAGAATGAGCCTGCGAGTTTGCGGTGTGTTGCGAGGTTAACCCGGGTGGGGTAGCCGTAGCGAAAGCGAGTCCGAAGAGGGCGTTTGAGTAGCACGCTCAAGACCCGAAGCGGAGTGATCTAGCCATGGGCAGGTTGAAGCGGAGGTAAGACTTCGTGGAGGACCGAACCCACCAGGGTTGAAAACCTGGGGGATGACCTGTGGTTAGGGGTGAAAGGCCAATCAAACTCCGTGATAGCTGGTTCTCCCCGAAATGCATTTAGGTGCAGCGTCGTGTGTTTCTTGCCGGAGGTAGAGCACTGGATAGGCGATGGGCCCTACCGGGTTACTGACCTTAGCCAAACTCCGAATGCCGGTAAGTGAGAGCGCGGCAGTGAGACTGTGGGGGATAAGCTCCATGGTCGAGAGGGAAACAGCCCAGAGCATCGACTAAGGCCCCTAAGCGTACGCTAAGTGGGAAAGGATGTGGAGTCGCACAGACAACCAGGAGGTTGGCTTAGAAGCAGCCACCCTTGAAAGAGTGCGTAATAGCTCACTGGTCTAGTGATTCCGCGCCGACAATGTAGCGGGGCTCAAGCGTACCGCCGAAGTCGTGTCATTGCAGCATGACGGCTAACGCCGGCTGTGATGGGTAGGGGAGCGTCGTCTGCCGGGTGAAGCAGCCCTGTAAGGGAGTTGTGGACGGTTGACGAGTGAGAATGCAGGCATGAGTAGCGATTCACACGTGGGAAACGTGTGCGCCGATTGACTAAGGGTTCCTGGGTCAAGCTGATCTGCCCAGGGTAAGTCGGGACCTAAGGCGAGGCCGACAGGCGTAGTCGATGGATAACCGGTTGATATTCCGGTACCCGCTGTGG
>NZ_JBEYUZ010000001.1:3860-67375 GCF_040643755.1 Streptomyces sp. NPDC047079
CGGCTGAGACCTGATGCCGAGCCGATTGTGGCGAAGTGGATGATCCTATGCTGTCGAGAAAAGCCTCTAGCGAGTTTCATGGCGGCCCGTACCCTAAACCGACTCAGGTGGTCAGGTAGAGAATACCGAGGCGTTCGGGTGAACTATGGTTAAGGAACTCGGCAAAATGCCCCCGTAACTTCGGGAGAAGGGGGGCCATTCCTGGTGAGAGCACTTGCTGCTTGAGCTGGGGGTGGCCGCAGAGACCAGCGAGAAGCGACTGTTTACTAAAAACACAGGTCCGTGCGAAGCCGTAAGGCGATGTATACGGACTGACGCCTGCCCGGTGCTGGAACGTTAAGGGGACCGGTTAGCTCACTTTCGGGTGGGCGAAGCTGAGAACTTAAGCGCCAGTAAACGGCGGTGGTAACTATAACCATCCTAAGGTAGCGAAATTCCTTGTCGGGTAAGTTCCGACCTGCACGAATGGCGTAACGACTTCTCGACTGTCTCAACCATAGGCCCGGTGAAATTGCACTACGAGTAAAGATGCTCGTTTCGCGCAGCAGGACGGAAAGACCCCGGGACCTTTACTACAGTTTGATATTGGTGTTCGGTTCGGCTTGTGTAGGATAGCTGGGAGACTGTGAAGCTCGGACGCCAGTTCGGGTGGAGTCGTCGTTGAAATACCAGTCTGGTCGTGCTGGATGTCTAACCCGGGTCCGTGATCCGGATCGGGGACAGTGTCTGATGGGTAGTTTAACTGGGGCGGTTGCCTCCTAAAGGGTAACGGAGGCGCCCAAAGGTTCCCTCAGCCTGGTTGGCAATCAGGTGTTGAGTGTAAGTGCACAAGGGAGCTTGACTGTGAGACCGACGGGTCGAGCAGGGACGAAAGTCGGGACTAGTGATCCGGCGGTGGCTTGTGGAAGCGCCGTCGCTCAACGGATAAAAGGTACCCCGGGGATAACAGGCTGATCTTCCCCAAGAGTCCATATCGACGGGATGGTTTGGCACCTCGATGTCGGCTCGTCGCATCCTGGGGCTGGAGTCGGTCCCAAGGGTTGGGCTGTTCGCCCATTAAAGCGGTACGCGAGCTGGGTTTAGAACGTCGTGAGACAGTTCGGTCCCTATCCGCTGTGCGCGTAGGAGTCTTGAGAAGGGCTGTCCCTAGTACGAGAGGACCGGGACGGACGAACCTCTGGTGTGCCAGTTGTTCTGCCAAGGGCATGGCTGGTTGGCTACGTTCGGGAGGGATAACCGCTGAAAGCATCTAAGCGGGAAGCCTGCTTCGAGATGAGGACTCCCACCCACTTGATGGGGTAAGGCTCCCAGTAGACGACTGGGTTGATAGGCCAGATCTGGAAGCCCGGTAACGGGTGGAGGTGACTGGTACTAATAGGCCGAGGGCTTGTCCTCAGTTGCTCGCGTCCACTGTGTTGGTTCTGAAACCACGAACAACCTCGTGCAGGTTTCTGTGCGGCTGGTTGTGTGTTTCGTAGTGTTTCGGTGGTCATAGCGTGAGGGAAACGCCCGGTTACATTCCGAACCCGGAAGCTAAGCCTTACAGCGCCGATGGTACTGCAGGGGGGACCCTGTGGGAGAGTAGGACGCCGCCGAACAAAATTTGAGAAAGCCCCCGTGCCATTCGGCACGGGGGCTTTCTGCGTTCAGGGGCCTTGAAGCAAGGGCTCAGGAGTCGACCTGAGCCCTTGGATGATGGGCGCCTATCCGGCCCGGATCAGAGACGACCCGCCGCCTTGAGAGCCAGGTAGGCATCCGCCAGTGCAGGCGCCAGATCCTCCGGCGTCGCGTCCACGACGGTGACGCCGTGGCGGCGTAGCCGTTCCGCTGTGCGGGTGCGCTCCGCCTGGGCCCGCGCGGCCGCTGCGGCCTCGTACACCGCATCGGTGCTTCCTCGCGCTGTCGCCATGCGGGCGATGTGTGGATCGGCGACCGAGGCGAGCAGCACAGTATGGCGCTGGGTGAGGCGGGACAGTACCGGCAGCAGTTCCTCCTCCACGGGTGCCGTTTCCAGAGTGGTCAGCAGGACGATCAGGGAACGGCGCGGTGCGGTGCGCAGCGCTGCGGCCGTCAGCCCTCGTGCGTCCGTTTCGATGAGCTCCGGTTCCAGTGTCGCCATCGCGTCGACCAGGGCCGGCAGGACCTCACGTGCGGCGCGGCCCTGGACCAAGGCGCGCATCCGGCGGTCGTAGGCCAGCAGGTCCACCCGGTCACCGGCCCGGGAAGCCAGGGCGGCCAGCAGCAGCGCCGCGTCCATGGAAGCATCCAGGCGTGGCGCGTCACCGACCCGCCCGGCGGAAGTCCTCCCCGTGTCCAGTACCAGCAGGATGTGGCGGTCGCGTTCGGGCCGCCAGGTGCGTACGGCGACCGTGGTCTGGCGGGCGGTGGCGCGCCAGTCGATGGAACGGGTGTCGTCGCCGGGTACGTAGTCGCGCAGACTGTCGAACTCCGTGCCCTCACCGCGGGTCAACACGCTGGTCCTGCCGTCCAGTTCGCGGAGCCGTGCCAGCTTGGAGGGAAGGTGTTTGCGGCTGGCGAAGGGAGGCAGGACCCGTACCGTCCACGGGACCTGGTGGGTGCCCTGGCGGGCGAAGAGACCGAGAGGGCCGTAGGAACGGATCGTGACGCGGTCGGCGTGGCGGTCCCCTCGGCGGGTGGGAGTGAGACGGGTCGTGATCCGGCGCCGTTCGCCCGGAGGGACCGTCAGAATGTGGCGGGACGAGGCACCTTCGGTGCCCGGCCGCCAGCTGCTGGGCGGCCAGGCGTCGCGGAGGCGGGCACGCAGGGTACGGCCGGAAGGGTTGGCGACGGTGAGCGTCACGTCGGCGGCTTCGCCCAGACGCACGGAGGTGTCGCCGGACCGGGTCAGACCGAGGCGGCGTACGGGGGCGGCCAGGGCGAAGTCACAGGCGCAGGCCAGGGCGAGAGAGCCGTCGACGGCGAGGATGCCCGTCCAGTCGGGCGCCCAGATGCCGACGGGGAGGGTGCCGAGTGCCGCGAGGAGCGCGGCTCGTCCGGTGAGCGGCATCAGCGGGGCACGGGGACGTGGGCGAGGATCGCGTTGATGACGGAGTCCGCGGTCACGCCTTCCATCTCTGTCTCCGGGCGGAGTTGGACCCGGTGGCGGAGTGTCGGAAGAGCCAAGGCCTTCACGTCGTCGGGAGTGACGTAGTCACGGCCCGTCAGCCAGGCCCAGGCGCGGGAGGTGGCCAGGAGAGCGGTTGCGCCACGGGGCGAGACGCCCAGAGTGAGCGAGGGTGATTCACGGGTGGCGCGGCAGATGTCCACCACGTAGGCGGTGATTTCCGGAGACACGGTCGTCTTGGCGACTGCGGCGCGTGCCGCCTCGAGGTCTGCGGCGCTCGCCACCGGGCGTAGGCCGGCGGCGCGCAGGTCGCGAGGATTGAAGCCGGCGGCGTGCCGGGTGAGGACGTCGATCTCGTTTTGCCGGGACGGCAGAGGGATCGTCAGTTTGAGGAGAAAGCGGTCCAGTTGGGCTTCCGGCAGGGGATAGGTGCCCTCGTACTCGACCGGGTTCTGGGTCGCGGCGACCAGGAACGGCTCGGGGAGCGGGCGCGGAGTGCCGTCGACCGTGACCTGGCGCTCCTCCATGGCCTCGAGGAGGGACGACTGCGTCTTCGGCGGAGTTCGGTTGATCTCGTCCGCGAGGAGGAGGTTCGTGAAGACCGGGCCGGGCTGGAAGGAGAACTCTGCGGTCCGCGCGTCGTAGACGAGGGAGCCGGTGACATCGCTCGGCATCAGGTCCGGGGTGAACTGGACGCGCTTGGTGTCGAGTTCGAGGGCCGCGGAAAGGGCGCGGACCAGCAGGGTCTTGGCGACCCCGGGGACTCCTTCGAGGAGCACGTGTCCGCGGCACAGGAGGGCGACGACGAGACCGGTGACTGCCCCGTCCTGGCCGACCACGGCCTTGGCGATCTCGGCGCGCAGGGCCTCCAGGGAGTTCCGGACGGTGCCCGGTTCTCCGGTGTGCCCGGCGTTGTCAGTGGTCGGGTCCATCATGGACGGCGTACCTCTCTTTCGAGGGCGTCGAGTTGGTCGGCGAGTGCGATCAGGGCCGCGTCGTCGCCGGGCGGCGGGCCGAAAAGGAGGGAGTGCAGGGACTGTCCGTCGCCGTGGAGGTGGGCGGACAGTGCGGGAAGCAGGGCTTCGGGCGCATGCGCCTGGGCGAGGGGGATTCCTACGAGGGCGGCGAGGCGGGTGCGGGTGGTGGAGCGCAGAGCGGAGGCCGCGCGGTCGCGGGCGCGCGCCTTGCGGTAGAGGCGGGCGCGGCCTTCGACGGTTTCGGAGGCGCGGATCGCTACGGGAAGTTTTTCGGGGACGAGGGGGCCCAGTCGGCGTGCCCGCCACAGGGCGGCCAGCGCCGCGGCGATGAAGAGCTGGAGTGTGCCCCACAGCCAGCCCGAGGGGAGCAGGTCGAGGAAGCTGCGGCTGCCGGAGTCGGTGGCCGAGGTGTCGGAGAGCGAGGGGAGGTACCAGACCACATGGGAGCGGGAACCGAGCAGTTGCAGGGCGAGGGAGGCGTTGCCCTGCTCGTCGAGACGGTCGTTGTAGAGGATGTCGGGCGCGCCCAGGACGAGGGTGTCGCCGTTTCCGGATGCGGACGGCAGCCGCAGCAGGCTGGGCAGGCCCTCGCTGGGGTAGCAGCGGTCGGCGCGGACGTCGGCCGTGAGGTAGCGGATGCCGCCCATGTGGGCTCTGCCCGCGCGCCGGGCGGCGGGCAGCGTGCAGCGGGGACCGAGCAGCGAGTCCAAGCTGGATGCGGGGTCCGCCGAGACACCCGGGGCGAGGCCGTCGACGGAGGTTTCGGGCGCGATCAGGACCGTCCGCCCACCGGAGTCCTGCACCGCTTGCTGAAGACGGCCCTGTTGAGGGCGCGTCAGAAGATCGGGTGCTGCGATAAGAAGCGTGGTGTCGGGGCCGGCGGCTGTGCGCGCCGCGTCCAGGGTGGTGACCACTCGGGTGGACACACCCCGTTCGGCGAGGAGGGCGGCGACGGCGTGGCTGCCGTGGGGGTCGGCCGAGCGCGGGTCGAGGCGGCCGTGTTCGGAGCCGGAGCGCACGACGGCGATCACGACTGCGCCGATCAGCAGGAGCACGACGGCGAGCAGCACGCCGCGCGACCGCGTCCACAGCTGGCGGGCGGTGGGCGAAACGGAGGTAGTGAGGGGGAGCGTGGCCTCGGACGTCATCCGGCGGCTCCCTTACGGGCGTTGGGTGCCATGGTGGACGCGCCGGCGGTGAGCTGGGGTTTGCTGCGCTCGAGGTCGTCGTCGAGGTCGGCGAGCCGACGGTACGTTCCTTCGCCCGTGGTCCGGCCACCGTATGTGACGTCGTCGAAGTCCCGTGCGGCGGCTCGCAGCCGGCCCGCGTGGTCGGGGAGTGCGCGGCCGGCCTCGGTGGCGGCCTCGTCGGCGGTGCGGCCGGGGCGTACATCGAGAAGGGCACGTTCCTCCAGGGAGCGCACGACGGCGCGCATGCGTTCCTGGACGGCCGGGTTCCAGTGGCTCTGGGCGGCGTGCGCCTCGGCGGCCGCGCGGTGCTCGGCGGAGCTCTTGGGGCGATCCTCGAAGAGGGCGGCGGACGAGGTGGGAGTGCGGCGCGGGGTGCCCAGGCGCCACCACAGGGCCCCGGCGAGTGCCAGGGCCGCCAGCACGATGACGAGCAGGCCCACAGAGCCGCCCGGCGCGGCGGACGAGGCGGTCTCGAGGAGGCCGCCGACCCAGTCCCAGAAGGCGTTCAGGGCGCGCTGGAGCAGGCTGGGGTCGTTCTCGTGGTACATCCCCTTCGACAGCTCACGCCGAGCCGCCTCCCGCGCCGGGTCGCGCGGGATCGTGACCGGTGGCCGGTCGCCCGAACGCCACAGCACCGGCACGGCGTTCCACACTCCCCCCGTCGGGCTCACCCCGTCAGCTCCCCGGGGTGGGGCCGGTGACGTCGGCGCCGTGGCCCTGGACGCCGGCGGCGCGGGCCAGGTCGAGGTCGAGGGCTTCGCGGCGGATGCGCTGGTCGATGTAGAGCAGCACGGTGACTCCGGCGCTGATCGGGAGAGTGAGCGTGCTCCCGATCACCGAGCCGACACCGCTGATGATCAGGAACGCCCAGCCGGGGCCGCCGCTGCTGTTGACCAGGGTGCTGATGCCCTCACCGCTGAGGATGCCGGCGAGGACGGCGAAGGGAACAACGACGAGCGCTCCCACGATGCCGGCGATGATCTGCGCGAGCGCCTGGATGCTGGAGACGCGCCACCACGAGCCGCGCATCAGCTTGACGGAGCGCCTCATCGACGTGCGGATGCTCTGCTTCTCGAGCATCAACGCGGGCGAGGCGAGCGAGAAGCGCATCGTGATCCATATGGCGACCACCGCGGCGCCGAGGCAGCCGAGGATGGCCAGCGAGACGCCCGCGGCGGTCGCACCGGCCGCCGCGACGACAATGCCGGGTACCGTGCCGACGGCCAGGATCGCGAGGGCGATGAGCGGCAGCAGAACCGTGAGGCCGGACAGCTTGAGCAGCTGCGGGCGGGCGTCGCGCCAGGCCTCCGTGACGGTCACCGACCTGCCGAGCACCGCCCGGCTGGTGACGGTCGTGAGCAGTGCGGTCGCGACGATGGTGCCGATCAGGGTCAGCAGGAAGACCACACCGGAACTCAGCAGAACCCCGCCCAGGGCGCGGCCCACCTCGCTCGCGGAGGAGCTGGGGTCGCTGAGGGTGTCCGCGGTGGCGCGGTCGTCGAGGACGAGCTTCTGGAACAGGATGGAGACGATCTCCGTGAAGACCGAGACGCCCAGCGCGATGCCGAGGACCGCGCGCCAGTGGGTGCGCATGGTGGAGACCGCGCCGTCGAGGATCTCGCCGACCCCGAGGGGGCGCAGCGGGATCACACCGGGTTTGGCGGCGGCCGGCGGGCCCCAGGCTCCTGCCCAGCCGCCGTTGCCGCGGCCGGGGCCGCCCCAGCCGCCGTACCCGCCGGA
This sequence comes from Streptomyces sp. NPDC047079, assembly GCF_040643755.1. Taxonomy (NCBI): domain Bacteria; kingdom Bacillati; phylum Actinomycetota; class Actinomycetes; order Kitasatosporales; family Streptomycetaceae; genus Streptomyces; species Streptomyces sp. NPDC047079. The sequence continues at coordinate 10,853 of NZ_JBEYUZ010000001.1, forward strand.
GGGAGCCCCGTAGCCGCCGGGGCCGGTGGGCGGGCCACCGCCCCAGCCCGCTCCGGGCGGAGGCGGCGGGGCCTGACCGGGAACCTGAGGGTGGGGAGCGCTCCATTGCCCGGGCGGGGGCTGCTCCTTGGACCACTGCGTCGGCGGCTGCGGCTGATGGCCACCGCCCTGGTCCGAGGGCTGCTCCGGGGTCTGCGCGCCGCTGGTGGGCGGCTGCTCCCCCTCGGAGGGGGCAGATCCGGGCGATGCCCAGCCCGGAGTGTCATTCATCGTCGCTCCTTCACGGTGCCCGCTCCGCGGACGCGGCGGCGAGTTGGCAGACATCGTGCCACGCTGTGCCCGGCGAGGGACCAGAGGTGGTGTCGGCTGTACACCTTCAATTGTCGGCCGGGTACGGGGCAGACTGACCGCATGGCTGATCAGTACGCGCGACCAGGTGAGGACAACCAGTCGGCGGAGATACCCGTGATCCGCTGGGGCGAGCCGCCCGAAGGACCCGTAGTGGTCCTTCTCGACCAGAGGAGACTGCCGGCCGAGGAGGTCGAGCTCGTATGCACGGACGCGTCCGCGCTGGTGGACGCGATCCGGACGCTCGCCGTGCGGGGTGCGCCGGTGCTCGGGATCGCCGGGGCGTACGGTGTCGCGCTCGCCGCTGCGCGCGGCTTCGACGTGGACGAGGCCGCCGTGGCGCTGGCGGGTGCCCGGCCGACCGCGGTGAACCTTGGCGTCGGCGTGCGCAGGGCCCAGGCCGCTTACCGGGCCGCGGTCGCCGGTGGCGGCGACGGGCGGCAGGCCGCCGCGGCGGCGCTGGCCGCGGCGCGTGCTCTGCACCAGGAGGACGCCGAGGCCAGCGCGCGGATGGCGGGGCACGGTCTGGCGCTGCTGGACGAGCTGCTGCCGGGCGGCGGGCACCGGGTGCTGACCCACTGCAACTCGGGGGCGCTGGTGTCCGGCGGTGAGGGTACGGCGTTCGCGGTGGCGCTGGCGGCGCACCGGGCGGGGCGGCTGCGCAGGCTGTGGGTGGACGAGACGCGGCCTTTGCTGCAGGGTGCTCGCTTGACGGCATACGAGGCGGCCCGCAAGGGGATGGCGTACACCTTGCTCACCGACAACGCGGCCGGTTCCCTGTTCGCGGCGGGTGAGGTGGATGCCGTACTGATCGGTGCGGACCGGATCGCGGCCGACGGTTCGGTGGCGAACAAGGTGGGGAGCTATCCGCTCGCTGTCCTGGCCAGGTACCACCATGTGCCGTTCATCGTGGTGGCGCCGGTGACGACGGTGGATCCGGACACGCCCGACGGGGCGTCCATCGAGGTGGAGCAGCGGCCCGGGCACGAGGTGACGGAGGTCACCGCGCCCCGGGTGCCGGTGGCGGGAGTGGAAGCGGGAGGCGGGATACCGGTGGCACCCCTGGGGACCCAGGCGTACAACCCGGCGTTCGACGTGACGCCGCCCGAGCTGGTGACGGCGATCGTCACCGAGGAGGGCGTCGTGTCACCGGTGACGGCCGATGCACTCGCTGCGCTGTGTGACAGGTCACGCCAGGTAACGATTTAGCTAATGGGATGATGTGGTCCATGAAGGGACGAGTCCTTGTCGTCGACGACGACACCGCACTGGCCGAGATGCTCGGCATTGTGCTGCGTGGTGAAGGTTTTGAGCCGTCTTTCGTAGCCGACGGCGACAAGGCGCTGGCCGCCTTCCGTGAGACCAAGCCCGACCTGGTGCTGCTCGATCTGATGCTGCCGGGGCGGGACGGCATCGAGGTGTGCCGCCTGATCAGGGCGGAGTCCGGGGTGCCGATCGTGATGCTCACGGCCAAGAGCGACACCGTGGACGTGGTGGTCGGCCTGGAGTCGGGCGCGGACGACTACATCGTGAAGCCGTTCAAGCCGAAGGAGCTGGTGGCCCGGATCCGGGCACGGCTGCGCAGGTCCGAGGAGCCGGCGCCGGAGCAGCTCGCCATCGGCGACCTCGTCATCGACGTGGCCGGTCACTCGGTGAAGCGGGACGGGCATTCGATCGCGCTGACGCCGCTGGAGTTCGACCTGCTGGTGGCGCTGGCGCGCAAGCCGTGGCAGGTGTTCACCCGGGAGGTCCTGCTCGAGCAGGTCTGGGGCTACCGCCACGCGGCGGACACCCGTCTGGTGAACGTGCACGTCCAGCGGCTGCGCTCCAAGGTCGAGAAGGACCCTGAGCGGCCGGAAATCGTGGTGACCGTCCGTGGCGTCGGTTACAAGGCCGGACCGAGCTGACGTGTCGCGGGACAGTGCCGCTTCGGCTCCCGGTCGGCCGGGGGCCCGTCCGGAGCGGCCTGTCGGACGGCGCACGGCGGGCTCCGGGTGGGAACGGTTCTTCGAGGGCGGGCTGCTCCAGGGCGGTGTCCAGGGCAGCCCGGTCCTCCGGCTCGTCATGCGCTGGGTGCGCCGTCCGCTGCTGCCGGTGATGCGGCTGTGGCGGCGCAACATCCAGCTCAAGATCGTGGTGACGACGCTGCTGATGTCCCTGGGCGTCGTGCTGCTGCTGGGCTTCGTCGTCATCGGGCAGGTGCGCAACGGTCTGCTGGACGCCAAGGTGAAGGCGTCCCAGAGCCAGGCCGTCGGCGGCTTCACGGTCGCCGGGCAGAAGGCGGACAGCGCGGCCAGCGCGAGCGGCGACGACAACTCGGGCACGGGCGACAACCCGGTGCAGAACGTCAGCGGGTGGATGAGCGACCTCGTCGAGTCGCTGTCCAGTGGTGGCCAGGGCGCCTTCGACGTGGTCACGCTCAGCACCACGACCGTGGACAGCGGCGACAACCGTGGCCTCGGGCCGCGCGCGTCGGGTGACGTGGACCCGAGCCAGAGCGTGCCCGAGGATCTGCGCCGGCGCGTCGGTTCGGGCATGGGTGTGGCCCAGAGCTACACCCGCATCGTCTACACCGACAGCGACCGCGATCCACAGCCGGCGCTCATCATCGGCAAGCAGATCAACGACCCCAACGGACACCCCTATCAGCTGTACTACCTCTTCCCGCTCACCCAGGAGGAGAAGTCGCTCAGCCTGGTCAAGGGGACGCTGGCGACCGCCGGGCTGTTCGTCGTCGTACTTCTCGGAGCCATCGCCTGGCTCGTGGTGCGCCAGGTCGTCACCCCCGTACGGATGGCGGCGGGCATCGCCGAGCGGCTGTCCGCCGGGCGCCTCCAGGAACGTATGAAGGTCAGCGGCGAGGACGACATCGCGCGTCTGGGCGAGGCCTTCAACAAGATGGCGCAGAACCTCCAGCTGAAGATCCAGCAGCTGGAGGACCTGTCGAGGATGCAGCGGCGGTTCGTGTCGGACGTGTCGCACGAGCTGCGTACGCCGTTGACGACGGTGCGGATGGCGGCCGATGTCATCCATGAGGCGCGCGTCGACTTCGACCCGGTGACCGCGCGTTCGGCGGAGCTGCTCGCGGACCAGCTGGACCGTTTCGAGTCGCTCCTCGCGGATCTGCTGGAGATCAGCCGTTTCGACGCGGGGGCGGCGGCCCTGGAGGCCGAGCCGATCGACCTGCGCGAGGTCGTGCGACGGGTGGTGAGCGGGGCCGAGCCGCTTGCCGAGCGCAAGGGGACGCGGATACGCGTCGTCGGCGACCAGCAGCCCGTGGTCGCGGAGGCCGACGCGCGGCGTGTCGAGCGGGTGCTGCGCAACCTCGTCGTCAACGCGGTCGAGCACGGCGAGGGCAAGGACGTCATCGTCAAGCTCGCCGCGGCGGGCGGCGCGGTCGCGCTCGCGGTGCGGGACTACGGTGTGGGGCTCAAGCCGGGCGAGGCGACGCGGGTGTTCAGCCGGTTCTGGCGGGCGGACCCGGCCCGTGCCCGTACCACCGGTGGTACGGGCCTGGGGTTGTCCATCGCCCTGGAGGACGCCCGGCTGCACGGTGGCTGGCTCCAGGCGTGGGGCGAGCCGGGAGGCGGTTCTCAGTTCCGGCTGACGTTGCCGCGGACCGCGGACGAGCCGCTGCGGGGCTCACCGATACCCCTGGAGCCCAAGGACTCGCGGCGCAACCGGGGGCTGAGCGAAGCCGGGCTGCCCCACGGCGGCTCGGGCAAGCTCGCCACGGTGCCCGCGCAGTCCGCGGGCGAGCGGGCCCCGATCGCGCCGAGAATGGCCGCCGTGACGCCCACGGCCGACCCGACCGCGCTGCCGGGCAACGGCGCGCGGGTGGTGTCGCGGCCCGGCGGGGCCGTGCGGCACCGGGAGGACAGCACACAGGACCCGTCGCTGGGCGACGGGCCGCACGAGTGAAGTGAGCAAGGGGAGGCATTTCGTGGGCGCTGAGGGGGGCGGGCGGCGGCGTGCGCCGCGCATGGGCGTGTTCGTCGGCTGTGGTGCCGTACTGCTGGCCGGGTGCGCCTCGATGCCGGACAGCGGGGACCTGCGTGGCGTGGAGTCGACGCCCCGGCAGGACGCCCAGGTCCGCGTCTTCGCGATGCCGCCGCGCGAGAACGCCGGGCCCGCGGAGATCGTGCAGGGCTTCCTGGAGGCGCTGACGAGTGACGACCCGCAGTACGAGACGGCTCGCAAGTATCTGACCGGCGGCGCGTCGCGCAGATGGCGCCCGGACCAGTCCACCACGGTGCTGTCCGACGGGCCGAACACCGTGCCCCAGCACAACAGGAGCCGGGAGGCGAACGACGACTACTCCTACACGCTGACGGGCAGCAGGTTCGCCGTCGTGGACGCCCAGCACGCGTACACGCCCGCCTCGGGGTCGTACAGCAGGACGGTGCACCTCACGCTGGAGAAGAAGACCGACCAGTGGCGCATCGACTCGCTGCCGCAGGGTGTGGTCATGGGCAGGTCAGACTTCCAGCGCAACTACGTGTCGGTCAACAAGTACTACTACGCCTCGAACGTTCCCGCCGCGGAGGGCGGACAGCTGAGCACGGTCGCCGACCCGGTGTATGTGCGCAGCAAGGTGGACGCCGTCACCTCGACGGTCCGGGCGCTGCTGAAGGGCCCCACGCGCTGGCTGGACCCCGCTGCGACGTCGAGCTTTCCCTCCGGAACCGCGCTCGGGAAGGGCGTCACCTCGCTGTCGCCCGACGACCAGAACAAGCTGACGGTGCCGCTCAACGACAAGGCCGACCGGGTCGGGCGGACGCAGTGCTCGCGGATGGCGGCGCAGCTGCTGTTCACGCTCCAGGACCTGACACCGACGGGCGTCAACCAGGTCGAGCTGGAGCGTTCCGACGGCAGGAAGCTGTGCGAGCTGAACGAGGGCCGGGCCGAGATCATCGCCTCGCACGGCACGGCCCAGCCGCCCGAGTACGAGTACTTCGTCGACGGCAAGCAGCGGCTGGTCCGCATGCCGAGCGGCAGCGGCTCCCATCAGTTCGAACCGGTGCCGGGCGCGCTGGGCGAGGGTGACAGGAAGCTGCGCGCGGCCGCCGTCTCCCGTGACGAGGACACGGCGGCCGGGGTCTCGTTCGACGGGCAGTATCTGTACGTCACGTCGCTGGTGGCGGGTGCCCCGCTCGGGGACGCGGTGCTGACCAGCCAGGGCGTGTCGGAGGACGACCGGCTGACGACGCCGAGCTGGGACGGCGCGGAAGATCTGTGGGTGGCCGACCGCGACCCGAGGAACTCCCGGCTCGTGATGCTGGAGAAGGGCGCCGGCCAGCCGATCGAGGTGCGCACGCCGGACCTCGACGGGCGCGTCGAGGCGGTGCGGGTGGCGGCCGACGGTGAGCGGATCGCGCTGATCGTGAAGAAGGACGGCAAGACGTCCCTCCAGATCGGGCGCGTCGATCGGGAGAGCGGGGCGGATGGGCGGCCCGCCGTGTCGATCCTCCAACTGCACTCCGTGACTCCTCAGCTGGAGGAGGTCACGGCCATGTCATGGGCCGGGGACAGCCGGCTGGTGGTGGTCGGACGCGAGTCGGGCGGGGTGCAGCAGATGCGCTATGTGCAGGTCGACGGCTCGGTGCCCGCGGGCAACGCGCCGCCCTCGCTGACGGGCGTGAAGCAGATCGCGGCGTCCGAGGACGAGCGGCTGCCGCTGGTGGCGTACTCGGAGGACGGGATCGTGCGGCTGTCGGCCGGGGCGCAGTGGCAGAAGGTGGTCAAGACGGGGATGGCCCCGGTCTATCCCGGGTGATCCGTGCCCCCCGGTCGTCCGCAGGGAGTTTTCCACAGGCCTGGCAGGCCGCTTTCGGCCTTGGCACAGTGGAGGCCATGCGGGGGTGGTGGCACGACCTCACCGATCTGGTGCTGCCGGCCGAGTGCGGAGGCTGTGGAAGGCCGCGCACGGTGCTCTGCCCGGAGTGCCGAGCGGCCCTTCACGGGCGCGCACCACGGCGGGTGCGCCCGGTGCCGGAGCCAGCGGGGCTGCCCGTGGTGCACGCGGCGGCCGCTTACGAGGGTGCGGCGCGCGCCATGCTCCTGGCCCACAAGGAGCGGGGCGTCCTGGCGCTCGCGAGGCCGCTGGGTACGGCGCTGGCCGGGGCTGTACGGGCGGGGAGCCGCTCCTCGGCGGTGCCGTCCGGCGGCGGTCGGGCGTCCCTGCTGCTGGTGCCCGTGCCGTCCTCGCGCCGGGCCGTGCGGGCGAGGGGGCACGACCCCGCGCGGCGGATCGCGCTCGCGGCCGCGGGGGAGCTGCGGCGGACGGGGACGGCGGCCCGGATGGTGGCCGTGCTGCGGCAGCGACGGGCGGTGGCCGACCAGTCGGGGCTGGGCTCCCGGGAGCGGCTGGCCAACCTCGCGGGCGCGCTGGAGGTGGCCGAAGGGGGTGCGCGGCTGCTGGCCGGCGGGCCGGTGGTCCTCGTCGACGACCTGATGACGACGGGAGCGTCGCTGGCGGAGGCGGCGCGCGCGGTACGGGCGGTGCTCGGGCATTCACGAATGAGGGAACCGGAGGTGTACGGGCGCGCGGCGGGGGAAGCAAGGGGGGAACGAAGAACAGCGGATGCGACGGCGGTGGCGGCCCGGATCCGGTTGCCCTCGGAAATGGCCGCCGCTCATGGCGCCGAGGGGGGGATCCGCGCCGCGGTGATCGCTGCCTCACCGGATTCTTTCGAAATAAATCGGAACTGACTGGCAACTTACGTCGTTGCAGGTAATGAGCAGGTCAATACACCGGAACGGAGGTACGCCGCAGTAGAGGGTGACGACATCCGGCCGGGCGAGATATGTTCGGGTTGTGAGAGAAAGGCGCAGGCCATCCCTCACTTATCCGAATGCCGTGCCGCGGGCTTTCTGCAATCACTCGCGGCGGTGGGATGGAGATCTCGCCCACGGGGGAGGAGGAGGTGGAAGTCACCGAGTCCGCGGCTCCGGAACTCGCCGGAGCCTGGTGCACAAGGGAGATGCTCCGCCGGGAATGCGGAGCGATCCGGGAACGGAGTTCTGCGTGGACATCGTCGTCAAGGGCCGCAAGACCGAGGTGCCCGAGCGGTTCCGGAAGCACGTGGCCGAGAAGCTGAAGCTGGACAAGATCCAGAAGCTGGATGCCAAGGTGATCAGCCTCGACGTCGAGGTGTCCAAGGAGCCCAACCCCCGACAGGCCGACCGTTCCGACCGAGTGGAGATCACCCTCCACTCCCGCGGTCCGGTGATCCGGGCAGAAGCAGCAGCCAGCGATCCTTACGCGGCGCTCGACCTGGCGGCGGAGAAGCTCGAGGCGCGGCTGCGCAAGCAGCACGACAAGCGCCACACTCGCCGGGGGGTCCGCAGGCTCACGGCAGCCGAGGTGCCCGACCACGTCCCGGGCGCGGCGACCCTCAACGGCAACGGCCTCGTCGTGGAGGAGGAGCCGGACGTGCCGACCAAGAGGATCGGATCGCTCGAAGTGAAGGGTGAAGGCCCCCTCGTCGTCCGCGAGAAGACACATGCCGCGTCTCCGATGTCGCTCGACCAGGCCCTCTACGAGATGGAGTTGGTCGGGCACGACTTCTATCTGTTCGTCGACTCCGAGACCAAGCAACCCAGCGTGGTCTACCGCCGTCACGCCTATGACTACGGCGTCATCCACCTGAGCTCCGACGAGATGGTGACTCAGGCGCACTCGGCGGCGGCAGGCGGAGCGCTCGGCGGCTGACCGCCGGGTGACGGCTGTACCGGTGTGCCCCTGGGGGAGCCCGTGCGCCCCCAGGGGCATCGGTGTGCGGCCATTTCTCGCCGCGCTCTGTCACCTGGCGGTCGCCCGGGCATGGAATCATGGCCGCAACGGCTCAACCGGTGGGCCGTTGCCTTGGGTTGGCGATGGCACAGGACCACAGGCCACAGCCTTCAGGGGGAGGAACGATGGCGGACAGCTTCGGACCGATGCAGGAGGAGGATGCCGACGACGGCGTCGTCGGCATGGGCCCGGAGGCGGGCTCTGCGGGCAACGAGCCCATCCGCGTCCTCGTCGTGGACGACCACGCGCTCTTCCGCCGTGGCCTGGAGATCGTGCTGGCCGCCGAGGAGGACATCCAGGTCGTCGGTGAGGCCGGCGACGGGGCCGAGGCGGTCGACAAGGCAGCGGATCTGCTGCCCGACATCGTCCTGATGGATGTGCGGATGCCCAAGCGGGGCGGGATCGAGGCCTGCACCTCCATCAAGGAGGTGGCACCCAGCGCCAAGATCATCATGCTGACGATCAGCGACGAAGAGGCCGATCTGTACGACGCCATCAAGGCCGGCGCGACCGGCTACCTCCTCAAGGAGATCTCCACGGACGAGGTGGCCACGGCCATTCGCGCGGTCGCCGACGGACAGTCGCAGATCAGCCCCTCCATGGCGTCGAAACTCCTCACCGAGTTCAAGTCGATGATCCAGCGGACCGACGAGCGCCGACTGGTCCCGGCACCGCGGCTCACCGACCGCGAGCTGGAGGTCCTCAAGCTCGTCGCCACCGGAATGAACAACCGGGACATCGCCAAGGAACTGTTCATTTCCGAGAACACCGTGAAGAACCACGTGCGCAACATTCTGGAGAAGTTGCAGCTGCACTCCAGGATGGAAGCCGTGGTCTACGCGATGCGGGAGAAGATCCTCGAGATCCGCTAGCGGGAGGAACACCGCCCGCCGACGGCTGCCGCGTCAGTCCAGGGACCGGGCCAGCTCCCGGATCAGCGGCTCACGCAGCGCCGGAGCGGCCACCCGCTCCACGCGTACGTGCGTGCAGTTCACCCATGACGCCGCCTCCAGCAGGGCCTGGGCCACCGACGGGACCGCCCTGGGGTCTTCCAGCGTGACCTGCTTCGCGACCAGTGTGCTCCCCTCGCGCGCCGGGTCCACCCGGCCGACCAGCCGGCCGCCGGCGAGCACCGGCATCGCGAAGTAGCCGTAGACCCGCTTCGGCTTGGGGACGTAGGCCTCCAGGCGGTGCGTGAAGCCGAAGATCCGCTCCGTGCGTGCCCGCTCCCAGATCAGGGAGTCGAACGGCGACAGAAGCGTCGTACGGTGGCGGCCGCGCGGCGGGGCCGCGAGCGCCGCCGGATCCGCCCATGCCGGTCTGCCCCAGCCCTCGACCGTCACCGGGACCAGGCCCGAATCCGCGATCACCGCGTCTACCTGCTCGCCCTTGAGGCGGTGGTAGTCCGCGATGTCCGCGCGCGTGCCGACGCCGAGGGACTGGCCGGCGAGGCGCACCAGACGGCGCAGGCACTCGGAGTCCTCCAGCTCGTCGTGCAGCAGATCCGACGGGACGGCGCGCTCGGCGAGGTCGTACACACGCTTCCAGCCGTGGCGTTCGACACACACCACCTCGCCGTACATCAGCGCGCGCTCCACGGCGACCTTCGTGCCGGACCAGTCCCACCACTCGCTGGTCCGCTTCGCACCGCCCAGCTCCGTCGCGGTCAGCGGGCCCTCGGCGCGCAGCTGCTTGATCACCTGGTCGTAGGCGCCGTCCGGGAGCGCGTGGCTCCAGTGCGGGCGGGAGCGGTAGGCGCGGCGGCGGAAGGCGAAGTGGGGCCACTCCTCGATGGGGAGGATGCAGGCGGCGTGGGACCAGTACTCGAAGGCGTGGGGGCTGGGCGCGGCCGGTCCGGCCGGCGACGGCGTCCAGTACGCCGCGTCGACCGCCTTGCGGCCTATCGCTCCCAGGCGGGCGTACGCAATGAGTTCGTGGGAGCGGGCGAGGACCGAGATGGTGTCGAGCTGGACCGCGCCGAGGTGGCGCAGGACCCCGCGGACACCGGCCCTGCGGTCGGGGGCGCCAAGGAAGCCCTGAGCCCGCAGGGCGATACGGCGGGCTTCGTCGGCGGTCAGTTCGGCGGTGGGGCGCGGCAGACTCGGCATGGTCACACCGTAGGGCGTGCCACTGACAACGCCGGGTGGGCCTGCGTCCCGGCCATGCGGTGCGGCAGGCGGCCCGCCGGCCGGCGCGGCCCGCGGCTATGCCGACCGGGCCGGTGACGGCAGATACGGCACCGCCGACGGCAGGCCCACATCGGACGGCAGGAGCGAACCCACCCAGCAGTCCCGGCGGACTCCCTTGTTGTTGATCGCGGCGCGCAGGGTGCCCTCGATAAGGAAGCCCGCGCGTTCCGCGACCGCGCGGGAGCCCGCGTTGCCGACCTCGGCACGCCACTCCACGCGGTCGATCGACAGATCGGTGAAGGCCCAGCGTGCCGCGGCGAGCGTGGCCTCCGTGATGTAGCCGTTGCCCCGGTGTTCCTTCGCCGTCCAGAAGCCCACCTCGGCGACGCCCAGGGAGCGCATCGTCAGGCTCAGCATGCTCACCAGTTCCCCGGAGAGAAGGAAGACGCCGAACGTGAACATCGAGCCGTCGGCCCAGCCGTCGGGAGCCATGCGTCCGACGAAGACTTCCGCGTGCTCGCGCAGGTACGGCGACGGGATGGTGGTCCAGCGCTGGATGTCCGGGTCCTGGGCGGCCGCGAACACCGCATCGGTGTCCTGCGGGCCCACGGTCCGCAGCAGGAGGCGTTCGGTGGTCAGGGTGACGGGGTCCATCGCCCGATTCTGCTCGGCCCCCCGTGCCGCCGCCACGACATTTCGTGCCACGCCCGGGTCCGCCGGGTGGTCGTGGCCTCCGCCACGCCGTCGCGTCTCCTCCTCCCACATGAGGTGAGGGGCCGGTTACTTTTCGTGGGACGGATGCGGCACCTTCCGTCGCGCCCGTCCGTTGTCCTAGTGGCTGTCGGCGACAGACCTCCCGGCGTGGCGGGGTCCTCGCTTACGATGGCCGTTGCTCAAGCTGTCCTACGTAACCGACCGTCCCAGGCCCGACCGGCAAGGAGACAAGCCCCCGTGTCCGTCCTCTCGAAGATCATGCGTGCAGGCGAAGGCAAGATCCTGCGCAAGCTGCACCGCATCGCGGACCAGGTCAACTCCATCGAAGAGGACTTCATCAACCTCTCCGACGCCGAGCTGAGGGCCCTCACCGACGAGTACAAGCAGCGATACGCCGACGGTGAGAGCCTTGATGACCTGCTGCCCGAGGCGTTCGCCACCGTGCGCGAGGCCGCCAAGCGCGTCCTCGGCCAGCGGCACTACGACGTGCAGATGATGGGTGGTGCCGCGCTCCACCTCGGCTATGTGGCCGAGATGAAGACCGGTGAGGGCAAGACCCTGGTCGGCACGCTGCCCGCCTACCTCAACGCCCTGTCCGGAGACGGCGTCCACATCGTCACGGTCAACGACTACCTGGCCGAGCGCGACTCCGAGATGATGGGCCGCGTCCACAAGTTCCTGGGGCTCAGCGTCGGCTGCATCCTGGCGAACATGACCCCGGCCCAGCGCCGCGAGCAGTACGCGTGCGACATCACCTACGGCACGAACAACGAATTCGGCTTCGACTACCTGCGTGACAACATGGCGTGGTCGAAGGACGAACTGGTACAGCGTGGCCACAACTTCGCCATCGTCGACGAGGTCGACTCCATCCTCATCGACGAGGCCCGGACGCCGCTGATCATCTCCGGCCCCGCCGACCAGGCCACCAAGTGGTACGGCGACTTCGCCAAGCTGGTCACGCGCCTGAAGCGCGGCGAGGCGGGCAACCCGCTGAAGGGCGTCGAGGAGACCGGCGACTACGACGTCGACGAGAAGAAGCGGACGGTCGCCATCCACGAGTCCGGCGTCAGCAAGGTCGAGGACTGGCTGGGCATCGACAATCTCTACGAGTCGGTGAACACCCCGCTCGTGGGCTACCTGAACAACGCCATCAAGGCCAAGGAGCTCTTCAAGCGCGACAAGGACTACGTCGTCATCGACGGCGAGGTCATGATCGTCGACGAGCACACGGGCCGTATCCTCGCCGGCCGCCGCTACAACGAGGGCATGCACCAGGCGATCGAGGCGAAGGAAGGGGTGGACATCAAGGACGAGAACCAGACGCTCGCCACGATCACCCTCCAGAACTTCTTCCGCCTCTACAAGAAGCTCTCCGGCATGACCGGTACGGCCATGACCGAGGCCGCCGAGTTCCACCAGATCTACAAGCTCGGCGTGGTCCCGATCCCGACGAACAGGCCGATGGTCCGCAAGGACCAGTCGGACCTGATCTACCGCACCGAGGTCGCGAAGTTCGAGGCGGTCGTCGACGACATCGCCGAGAAGCACGAGAAGGGCCAGCCGATCCTGGTCGGCACCACCTCGGTCGAGAAGTCCGAGTACCTCTCGCAGCAGCTCAGCAAGCGCGGCATCCAGCACGAGGTGCTGAACGCCAAGCAGCACGAGCGCGAGGCGGCGATCGTCGCCCAGGCCGGGCGCAGGGGCGCTGTGACCGTGGCCACCAACATGGCCGGCCGTGGCACGGACATCAAGCTCGGCGGCAACCCCGAGGACCTTGCCGAGGCCGAGCTGCGCCAGCGCGGGCTCGACCCCGAGGAGCACATCGAGGAGTGGGCGCACGCCCTGCCGGCCGCCCTGGAGCGGGCCGAGCAGGCGGTCAAGGCCGAGAAGGACGAGGTCGAGGAGCTGGGTGGCCTGTATGTGCTGGGCACCGAGCGCCACGAGTCCCGCCGCATCGACAACCAGCTGCGCGGCCGTAGCGGCCGTCAGGGCGACCCCGGCGAGTCGCGTTTCTACCTCTCCCTGGGTGACGACCTGATGCGCCTGTTCAAGGCCCAGATGGTCGAGCGCGTCATGTCGATGGCGAACGTCCCCGACGACGTGCCGATCGAGAACAAGATGGTCACGCGCGCGATCGCGTCCGCACAGTCGCAGGTCGAGACGCAGAACTTCGAGACCCGCAAGAACGTCCTCAAGTACGACGAGGTGCTCAACCGTCAGCGTGAGGTCATCTACGGCGAGCGGCGCCGCGTCCTGGAGGGCGAGGACCTGCACGAGCAGATCCAGCACTTCATGGACGACACGATCGACGCCTACGTCGCCGCGGAGACCGCCGAGGGCTTCGCCGAGGAGTGGGACCTGGACCGGCTGTGGGGCGCCTTCAGGCAGCTCTACCCCGTGAAGGTCACCATCGAGGAGCTGGAGGAGGCCGCGGGCGACCGTGCCGGGCTGACCGCCGAGTTCATCGCCGAGTCGATCAAGGACGACATCCGCGAGCAGTACGAGCAGCGTGAGGCGCAGCTCGGCTCCGAGATCATGCGTGAGCTGGAGCGCCGGGTCGTGCTGTCGGTCCTGGACCGCAAGTGGCGCGAGCACCTCTACGAGATGGACTACCTCCAGGAGGGCATCGGCCTGCGCGCGATGGCGCAGAAGGACCCGCTGGTCGAGTACCAGCGGGAGGGCTTCGACATGTTCACCGCCATGATGGAGGGCATCAAGGAGGAGTCCGTCGGCTATCTGTTCAACCTGGAGGTCCAGGTCGAGCAGCAGGTCGAGGAGGTGCCCGTCGAGGACGCCAAGCCCTCCCTGGAGAAGGAGGAGGCCGTGGCGGCCCAGGCGGCCCGCCCGGAGATCCGCGCCAAGGGCCTGGAAGCCCCGCAGCGCCGCGAGCGGCTGCACTTCTCCGCGCCCACCGTGGACGGTGAGGGTGGCATCGTCGAGGGCGACTTCGTCGGCGACGACGGCGAGCCGGTGCGCTCGGAGGCGGACGGCCTCACGCGCGCGGAGCGCCGCAAGCAGGCGAAGGGCGGACGCCGCCGCAAGAAGTGACGCCGCCTCCCGCGGGAAGCGGCCGGCCTCCGCCGGAGCGGAGGCCGGATAGCGGCGCCACGCCGGCGGGACCGTGGCAGCGCCACGAGCGTCGTCGTCCGGCGGATACGGCCGAATGAGGGGCCGGGCACCCGAGGGTGCCCGGCCCCTGTGCCGTTGCGCTCAGTCGTCGTCCGGCCGTGGCCCGCGGGGCCCGCCCAGTTCCACCGCCGTGCAGCGCCAGCGGCGGTCCGAGCCGCACTCGAGACGGAACGCCATGGCGCGCACCTGGTCGCCCGCGCCGATCCGGGCGAAGGCCTCGATGGCCCCCGGGCGCGGGACGTAGTAGCCGATGTCGCGGACGACCGGACGGGTGCCGCGGGTGCGCAGCGGGCCGCGCTCGGCGAGCCGGGCCAGCTCGTCGTAGGCCCGGCCGACGGTGTGGCGGAGCATGCTGTGCACCGGGCGCTGACCGCTCAGCACCGACAGGAGGCGGTCGGCGAAGAGGTCGGTCGGACGGGGCTGGGGGACCGTCGCCACCCGGCCCGCGGCGACGGGCGGCGCCGTCACCGGGGCGCCTTGCCCCGCTGCCATGGCGGGTGCGCGGTGGGCCGGTGCCGTATCGAGGGCCACAGCCTGTCCCGGTGCCGTGCCGCGGGTCATGTCCTGGCCCCGTGCCGTGCGGCGCGGAGTGCCGCCGGGGCGGCGGGTGTCGTGGCGGACCGGCGGGCGCCCGCCCGGCCGGGTCTTCACCCGGGGCGTCGTGCTGTTCCTGGTCATCACCTTGTTCATACGGGATCCCCGTTTCGCGGGACCGGCGGATACCGGTCGGTAACTTCTCGGTGGGGATCCTGTACGAGACGAGCCGGCCTCGCAGCGATTCCGTCGCAGCCCGGGGGCCGCAGGAAGGTTCACCCATCAGGATGAGAGGCGGGGCGGGAGCCCCGGCGCGGCCGGGAGGGACCGGGTGATCCGCAAGCGCCCTGGTTGACGGCACGGAACGGTGCCGGCGGGGCCCGAAGGGGGACGCCCGCACGTATCCTGGGGTGACTCGCCGGAGGCGCGGAACGATCTCCGCGGGGCCCCTGCCCGGGCCGTCCGGCGTCCCTGACCGACTACGAAAGCGGCTCGTCATGCGCGTCTACGTCCCTCTGACCCTCTCCGGTCTCGCCGAGGCGTACAAGACGGGCGAGCTGGCCGCCGGGCCGGTTGTGGCGTACGCCGTCACGCCCGCCCTGCGCGAGTGGTACCTCTCCGACGACATCGAGGAGCTGGAGTACGCCGCGCTCAGCCGGGCCGCGCTGGCCTCCCTGCGGCTGCTGGCGGCGGACCCGGGGGCGCCGCGGCGGCGGGTCGTCGTCGCGGTCGATGTGCCGGACGGCGCGGCGGCGGCCGACCCGGACCGTGGCCTCGATCCCACGGCGCTCGGCGAGGTGCGGGTCGCGGGGGCCGTGCCGCTGGCCAAGGCGGCCGCGGTGCACGTCGACGCGGCCGACGCGGAGGCGGATGTGACCGAGGCGGCCCGGATGCTTCCGGCGGCGGAGGGCGGGGACGACGAGGCGCAGTTCGTCGTGGACGGGGCGGAGGACCACGAACTGCTCTGGTATGCGACGCAGGAAATTCCGAATCTCCTGGGGCTGGGCCGCTGACCTTGCGTTTCCCGGCCCTCGTGGCCGGGGCACCGGTGATTGTCAGTGGCACCGGGTACGTTTTCCGGCATGGGGACGTACGGAAGCGCGCACATCGTGTGGGACTGGAACGGGACACTGTTCCACGACAATGACGCGATCATCGGGGCGACGAACGCGGCGTTCGTCGAGCTGGGCCTGGAGCCGATCACGCTGGAGAAGTACCGGGCGCTGTACTGCGTGCCGGTGCCGAAGTTCTACGAGCGGCTGATGGGGCGGCTGCCCACAGACACCGAGTGGGAGGTCATGGACGAGATCTTCCACCGCTACTACGCGGAGCACCGGGTGCGGTGCGGGCTCACCGAAGGCGCGGTGGAGCTGCTCGCGGGCTGGCGGTCGGCGGGCCGCAGCCAGTCCCTCCTGAGCATGTATGTGCACGAGGAACTCGTGCCGCTCGTCCGGGGATTCGGGATCGAGGGGCACTTCGTACGGGTGGAGGGGCGCACCGGCCCCTCCGGGGGCAGCAAGGCCGAGCACATGGTCCGCCACATACGGGCCCTGGACGCCATCGACACCTCCCGCACGGTGGTGATCGGGGACGCCGCCGACGACGCGGTCGCCGCCCGGCACGTCGGAGCGCGGGCCGTTCTGTACACCGGGGGCTCGCACGGCCGCGCCAGCCTGGAGGCGGCCGGTGTGCCGGTGGTCGACACACTGGAGGAGGCGGTCGCGGAGGCCGAGCGCCTCGCCGCGTGAACGGCCGCGGCGCCCAACCGGGCGCCGTACCGTCACGTGCCGGATCCCCACGCCCGGTACCACCGGGCGCCGCCCGGCGTACCGGCTCAGCCGATCGGCGCCTTCGCTCGCAGTACTGTCAGGAACTCACGCATCCAGCTCGGGTTGTCCGGCCAGGCGCGGGACGAGACGAGCGTGCCGTCGACCACCGCCTCGGTGTCCTGGAAGGTGGCACCGGCTGCCTGCATGTCGAGCTCCAGCGCCGGGTAGGCCGTGACGCGCCGTCCGCGCAGGGCGTCGACCGCCGCGGTGAGCAGCGGACCGTGGCAGATCTGGGCGACGGGCTTGTCGGTGTCGAAGAACGACTTGAGGATCTTGCGGAGCTCGGCATCGTTGCGGAGGTACTCCGGGGCGCGCCCGCCGGGGAGGACGAGGGCGACGTAGTCCCCGGGGTCGACGTCGGAGAAGGCGAGGTCGGCGGGCCAGGTGTAGCCGGGTTTCTCGGTGTACGTGTCGAAGCCGGGTTCGAAGTCGTGGACGACGAAGCGGAGGGTCTTCCGGGTCGGCGCCGCGATATGGACCTCGTACCCCTCCTCGCGCAGGCGTTGGTAGGGGTACATGACCTCCAGTGACTCCGCCGCGTCGCCGGTGACGATCAGGATCTTCTGCGTCATGTCCGCTCTGCTCCCCTCGGTCGTGCGGGCGGCCCGTCGGGTGCCTTCGGGCAACGTGCCTCAAGCCGAGGGCGCTGCCAAGGGGGCCCGTACGGTCTACCGCCATGCTCGCACCGAAGGCACTGCACGGCAGCGCCCCCTTCGCCCCTGTGCAGAACGTCAAACTTCGACCCCCTCTTTTGTACACATACGGCTCATGACGTGCCCCCCGTGAGGAGCGATAGCCTGGTGGCGTGATCAGCGCGATACCTCGCGGGGACGTTGTCGTCCCTGCCTTGCGCCCGGTGAGCACGGACGACATCCGTGACCGGGCGGCGGTCGCTGGTCTTCGCAGGCGGGGCCGGTCGGACAGGGCGCCGCAGGCGCCCGGCACGGCAACCGGAGCGCCGAGGACGCGAGGGGCGCGGAGTGCGCCGAGAGCAGCGTCACAGTCGCCGAGGGCGCCGGAAATGGCCGATAACCCCCCACCTATCTCTCCAAGCGGCATAGCGTCGAACCAGACCGGACACCCCGCGTCACGGCGTTACGTCGGAGAAGAAACCGTACTTCCTTCTACGTCACGCAACGGCGCGCGACAGGAGCCAGAGGACAATGCAGACCAAGCTGGACGAAGCCAAGGCCGAGCTGCTCGAGAGGGCCGCCCGGGTAGCTGAGAACAGCCCGGTCGGGGGGCACCTACCGACTGGGACGACGGGCGCGGGAACCCCTGACCGGGACACCGTGCTCGCGTTCCTCCAGCGCTACTACCTGCACACCGCCCCGGAGGACCTTGCCGACCGAGACCCGGTCGACGTTCTGGGAGCCGCGTTCTCGCACTACAGACTGGCCGAAACACGTCCTCAGGGCACGGCCAACGTGCGGGTCCACACCCCCACCGTCGAGGAGAACGGCTGGACCTGCAGCCACTCCGTGGTGGAGGTCGTGACCGACGACATGCCCTTCCTGGT
Organism: Streptomyces sp. NPDC047079; assembly: GCF_040643755.1. NCBI lineage: Bacteria > Bacillati > Actinomycetota > Actinomycetes > Kitasatosporales > Streptomycetaceae > Streptomyces > Streptomyces sp. NPDC047079. The sequence goes on from NZ_JBEYUZ010000001.1 coordinate 28,853, forward strand.
CGACTCCGTGACCAACGAGCTGTCCCGGCAGGGCCGCGGTATCCATGTCGTCGTCCACCCGCAGTTCGTGGTCCGCCGTGACCTGACCGGCAAGCTGCTCGAGGTGCTGCCCGAGGGGCCCGGCGGCGAGCTGCCGCACGACACGCACGTGGAGTCCTGGATCCACGTCGAGATCGACCGGGAGACCGACCGTTCCGATCTGAAGCAGATCACCGCCGATCTGCTGCGCGTCCTGTCCGACGTCCGCGAGGCCGTCGAGGACTGGGAGAAGATGCGCGAATGCGCGCTGCGCGTCGCGGAGGGGATCCAGAAGGAGCCCGTGCCCGGCGACCTGCCCCAGGGCGAGCTCGAGGAGGCCGGAGAGCTGCTGCGCTGGCTGTCCGCCGACCACTTCACCTTCCTCGGCTACCGCGAGTACGAGCTGGGGGAGGACGACTCGCTGGCGGCCGTGCCCGGCACCGGACTCGGCATACTGCGATCGGACCCGCACCACGCGAGTGGTGAAAGGCACCCGGTCAGCCCGTCCTTCGAGCGGCTGCCCGCCGACGCCCGTGCCAAGGCACGCGAGCACAAGCTGCTGATCCTCACCAAGGCCAACAGCCGCGCGACCGTGCACCGGCCGTCGTATCTCGACTACGTCGGCGTCAAGAAGTTCGACGAGGACGGCAACGTCATCGGCGAACGCCGGTTCCTCGGTCTGTTCTCGTCCGCCGCCTACACCGAGTCCGTGCGCCGTGTGCCCGTCATCCGGCGCAAGGTCGACGAGGTCCTCGAGGGCGCCGGATTCTCGCCCAACAGCCACGACGGCCGCGACCTGATCCAGATCCTGGAGACGTACCCGCGCGACGAGCTGTTCCAGACGCCGGTCGACGAGCTGCGCTCCATCGTCACCTCCGTCCTCTACCTCCAGGAGCGCCGCCGGCTGCGGCTCTACCTGCGCCAGGACGAGTACGGGCGCTACTACTCGGCCCTCGTGTACCTGCCGCGCGACCGCTACACCACGGGTGTGCGGCTGCGGATCATCGACATCCTCAAGGAGGAGCTCGGCGGCACCAGCGTCGACTTCACGGCCTGGAACACCGAGTCGATCCTGTCCCGGCTGCACTTCGTGGTGCGCGTCCCGCAGGGCACCGAGCTGCCGCAGTTGTCGGACGCCGACAAGGAGCGCATCGAGGCGCGGCTGGCGGAGGCCGCCCGTTCCTGGGCGGACTCGTTCGCCGAGGCGATGAACGCCGAACTCGGCGAGGAGCGCGCCGCCGAGCTTCAGCGCCGCTATGCCAACGCCTTCCCCGAGGGCTACAAGGCCGACCACACCCCGCGTGCCGCGGTCGCCGACCTGGTGCATCTCGAGCAGCTCGGCACCGAGGAGGGCGGCCGGGACTTCGCGCTCAGCCTGTACGAGCCGGTGGGCCTCGGCCCCGGCGAGCGCCGCTTCAAGATCTACCGCAGGGGCGAGTCCGTCTCCCTGTCCGCCGTGCTGCCGGTGCTCCAGCGACTCGGCGTCGAGGTCATCGACGAGCGCCCCTACGAGCTGCGCTGTGCGGACCGTACGACCGCGTGGATCTACGACTTCGGTCTGCGCCTGCCGAAGTCCCTGGCCGGCAACGGCGACTACCTCGGCGACGACGCCCGTGACCGCTTCCAGGACGCGTTCGCCGCCACCTGGACCGGGCAGGCCGAGAACGACGGCTTCAACGCCCTGGTGCTGAGCGCCGGGCTCACCTGGCGGCAGGCGATGGTGCTGCGCGCGTACGCCAAGTACCTGCGACAGGCCGGCTCCACCTTCAGCCAGGACTACATGGAGGACACCCTCCGCAACAATGTCCACACCACCCGGCTGCTGGTCTCGCTGTTCGAGGCGCGGATGTCGCCGGAGCGGCAGCGGGCCGGGCTGGAGCTGACCGACGCCCTGCTGGAGGAACTGGACGCCGCGCTCGACCAGGTCGCCTCGCTGGACGAGGACCGGATCCTGCGTTCGTTCCTCACCCTGATCAAGGCGACCCTGCGCACCAACTTCTTCCAGGAGGCGCCCGGCGGCAAGCCGCACGACTACGTCTCCATGAAGTTCGACCCGCAGGCCATCCCGGACCTGCCGGCGCCGCGCCCGGCGTACGAGATCTGGGTGTACTCACCGCGGGTGGAGGGCGTACACCTGCGCTTCGGCAAGGTCGCGCGCGGTGGTCTGCGCTGGTCCGACCGGCGTGAGGACTTCCGCACCGAGATCCTCGGCCTGGTCAAGGCGCAGATGGTGAAGAACACCGTCATCGTGCCGGTGGGCGCCAAGGGCGGGTTCGTCGCCAAGCAGCTGCCCGATCCGGCCGTGGACCGCGACGCCTGGCTCGCGGAGGGCATCCGCAGCTACCGCACCTTCATCTCGGCGCTGCTCGACATCACCGACAACCTGGTGGCGGGCGAGGTGGTGCCACCCGCGGACGTGGTCCGGCACGACTCGGACGACACCTACCTGGTGGTCGCGGCGGACAAGGGCACGGCGACGTTCTCGGACATCGCCAACGAGGTCGCCGAGAGCTACGGCTTCTGGCTCGGTGACGCCTTCGCCTCCGGCGGCTCGGCGGGCTACGACCACAAGAAGATGGGCATCACCGCCCGCGGCGCCTGGGAGTCCGTGAAGCGGCACTTCCGGGAGCTGGGCGTCAACACCCAGGCCGAGGACTTCACCGTGGTGGGCATCGGTGACATGTCCGGTGACGTGTTCGGCAACGGCATGCTGCTGTCCGAGCACATCCGCCTGGTCGCGGCCTTCGACCACCGGCACATCTTCATCGACCCGACCCCGGACGCGGCGGCCTCGTACGCGGAGCGCCGCCGGCTGTTCGAGCTGCCGCGCTCGTCGTGGGCCGACTACAACACCGAGCTGCTGTCGGCGGGCGGCGGGGTGTTCCCGCGGTCGGCGAAGTCGATCCCGGTCAACGCGCACATCCGCGAGGCGCTCGGCATCGAGGGCTCGGTCACCAAGATGACCCCGGCCGACCTGATGAAGGCGATCCTGCAGGCGCCGGTGGACCTGCTGTGGAACGGCGGCATCGGCACGTACGTCAAGTCCTCCACGGAGTCGAACGCGGACGTCGGCGACAAGGCCAACGACGCCATCCGCGTGGACGGCAGGGAGCTTCGGGTCAAGGTCGTGGGCGAGGGCGGCAACCTGGGTCTGACCCAGCTCGGCCGGATCGAGTTCGCCCAGCTCGGTGGCAAGATCAACACGGATGCCATCGACAACAGCGCGGGTGTGGACACCTCCGACCACGAGGTGAACATCAAGATCCTGCTCAACGCGGTCGTGGCCAACGGCGATCTGACGGTCAAGCAGCGCAACCAGCTGCTCGCCGAGATGACCGACGAGGTCGGCGCTCTGGTGCTGCGCAACAACTACGCGCAGAACGTGGCGATCGCCAACGCCCTGTTCCAGTCGAAGGACATGCTGCACGCGCAGCAGCGCTTCCTCCGCCACCTGGTGCGCGAGGGCCACCTCGACAGGGCGCTGGAGTTCCTGCCCACCGACCGGCAGATCCGCGAGCGGCTGAACGCCGGCCAGGGCCTGACCGGCCCGGAGACGGCCGTCCTGCTGGCCTACACCAAGATCACGGTCGCCAAGGAGCTGCTGGAGACGCCCCTGCCCGACGACCCGTATCTGCGCCGTCTGCTGCACGAGTACTTCCCGACGGCGCTGCGCCAGAAGTTCCCCGAGCAGATCGACGGCCACGCGCTGAGTCGCGAGATCGTGACGACGCTGCTGGTCAACGACACGGTCAACACGGGCGGCACGAGCTTCCTGCACCGTATGCGCGAGGAGACGGGCGCGTCGCTGGAGGAGATCGTCAGGGCACAGACGGCGTCCCGCGCGATCTTCCACTCCGGCGCGGTGTGGGACGCGGTGGAGGCCCTCGACAACCAGGTCGACGCCGATGTCCAGACCCGTATCCGCCTGCACTCCCGCCGGCTGGTCGAGCGCGGCACGCGCTGGCTGCTCAACAACAGGCCGCAGCCGCTCGAACTGACCGAGACCATCGCGTTCTTCAAGGACCGCGTCGAGCAGGTCTGGAGCGAACTGCCCAAGCTGCTGCGCGGCGCGGACCTCGAGTGGTGGCAGAAGATCTACGACGAGCTGACGAGCGTCGGCGTCCCGGACGAAGTCGCCACGCGTGTCGCCGGGTTCTCCTCCGCTTTCCCGGCGCTCGACATCGTGTCGGTGGCCGACCGCATGGGCAAGGACCCGATGGCCGTCGCCGAGGTCTACTACGACCTCGCCGACCGCCTGCGGATCACCCAGCTCATGGACCGCATCATCGAACTGCCGCGTGCCGACCGGTGGCACTCGATGGCACGCGCGGCGATCCGTGAGGACCTGTACGCGGCCCACGCGGGTCTGACGGCCGAGGTCCTGGCCGTGGGCAACGGCGCTTCGACGCCGGAACAGCGGTTCGAGGCCTGGCGGGAGAGGAACGGGGCGATTCTGACGCGGGCTCGGACGACCCTCGACGAGATCGCGGGCTCGGACTCGTTCGACCTCGCGAACCTCTCGGTCGCGATGCGCACGATGCGGACGCTGCTGAGGACGCACAGCTAGCCGGTACGGATCGGTTGTTCCGGTGCGAAGGCGGGGGTGCCCCCTGGGTGGGGCGCCCCCGCCGGCGTGATCCACGGAGCGTTCCGCATCCGCCCGTCCCGCACCGCTTTCTTGCCGAGACCTAGGGCAATTCCGGCAGTTACTTTACTCTGCCTCGCTAAACAGGACATTTGCACTAGGTTTGGCGTGATCGTCCGACGACTGTGGAGGACCCGTACCCGTGACTGTGAACCTCTCCGAGCAGCGGCCCCAGGTCGCTCGCCCGGTTGCCGAGACCGTCGCCCCCACGCCCGTGGCCGCCCCCGTACCGGTATTCGTCCGGGGGCGGCGGATCGCGGTCGAGGTGGCCAAGTTCGGGGTCGTCGGCGGCAGCGGTGTCGCGGTCAACTTCCTTGTCTTCAACGCCCTGCTGCACGGCCTGAAGTGGGCCCCGATGACGGCGACCGTGCTCGCCAGCGTCATCGCCATGAGCACCAACTACCTCGGCTTCCGCTTCTTCGCCTACCGTGACCGGGCCTCGCGCACCCGGCAGCAGATCATGCTGTTCTTCGTCTTCAGCGGGGTCGGGGTGGTCATGGAGAGCGTGTTGTTCTACGCCGGTTACCACGGCCTCGGCATGAACGGGCCGTTCGGCTCCAACGTGGCGAAGGCGCTGTCGATCGTGCTGGCGTCGGCGTTCCGCTTCCTGGTCTACCGAAGCTGGGTGTTCCAGCACGGGGCGAAGCGACGTCCCGGCGCCCGATGAGCGTCACCGCACAGGACACCGGCGGAGGGCAGGGCACCGGGAGGCGGCTCGGGGGGCCCGGGGGGCCGTTCGCGGCCGCCGGGACACCGCGCGGTGCCGTGGGTGTCGCGCTGTGGGCGGCCGTGGCGCTGTTCGTCGTGCTGATCCTGCTCGTGATCGTGCGGCTGCCCTGGGCCGGCGATCTCGGTATGCACGCGGCGACCGTGGAACGGCTGCGGCACCGGCTGCTCGACCCCGGCAATCCCCTGGTCGACGCGGACACCCCGAGCCCGTACTACTCGCCGTGGACCGTCTTCCTCGGCGTGATCGCCCGCCTCACCGGGCTGTCCGTCTGGGTCGTGCTGCGCATCGGCGCGCTGATCGGCCTGACGCTGCTGGTGACGGGCGTGTGGCGGTATGTCCGGGGGCTGACCGCCCACCGTCTCGCGCCGCCGCTCGCCCTGCTGTGTGTGGTGTTGCTGTGGGGCACCCAGGTTTTCAACTGGAGCGGCTTCCTGGGGCTCAACTCACTGGCGCTGACGGTGGCGTATCCCAGCGTGTTCGCGCTCGGGCTCGCCTTCCACTTCTGGGCCCTTCTGACGCGGGCGTTGAGGGGCGGGTCCGCGGGGTGGACCGTCTTCCTCGGGCTCGGTGCGCTGTGGGCGGTGATCCTGCTCAGCCACCAGTTCACCGGCGTGGTGGCCACGTTGGGGGCGCTGGGGACGGTGGTCGGTGCGCGCGCCGGACACCGGGAGTGGCTGCGGCTCGGCGCAGGGCTCCTGCTCGGCGTGCTGATCCTCGCCCTGTGGCCCTACTACGACTTCTTCGCGCTGTTCCGGGTGGGCGGCCTGGAGGCGATCCACCGGCCGCTGTACCAGCATCTGTTCGCCCGGTTCTGCCTCGTCCTGGTCGGGGTGGCGGCGCTCGGCGTCCGGGCCCGGCGTGATCCGCGGGATCCGCTGGTGGTGTTCTTCCTGCTCGGTGCGCTGATGTTCGCGGCGGGCGGGCTGACCGGGCACTACTCCTGGGGGCGGGCACTGCCGGCGGTGCTGATCCCGGCGCAGGTCGCGGCGGCCGTGGAGGTGGCAGGTGCGGCGCGCGGCATCCGCCGGAACGCGGGGGCGTGGGTGCTGGCGGCCGCGCTCGGGGTGGGCGCGTGGACGCAGGTGCAGACCGTCGGGTACGTGGTGGGGCGAAGCGCCCTGCCCGCGCCGGTCGCCGCGAAGTACCGGGTGCCGTGGGTGGGGTACCACTGGATCACGCCGTGGGTGCGGTACGGGGACGTGGTGATGGCGACGACGTATCCCGCACGGCAGATCCCGGCGTACGGGGCGTACACCGTGGCCCCGGGATATCCGGACTTCTTCCTGCCGGACGAGACGAAACGGGAGGCGGCGATACGGACGTACTTCGCGGCGGGGTCGTCTCGGAGCGCGCGTCTGGACGTACTGCGGTCGTACGGCGTGCGGTGGGTCGTCCAGCGTCCGTCCGACGGCGGACTGCGGCCGGGGGACCGGGCGTTGCGGCGGGTGGCTTCGGGGCCGGGGGGTCAGGTGCTGTACGAGGTGGTGCGCTGAGGCCCGGTCGCCGGGAATCCCCGGCGACCGGGCCTTCGCGTTCGCGGGCCCTCGCCGCAGGCCTCCCGGGTCGTCGCCCTTGCCGGCCCCGGGCCTTGAATGATCCGGACGAAACCCCCTGAGCCATGGGGGGGACCGGGTCGGTCCGGCCCCACGCCGGTCACCGCAGTACGCTGCGGACCAGTTGTGCCGCCTCTCGCACTCGTGGGCCCGCCACCCTGCGGACCACCGGGCCCACCCGGGCCGTGAGCCCCACCGGGCGCCACCGGATCTGGAGGCGGCCCGCGCCGCGGCCCTCCGGCTCGACCGTCACCTCGTGCGGCAGTCTGCCGACCTGGGTGGCCGTGAGCGTCGGGAAGGTCAGCGGGGCCAGCAGGACGCCCGAGTTGGACAGGCCCTGCTGGTCCAGGCGCAGCACCGGGTGGCGGATGCCGTCGAAGCCCTGCACGGGCAGCTGCGCCGCCGCGAGGTCCATCCGGACCCGCCCCTCGAAGACTCCGGGGCGCACCGGGTCCAGGCGGAAGGCCGTCACCAGCTGGCGCCGGCCGGGCGTGAGGACGATGTTCGCCCGCTGCGGTCCCACGGGCAGCCGCAGGCCGGGGTCGTACGTCCGGATCGAGAGGTCGACCGAGACGCCCGGCCCCGGCGCCACGGAGGTGATCTCGTGGCGGAACTGCGCGCTCGAGAAGGGCCGGTACTCCAGCTCCAGGTCGGTGATGTCGAGTTCCCGGCGCGCCCAGGAGGAGGACGGGATCTCCGCGCCCCAGTAGGTCGTGCCCGATTCGTCCGTCACCGTCGTGCGGGGGGCCACCCCGTGGCCCAGTCCCCGAGCCGCCAGCTGCGCCTCCGCCGTCCGCCGGTCGCGCACCAGCTGGATCACCACCCGCTCGGCACGCGGCAGCCGCGCGTAGGCGGCGGGGGCCAGCGTCTCCAGGTACGGCGTCACCAGTTCCGCGAAGCCCTCGATCCACTCGTCGTCACGGAAGGGCAGGTCACCCGAGTACATCCGGAAGTCGTGCTTGAGGAACTTGTAGTCCTTGTCCGCCCGGAGGGACTCATGGCCGCTCTCGGCCAGGAACGCGTCGATCAGCGTCTGCACATGGATGCGGTCGCGGACGTTGGAGAGCTTGTGCCGCTGGTTGGAGATCGACGCCGCCTCCGCCGCCACGAACGGGGCTATGTACCAGCGGTAGACCGGCTCCGGGATGACGGTGAAGGCGCGGGCCAGGCAGTACGCCTGCGCCGAGAACAGCTGGTCCTCGTAGTGGATGCCCTCGGGGAAGCGCAGCTTGTGCCGGTCGAGGAACTCCCGGCGGTACATCTTGCTCGTCGACAGGTGCTCGAAGAGCAGGCCCGGTTCGGACTCGATGCCCTCGACCGTGCGCCGCTCGGCGACCAGATGCGGCATCCAGGTCGAGCGCCGGCCGGTGTCGACACGGACTCGCTCCACCGCGCCCATGACGAAGTCGACGTCACGCTCCCGGTGCGCGTTCAGCAGCAACTCGACGGCGCTCTCGGGTAGTTCGTCGTCGCTGTCCAGGAACATCAGAAACGGTGCCCGGGCGATGCCGATCGCCCGGTTGCGCGGGGCGCTGCAACCGCCGCTGTTCTCGGGCAGGCGCAGGTAGCGCACCCGCTCGTCCATCGCTTCCAGCCGGCGTGCCACCGCCGGGGTGTCGTCCGTCGAGTGATCGTCGCTGATGATCACCTCGATGTTCGTGTACGTCTGCCGCAGCAGCGAGGCCACCGCGCGCGGCAGGCGTTCCGCGTCGTTGTAGACGATGACCGTGATCGTCACATCGGGTGTGGGGGTCGTCGTCACGCCGTCGCCTCCTCGGGGGCCGGGGCCGGGGTCCGTTCGTCCACCGGAACCACGGGCGGCAGCGACTCCTCGCTCTCGCCCAGGAAGACCCGGCGCACCACCCGCTCCGCCGCCCGCCCGTCGTCGAACTCGCAGAACCTGCGCCGGAAGGCGGTCAGCGCCTTGCGCGCGGCCTCGTCCCGCCATGCGTCCGTCTCGAAGACGGCGGCCAGCTCCTCCTGTGTGCGCGCCACCTGGCCCGGAGCCTCGGCCATCAGATCGAAGTAGACGCCGCGCGTCTTCGCGTACGTCTCCCAGTCGTCGGCGTAGATCACGATCGGGCGGTTCAGATTGGCGTAGTCGAACATGATCGACGAGTAGTCCGTGACCAGGGCGTCCGCCGCCAGGGAGAGCTCCTCGACCGGGTCGTACGACGACACGTCGATCACCCGGCCCGAGCGACGCAGACCGGCCAGCGGGGAGGCCGCGCCGCCGTAGAAGTAGTGGCCGCGGACCAGCAGGACCGTGTCCTTACCGAGGCGGTCGGCCAGGGAGGCGAGGTCGAGGCGGGGCGTCCAGCCCGCCTCGTAGTCGCGGTGCGTGGGGGCGTACAGGATGGCCCGGCGGCCCGGGGCTATGCCCAGGCGGTCGCGTATCGCGCGGACGTCCTCGGCCGTCGCCGAGTAGAAGACGTCGTTGCGGGGATAGCCGTAGTCCAGCGAGGTGTAGCGCGAGGGGTAGGCGCGTTCCCACATCCGGGTCGAGTGGCTGTTCGCCGAGACGCTGTAGTCCCACTTGTCGATGCGCGCCAGCAGGGCGTCGAAGTCCAGCCCCTTGGAGGCGGCGGGGAAGTCCACCTGGTCCAGGCCCATGCGCTTGAGCGGGGTTCCGTGGTGGGTCTGCACATGGATCGCGTCCGGGCGCTTGACCACCGCGTTGGGGAAGTTGACGTTGTTGACCAGGTACTTGGCTCTCGCCATCACGTCCCAGTAGCGGCGTGTGCCGGGGACGATGTGGTCGGTGCCCGGAGGCAGCAGCGCGGCATTGTGCCGGGAGACCACCCACACCGGGTGGATGTGCGGGGCGAGTTCGGCGAGCGTCGCGGCGATCGCGGCGGGGTTGCAGGCCACGCCCCGGTCCCAGTACGCCGAGAAGACGGCCAGATGGGGGTCGACGGGCTCGCTCAGGGCGCGGCGGTAGCGGTGGTCGCGCAGCTTCGCGCCGACCTGCCGCTTGCCCGACGCGACCGCCGACCGCACCTGGCGGCGCTTGTGGTTGGCGGTCTGGAAGAGGCGGTACCTGGTGTACGCGTTCTCCTCCAGGAAGGCGTGGCGGACACCCTCGAAGCCGGCCGGGCGCCGGTGGTGCTCCGGCCGCCACCGTACGGCGGCCTGGGAGGCGCGGCCGAAGAACTCCCGTGCCTCGGGCTCCGGCATCGCGCTGCGGCTGAAGACGCGCAGCAGGTCGCGGACCATCAGGTCGTACAGGACCGCCCGAGGTCCCTCGGACGTCCCGCGCGCGGCGAGCAGCCGGTGCAGCCGCTCGTATCGCTCGAGGGCCTGGTACCGCTGTGCGGTGGTCACCGGCGGCAGGCTCTGCTCGCGCAGCTGACGTATCTCGTAGGCCACCTCGTCGAGCGCGGCGATCTCCTCGGCGTGCAGGAGCACGGCGAGGGCGGCGTACGTCTCGTCGTCGCCGAAGCCGGCATCTGCCAGGTCGTCACGGACAGCCCGGGAGCGCCAGAAGTCCGCGCGGATGATCCGGTTGCCCAGGACCGGTGTCAGCCAGAGCAGTTGGGGGAAGTCGGCGAGCGGGGCGGCGCGCCGTCCCGCACGGGCCAGGAACCGGCCGTCCTCGCCGGGCCTGCCGGCGGACTGCCAGGTGGAGTGGACGTGGTTGACGACCAGGACGTCCGCCGAGTCGGCCAGTTCGGCGGTGCGGTCGGCGATCGCTCGCAGGGCCCCGGCGGGCAGTCCGTCCTTGGCGTGCACGAAGTGCAGCCAGCGGCCGGTGGCCCGGTCGGCGCCCGCGGCCCGGGCCGCGCCGTCGCTCGTGCCGTCCGGCAGCGGCAGCACCACCATCCTGGGGTCGTCGGCCGCGCGCTGCTCGGCCTGTTGCCTGGCCCAGTCGCCCACCGCCGCCACGATCACCTCGGCTCCGGTGAACGGCTGGGCGGTGAGGGAATCCAGAAGTTCTCCCAGATGGCCCTGGCGATCGGGGCCGTGGACGATGACGCTCAGCCCTGGTTGCACGTGGTCTCCTTGCTCTTCAGGCGCCCACGGCGGCACTGCTGCTGATGGACAACATGAATAAGGCGTATACGAGACAGGTAAGACGCATGTACGAGACGTGAACGAGCACTGTCGTGTGCGCCTCGGTGAAGGAAGATGCTATTTCGCGGTCGCCGGTTCCTTCTGCTGCGGCTTCGGCGGCGGGGTGCCCTGCTTTGGCTTCTCGCCGCCCGTGAAGGCCTCGTACGCCGCGAGGACCTCCTCGGTCGGGCCGTCCATGCGCAGCTCGCCGCGCTCCAGCCACAGCACCCGGTCGCAGGTGTCGCGGATCGACTTGTTGTTGTGGCTGACCAGGAAGACGGTGCCCGCGTGCCGGCGCAGCTCGCGGATGCGCTCCTCGGACCGCCTCTGGAAGGAGCGGTCACCGGTGGCGAGGGCCTCGTCGATGAGGAGGACGTCGTGGTCCTTGGCGGCGGCGATGGAGAAGCGCAGACGGGCGGCCATGCCCGAGGAGTAGGTCCGCATGGGAAGCGTGATGAAGTCGCCCTTCTCGTTGATGCCGGAGAAGTCGACGATCTCCTGGTAGCGCTCCTTGACCTGCTCCCGGGACATGCCCATGGCGAGACCGCCGAGGTGGACGTTCCGCTCGCCGGTGAGGTCGTTCATCAGGGCCGCGTTCACGCCCAGAAGGGAGGGCTGGCCGTTGGTGTAGATCCTGCCGTTCTCCACGGGCAGCAGTCCGGCGACGGCCTTGAGCAGCGTCGACTTGCCGGAGCCGTTGGTGCCGATCAGGCCGATGGCCTCGCCCTTGTAGGCGGTGAACGACACGTTCTTGACGGCGTGCACCCGGCGTACGCCCGCCGCCTTCTCCGCCTGCTTGCGGCGCACGATGCGGTTGAGCGCGGCGGTGGCGGAACCGCGGCCGGCGCCCGTGCCGTTGACGCGGTAGACGATGTCGACGCCGTCGCAGATGACGGTCGGGATGGGCTGGTCGCTGATCGGGTTAGCCACGGCCGTAGGTCTCCTCAGCCTTCCAGAAGTAGATGAAGCCTCCGACGCCGGCGAGCAGGGCCCAGCCCGTCGCCGCCGCCCACACGTGCGGGGGCAGCTGGGAGGCGTGGAAGCTGTCGATCAGCGCGAAGCGCATGAGGTCGATGTAGACGGCGGCCGGATTGGTCTTCAGGGCGACGATCAACAGATACGGCAGGTGGTCCTTCTTGGTGAGCTTGTCGATGCTCCACATGACGCCCGACACATACATCCACGTCCGCAGCAGGAACGGCATCAGCTGGGCGATGTCCGGCGTCTTCGAGCCCATCCGGGCCATGATCATCGACACACCGGCGTTGAACAGGAACTGGAGGACCAGGACCGGGATCGCCAGCAGCCAGGAGGCGGTGACCGGTACGCCGAAGCAGAGCAGGATGACGACCAGGGCGGCCATCGAGAACAGCAGCTGCTGGAGCTGCTGGAGGCAGAAGGAGATGGGGAGGGCGGCGCGCGGGAAGTGCAGCGCGCGCACGAGCCCCAGGTTCCCGGAGATCGCGCGGGTGCCCGCCATGATCGAGCTCTGGGTGAAGGTCCAGATGAACACGCCCGTGACCAGGAACGGGACGTAGTCCGGTACGCCGTGCTTGGTGTTCATCAGCACACCGAAGATGAAGTAGTACACCGCCGCGTTCAGCAGCGGCGTCATGACCTGCCAGATCTGGCCGAGCTTCGCCTGGCTGTACTGGGCGGTGAGCTTGGCCGTGGCGAAGGCCGTGATGAAGTGGCGGCGCGCCCACAGTTGGCGGACGTACTCGGGCAGGGAGGGACGGGCGCCGCTGACCGAGAGGCCGTACCGGGCGGCGAGCCGGGCCGGGGTCTCGGCCGCTTCGGCTGCCGTGGGGGGCGGTGTGTGGAGGACCTGGCTCACATCCGCTGCTTTCGCTCGGGGGGTCGGTTGCGCGAACCGGTCCGCAGTGTCCCGCCGTGGCGCCCCGTGCCGCACCGCTGCCCGGCTTTTCTCACGTTTCCTGCCGGGGTCTTGCCGTGCTCCGGGGCTTTTTTGCTGCGCTTGGGACTTTGGACTACTGCTCTTTACGTCGGGACGGGACCGTATCGTCGCAACGGAGCGTAAGTCGTTACGACGTCGGAACGCAACCGTTTCGTCGTCACGTCCTATGCTGGTCCGCATGAGCACGAACGCCGACACTCCCCAGGTGAAACGGGGCCGCAGGGCGCCCGCGGGTGCGGCCGTGCTGCGCGAGGACGTGACGGAGGCCATTCGCGCGGCCGTCTTCGAGGAGCTCGCGGCCGTCGGCTATGCCCGTATGTCCATCGAGGGCATCGCGCGCCGGGCGGGTGTCGGCAAGACGGCGGTGTACCGCCGGTGGCGCTCCAAGCTGCACCTCGTCCTCGACCTGGTCTCGGCGGTCGCGGTCCAGGGCCTGCCGGCCCCCGACACGGGATCGCTGGAGGGGGATCTGCGTCTGCTCTACGAGGTGACCTCACGCGCCCTGCGCCACCCGGTGGCCGGGCAGATCATCCCGGACCTCCAGGCGGAGGCGGCCCGCAACCCCGAGATCGCGGAGGCCATGCAGAAGGCGCTGCGGGAGGGTCAGCAGACCGTGGCCAACGGTATCGTCGCGGCGGCCGCGGCCCGCGGGGAGATCGGCGAGGGCATCGACCAGGATCTGGCCCTCGACCTGATCTCGGGACCGCTGTACTGGCGAGCGGTGGTGGTACGGGGCCCGAAGCTGCCGAAGGGGTATCTGGCGGGGCTGGCCCGGGCCACGGCAGGGGCGTTGAAGGCGTTGTGAGCGGCTCGGCCAGGCTCCCGCCCGCCAGGGCGCTACCCCCGTGCCGCACCCGGATGCCTGCGTACCCAGCCCTCCCAGGCGGACGCGATCATGTCCTCCACGCCGTGCTTCGCCGTCCAGCCCAGGCGGTCGGCGATACGGTCGGCCGAGGCGACGACGCGGGCGGGGTCGCCGGGGCGGCGAGGGGTGACGGTCGGCGGGGTGTCGTAGCCCGTGATCGCGTTGACGCGGTCGATCATCTCGCGCACCGACACACCTTCCCCGCGCCCGATGTTGAGGGTCAGGTCCGTGCCGGGGGCGGCCCGGAGCGCACGGGCCGCCGCCACATGGGCCTCCGCGAGGTCGACGACGTGGATGTAGTCGCGTACACACGTACCGTCGGGGGTCGGGTAGTCGTCGCCGAAGATGCGCGGAGCCGCGTGCTGCGTCAGCCTCTCGAAGACCATGGGCACGAGGTTGAAGACGCCGACGTCGGCCAGCTCCGGGGCCGCCGCCCCCGCCACGTTGAAGTAGCGCAGGGACGCCGTCGCCAGGCCCGTGGCGCGGTTTGTCGCACGGACCAGCCACTCGCCGGCCAGCTTCGTCTCGCCGTACGGCGACATCGGGACGCACGGCGTCTCCTCCGTCACCAGATCGAGGTCCGGCATGCCGTACACCGCGGCTGAGGAGGAGAACACGAAAGAGGGAACCTCCGAGGCCGTCACCGCCTCCAGCAGGACCCGCAGACCCTCCACGTTCTCCCGGTAGTAGTGCAGGGGCAGCTCGACCGACTCGCCCACCTGTTTCTTCGCCGCCAGGTGCACGACCCCGCTCACCGTGTGCTCCTCCAGCGTGCGGCGCAACAGTTCGCCGTCCAGCGTGGAGCCCACCACCAGCGGCACCTCGGCGGGCACACGCTCGGCGATGCCCGTGGACAGGTCGTCGTACACCACGGCGCGCTCGCCCGCCTCGGTCATCGCGCGGACGACGTGCGCCCCGATGTAACCGGCGCCGCCGGTGATCAGCCAAGTCATGTGCGGCCGTCCCCTCGTCAGTTGGCCAAGTCCCCGTGTGTGGTCATGTCCAGTGAACCAGGCGCCGGAGCCTGCGGCCCACGACCGTCGTCACTCCTCGCAGGCCCGACGCCACGCGCAGGGCCAGTGCCCCGGAGTGCGTCGCGTACGGCTGCACCAGCAGCACCCCGTGCCGCACACTCGGCACCGCGCGGCGGCCCAGCAGGCCAGGGCCGTCCAGGGCGTGGGCCGTGGTCTCGCGGCTCGTGCCGTCGTCGAAGCGGAGCGTCAGCCTCAGATCCCAGGTACCGGCGCCGAGCGCCGCGAGGTCCACGGGCGTCTCGGCCGTCCAGCCGCCGCGGTCCGCGTCCGGCCTGAGGGCGGCCGTGGTGGTGAGCCCCACCCGGGTGTCGTCCTCCCGCCGCACGAACTCCACATCCACCCGGTGGGGGCGCGCGTTCTCCACCCGCCCGTACAGCTCGTGCAGGCGCAGCCGCAGCCGGGTGGCACGCGCGCGTGGACGCAGTTCCGCGTCGACGGCGACCGGCAGGTGCCCCATGGGCCGGTGCAGCAGGTGTTCCAGCCGGACCTGCGGCAGATCCGCCGACCAGACCGGAGTGCCGTCCTCGGTCCGTGCGTAGGGCGGGGTCAGCCGCGCCGGGCGGGCCGCCAGCTCCTTGAGCCGGTGCAGATCGCGGGGCTGCTCGGCGGCGAGCACCACCTGCGCCACGACCCGTCCCGGCACGGACGCCTGCGCGAGGTCGGCGGCCTCGAAATCCGCCAGGTACGCGCGCGTGAGCTTCCACCACTCTGCCTGGTACTCGGCGTCGCGCAACGGAAGTTCGCGCGCGTACATGCGCAGCCCGCGGTCCAGGAAGGCGGCGCGCGCCGCCCGTGCGAGCCGTTTCTCACCGGCGCCCAGCAGGATCTCGTACGCCTGCCGGCTGGCCTCCATGCGCGCCTTCCAGTTGCCGCTGTCGGCGCGGTCGAGGGAGATCGACAGCCGGCGCGCCGAGCGGCGCACGTGCCAGACGTACACGGTGTCCGGCACCAGGGCGATACTCGGCCCGGCGGCCAGTACGCGCGCGGTGAACACGAAGTCCTCGTAGGGGAACCGGCCCTCGGGGAAGCGGATGCCGTGCTCGCGCAGGAAGTCGGTGCGGTACAGCTTGTTGACGCACAGCGTGTCGTGCACCAGGCGGGGCCGCCGGGAGGGGCGGGAGACCAGCGCGGGCCGCTCGTACAGCTCCGGCCGCCAGGGCGTCTCGCGGCCCGACGGCAGCTCGCGGCGCACACACAGGCCCGACGCGAGCGGGGTCCCGTGGGCGACGGCCGCCATGAGCAGCGCGTCGACCGCGCCGGGCGGCAGCACGTCGTCGCTGTCCAGGAACATCAGATACGGGGCGCTCGCCGCGTCGATCCCGTCGTTGCGCGGGGTACCGCAGCCACCGCTGTTGGCGGTTCTGCGCACCACTTTGACCCGCGTGTCCTGCGCCGCGAGGGCCTCCAGCAGCTCGGGGCTGCCGTCCGTCGAGCAGTCGTCGACCGCGATCACCTCGCGGACGATTCCCCCCTGGTCCAGGGCCGAACGCACCGCGTCCGTCACATGAGTGGCGTCGTCGTAACCGATGACGACGACGCTGACCTGTGCATCGTGAGGGTGCATCGAATCCACGGTCCGCAGCCTAGGCAAGCCTGGTAATCATCTGTTAAGAGCCAATTAACCGCCTGTGTGGAAGAGGGCAGGAATACGGTCGGGGTTCCCTGGCGGCAGGTCCGATTCCGGGGCGTCCGGGCCGACGCGTCCCGAGCGCCACAGACGGATGAAGGACAGCCCCGCCGCGGACGCCAGCAGCCCGTTGCGTACGACCATCAGCAGACAGCCCACCCAGGTGCTGTGGATGACTTCCCCGTAGAGCGCGGGGTACTCCACCGTGCTCACCGCGCTCGCCGCCAGGACGAGCGGGGCCACCGCGCGCTGGGTGGTGTGCCGTGACGTCAGGCAGACCGCGGTCAGCCCGATCAGCCACACCATGTACTGGGGGCTGATCACCCGGCTCGTCACGGTGAACAGCAGGACGGCCGTGAGCGCCGCGTCGTAGGGGGTCGCGGGCGTCCAGTGGCGGGCCCGTACCCGCCACAGCAGCAGAAGGGCGAAAGCGACCGCGGTCAGCGCGAGCGAGCAGACGGCGACGGCGTGCACATGCGGGCCCACGAACTCGACGGCCCCGTACTGGTAGCGGGTGCGTCCCGGCCAGCCGGCCCGGCGCGCGAGCATGAGCACCGTGCCGCCCAGCGACTCGATCTGCACGCCCCGGCCGCCCTGTTGGCGCAGGAAGTCGAACGGGTTGCGGAACAGGGCCGCGAGCAGGGCGAGCAGCGAGACTGCGGTGACCGCCGCCGCCGTCCACGCCTCGCGGGTGCCGCGGCCTCGCGGGGTGCCTAGGAGCGCCAGCGCCGGCCACACCTTCACCAGGGCGCCGAGCGCCGCGAACACACCGCCCACGCGCGGCGAGCGTGACACCGTCAGCAGCGAGATGACCGCGAAGGCGGTGACCTGGACGTCGTAGCGGGCGAGCGGGATGTGCAGCAGCAGTGGCAGGCCCGCCGTCCACAGGGCCGCGCCGCGCAGCGAGCGGCCCGGGCGGGTGCCCGCGCGGGCGAGGGCGAGCGTGATCACGGCGTCGGTGAGGAGGGTGAGGGTGACGAACGCCTGAAAGTACGTCAGGCCCGGCAACACCGCGGGTGACAGCAGGACCGCGCCCGCTCCCGGCGGGTACTGCCACAGCCGGTCGCCCGACGGGAAGCCCCCGTGGGCAAGGACGCCGTACCAGTGGAAGTACAGCTTCCACACCTCGCGTGCGACCCCGCCCCGGCCGAGCAGGGGGTAGTGGTCGTGGGCCAGCAGCCACAGCATCAGCGCCCGGGTGGTGAGCCAGCCGCCGGCGAGGAGAAGCAACCGATGTGTCGTGCGGCCCCTCTTCCGGAACGGTGGCGGCGACGCCTGCGCGGACGGGGGTGCGGGGGGCTCCATGGCACTCTTCAAGGCACTCATCAAGCCCGGATGGTAAGCCGCGTCGAGGTCGTGAGTGTGCAGATACGCCGTCAATACACGACAAAGGTTGGTTAATAGTACTAAGTCGGCACCTATTGAATACCTCCATGAGTCGGTCACCGTTGAGGCGCTCGGAGCGCGTGGCCGTCCTCGTGCCCGTGGCGGTCATGTTCGTGCTCGGGCTGTGGGGACTGGACCGCGACGGCATGTGGCGCGACGAGGCGGCCACCTTCCAGGTCGCGCGCCGTTCGCTGCCGCAGATCTGGCGGCTGCTGCACCATGTGGACGCGGTGCACGGCCTGTACTACCTGCTGATGCACGGGGTCCTGGCCGTCCGCCCCGGTGAGGTGCTGCTGCGGCTGCCCTCGGTCTGCGGGGCGGCCGCGGCGGCGGGCCTGGTCGCCGCGCTGGGCACGCGGCTGTGCCGGCCGCGCGTGGGGTTGTGGGCGGGGCTGCTGTACGCGGTCACGCCCATGGTCGGGCACTACGCCCAGGAGGGGCGCAGCTACGCCCTGGTCGCGGCGGGGGTCGCGGGTGCGACGCTGCTGCTCGTGCGAGCGGTGGAGAGCGGCAGGTGGTGGCCCTACGGGGGCGTCCTCGCCGTCACCTGTGTGCTGCACGAGTTCGCGGTGCTGGTGCTCCTCGCCCACGCCTGCACGCTGGCACTCGCACGGGTGCCGGGCCGGGTGTGGCGGGGGTGGGCCCGCGCGGCCGGGGCCGCGGTCGTGATCCTGCTGCCGCTGGCGCTGGTGTCGCGGGGGCAGTCGGCGCAGGTGGCGTGGCTGACCTCGCCGAACGGGCGGAGCGTGGAGCGGCTGCTGAGGGAGTTCGCGGGGCCGTCATGGGCGGTTGTGGTGCCGTACCTGGTGCTGATGGCCCTGGCGGTAGGCGAGTCCGGGGCGCGGCGGGGGCTTTCGCCGGCCGAAGTGGCGTTACCGCTGATGCTCGTCCCGCCGGCGGTGCTGATGGCGGCGTCCCAGGTCAGCCCGCTCTACGACGACCGGTACGTGCTCTATTCGCTGGCCGGGGCGCCCCTGCTGGCCGCGGCCGGTGCCGAGCGGGTGGCCGGGATGTTCCGCCGACCGCCCGGGGAGGGTGCGGCCGCGGTGCGGAACGGCTGCCCGTACCCCGGCGGCGTGGTCGTGCGCGGCCCCCTGCGGTTCGCGCCACGCCGGCCGCTGCCGGAAGGAGCGGGGGTGGCGCTGCGGGAGCGGCCACCGCTCTCCGCGTCCGGCATCCACCCGGTCCCGCGGCGGCCCGCCCGGGTGCGTCGGCATGTCGGGGCCCTGGTCGGGGTGCTGCTCGTGTGCGGGGTGCTGGTCGTGCAGTTCCCCCTGCTCAGGGCCGACCGGAGGGCCGCCAACCGGCCCGACGACCTCGCAGCCGTCTCCGCCGCGGTGGGCCGCACGGTCCGGCCCGGAGACCCCGTGCTGTTCCTGCCCTCGCTTCAGCGGCGCTCGGCGCTGGCCTATCCCGCGGGCTTCCGGGGGGTCCGGGACGTGGCACTGGACGTGCCCGCGGCCGTCGACGGGACGCTGTACGGGCGGGAGGTCGGCCCCCGGGAGCTGCGGCGGCGGCTCGCCGGGCTGGAGTACCTCTGGGTGGTCGGCGAGGCGTATGCGCTGCGGCCCTCCTGGACCCCCTGGAACTCCACCGACCGCACCAAACTGGCGGTGGTGAACAAGGAGTTCGTCACCCGCGCGGAGTACGTGCACCGCGGCGTCACCCTTCGACTTTACGTGCGCCGCGAGAAGGCGCGGACCGCCCCGGACGGACCGGTGTCCTAGAGGCAGTCCGGAGTCTCCTCCAGTGCCGCCGCGTCCAGGGCCCGGGTCAGCCGGTCGAGGCGGGTCCGCAGGTCCGTGATCTCCGCCAGGTCGAAGCCCGTCGCCGCGGCGATCCGGCGGGGCACCAGCAGGGCCCGCTCCTTCAGCGCGGTGCCGTCGTCCGTGAGGTGGACGTGCACGGACCGCTCGTCCCGCGTGCTGCGCTCGCGCCGCACCAGGCCCGCGGCCTCCAGCCGCTTCAGAAGCGGCGACAGCGTCCCGGAGTCCAGCCGCAGATGCTCGCCGAGCTTCTTCACCGGCAGCTCTCCTTGCTCCCACAGCACCAGCATCACCAGGTACTGGGGGTAGGTGAGGCCCAGCTCCTTGAGCACGACGCGGTAGACGCCGGTGAAGGCGCGGGAGGCGGCGTGCAGCGAGAAGCAGATCTGGTGCTCGAGGCGCAGGTACTCCTCGGCCGCGGGGGCGGCGGTGGCCGCCGTGCTGGGGGTCGGCGTGGTCGTCATGACTCCAGAGTAGCTCTGGTGGGCCATTCAGTTGTGCACAACTGAATCGTGTGCTCTACTTGTATGTGTGAGGCGGCGCGGACGCAAGGAAGGGCCGGCCGCCGGAACAGACTTCGAGAGGGATGGTTTTCCATGGACGCGCTCTACACCGCCGTCGCCACCGCCACCCACGGCCGCGACGGGCGCGCCGTCAGCTCCGACGGCAGGCTCGACCTTCAGCTGGCCATCCCGGTGGAGATGGGTGGCGGCGGCCAGGGCACCAACCCCGAGCAGCTGTTCGCCGCGGGTTACGCCGCCTGCTTCGCCAGCGCCCTCGGCCTCGTCGGCCGCCAGGCCAAGGTCGACGTGAGCGACGCCGCGGTGACCGGCGAGGTGAGCATCGGCAAGCAGGGCGAGGGCTTCGGCCTCGCGGTCATCCTGCGCGTCGAGCTGCCGGACTCGGTCGACCAGGAGACCGGCCGCAAGCTGGTCGAGCAGGCCCACCAGGTCTGCCCCTACTCCAACGCGACCCGCGGCAACATCCCGGTCGAGCTGGTCGTCGAGTAAGCCACCACAGGGGTCTGCGCCGCCGGCGGCGCAGGCCCCTGCGCAAGCCCGCGCCCGGCGCCGGCGAGACTCTCTCCCGGCCCCGGGCGCGTCGTCACCTCGTGGTCAGCACGTCGCGGTCGCCCGCCGCCGGAGCCGGGATCGACGCCGGGACGTCCGGTTCGCCGAGCATCAGCGTCCGCACCACCCGCCGGGCCGCCTGCCCGTCGTCGAACTCGCAGAACCGCGCCCGGAAGCGGGCCCGCAGCCGCGCCGACTCCTGATCCCGCCAGTTCCCCGAGGCGAACAGCCACGCCAGCTCCCGGTACGAACGCGAGACATGACCCGGCGCGTCCGCCGTGATGTCGAAGTACGCGCCCCGCGCCGCAGCGAACGCACCCCAGTCGTCGGCGTGCACGACGATCGGCCGGTCCAGGTTGGCGTAGTCGAACATCAGCGCGGAATAGTCCGTGACCAGGACGTCCGAGGCGAGCATCACCTCCTCGACGTGCGCCTCGTCGGTGGCGTCGACCAGCACGCCGCGCCGGTCCAGCTCGGCCAGGCCGAGTCCGCGGGCAGGGCCCTCCGCGAGTGAGGGGTGCAGACGGACGACCAGAGTGCGGCCCGCCCCCAGGTCCTCGGCGAACCGGGCCAGATCGAAGCGGTCGGCGTGCCCGCCCCGGATGTGATCCCGGCGGGTCGGCGCGTACAGCACGACCGTGTGGTCCTCGGGGATGCCGTGCCGGGAACGGAACGCGGCCCCGTCGCCGGGCTGTGCCCCCACCAGGACGTCGTTGCGGGGGCTGCCGGTGCGGACCGAGGCGAAGCGGCAGGGGTAGGCGCGGTCCCAGACCAGCTCGGAGTGGCGGTTGGCGACCAGGCTGTAGTCCCAGCGGTCGGCGCGGCGCAGCATCTGCGGCACGTCCACCCCGTACCGGGCGCCCGGCCTGCCCAGCAGATCGGCGCCCATGTACTTCAGCGGGGTGCCCTGATGGGTGTGGATGTGGATGCTGCCGGGGCGCTTGACCAGGTTGCCGGGCCAGTTGACGTTGTTGACGAAGTACGTGGCCCGCGCCGTGACCCGGTGGTAGCCCAGGGAGCCCGGCAGCACGTACTCGATGTCCGGCGGAAGGTGCTCCACCTGGTCCTCGCGCACCACCCACACGCCCCGGACATGCGGGGCGAGCTCATGTGCCGCGCGGTGGATGGCGGCCGGGTCACCGAGGACACCCCGGTGTGAGAACGCCGAGTAGACGGCCAGGTCCGGGTCTAGGGGCCGCAGCGCGTGCGCCCGGGACCAGCCGCTCTTGACCCGCCCGGCCGCCGCCGCACGGGCCTGTTCTCCCCGCCGGCCGAGCGCGCCGCCGAGCGCGGCGGCCCGCTGCCGGGCCCGGTAGCGGACGTAGCCGCTCTGAAGGGCGCGCAGCTGGTCCGGGACCGGCTCCTGTGTGCGGTACCGGCGGAACAGCTCGGCGGTGCGGCGGAAGAACTCGCCCTTGTCGGACGCGGGCAGCCGGTCCGGCTTCGCGAGGATGTCCAGGCAGTGCTCGCCCATCTTGCGGTGCAGATAGGGACGCCAGCGGGCCAGCTCGGGGTGGCTGTCGACATACGCGAAGACCCGCTCGTACTGGTCGTGGATGTCGAAGTGCTTGCGGCTGGTGGTGGACAGGATGTTTCCCTGGCGGCGCTGCCGGTAGTTCACGCAGATCCGGTCGAGGGCCCCGATCCGCCCGGCGCTCAGCAGCGCGGGAAAGGTCCAGGGCGTGTCCTCGTAGTAGCCGGGCGGGAAGCTGAGGCCGTGAGCGGTGACGTACTCCCGGCGGTAGACCTTGTTCCACACCACCATCAGCAGTTCGAGGATCTCCGGGTGTTCCGCCGCCGTGAAGGTGCCCTCGCCCGCCTCGGCGAGCACCCGGGCCAGGACGTTGCGACGCGTCCCGCCCCACCAGTAGGTGCGGGCGTAGTCGAAGACGAGGACGTCCGGGTCGCGAGTCTCCTCCAGCCGGTCGGCGATCGCGCGCAGCGCCCCGGGGGTGAGTGTGTCGTCGCTGTCGAGGAAGAACAGGTAGTCCCCGGTGGCGTACGGCATTCCGGCGTTGCGGGCCCGGCCGAGACCGACGTTCTCGGGCAGGTGCAGTACCCGTACACGCGGATCGCGCTCGGCGTACTCGTCGAGGATCGCTCCGCAGCCGTCGGGCGAGCGGTCGTCGACGGCGATCACCTCGAAGTCGGCGTACGACTGCCCGAGCACCGAGTCGAGGCACTCACCGAGGAAGCCCTGCACCTTGAAGACGGGGACGATGACGCTGAAGCGGGGCACGAAGGTCAGCTCCTCACGAGGGAGTGGGCCGGGGCCGGAACGCGCTCGGCGAGCGGGACGACGGGCGGGATCGACTCGGGCGGCTCGCCCAGCAGCACCCGGCGCACCACGCGCTCGGCGGCGCGCCCGTCGTCGAACCGGCAGAACCGCTGCCGGAAGGCGGCCCGCAGGGCGGCGGCGGAGGAGTCCGCGTACGCGCCCTCGCGGACGACGACCGCCAGCTCCTCGGGCGTGCGCGCCACCCGGCCCGGAGGCGCCTCCATCAGGTCGAAGTAGACGCCCCGGACCTCCCGGTAGACGTCCCAGTCGTCCGCGTACACGACGATCGGCCGGTCCAGGTTGGCGTAGTCGAACATGATCGACGAGTAGTCCGTGATCAGCGCGTCGGCGGCCAGGCAGACGTCCTCGGAGGAGCGGTGCCCGGTGACGTCGATGATCCGGCCGTCGCCGCGTGCCGAGCCGCGGTCGTAGAAGTAGTGGGCGCGCAGCAGCACCACGTACCCGTCGCCGATCGCCTCGCAGAACGCCTCCAGGTCGAGGCGCGCGTCGAAGCCGGTGTCGTGGTCGCGGTGCGTGGGCGCGTACAGCAGGGCCGTCCTCCCCTCGGGGACGCCCAGCTCCCGGCGGACGCGGGCCACGTCGTCGGCGGTCGCCGTGGAGTAGACGTCGTTGCGTGGATATCCGTACTCGAGGGTCTCGTACGAGCCCGGGTACGCCCGCTCCCACATGCGGGTGGAGTGCGGGTTGGAGGAGAGGTTGAAGTCCCAGCGGTCCACCCGCGTCAGCAACTTGGCGAAGCTCCCGGAGGCGGCCGCGACCACGGGGTACGTCGACTGGTCGACGCCCATCTTCTTCAGCGGCGTGCCGTGCTGGGTCTGAAGGTGCACGCTGCCGGGGCGCTTGACGACGCCGTCCGCGAAGTTGGCGTTGTTGATGAGGAACTTGGCGCGGGCGAGCACGTCCCAGTAGGCGCGGCTGCCGATCACCGCGTGGTCCACGTCCTCCGGCAGGCTGCCCACCGCGCCCGGCTCGACCAGGAACACCGAGCGGATGTGCGGGGCCAGTTCACGGGCCTTGGCGTGGATCGCGGCCGGGTTGCAGGCGTAGCCGCGGCCCCAGTACGCGCAGTACACGGCGAGGTCGTCGTCGATCGGGCGGCGCAGGTGCAGCGCGTACCGGGCGCGGGTGCGCAGCGCCCGGGGCCGGGGCGCCCGCCGCGCCGCCTGCGCCGCGCCCTGGTTGACGGCCCGCAGCGCATGGAACGCGTCGTAGGCGCCGGACGCGAGCAGCCGGTGCTGCACCCCGACGCTGCCCGCCGGCGGCCGGAACCCGGCCGGGCGGTGACGGCGGTACAGACCGGCCGCCCGCCGGAAGAACGCACGCCGTAGATGTGCCGGCAGCCGCTCCGGATGCGCGGCGGTCCGCAGGACGGCGGAGAAGAGCTGCTCGAACAGCGGGCCGAACCGGGAGGCGGGCAGTGCGAGTTCACCGGCCCGGGTGAGGACCAGCTCCACCTGGTCGAGCAGGTCGAGCTGATGGGCGCCGGGACTGTGGAGCCGGCTGCCCTGCCGGCGCACCAGATGCCGTACGCAGACCGAGCGCAACACCGCCATCCGCTCGGCGGTGAGCGTGACCAGACCGCCCCAGCCGATGTCGGTGAAGTGGCTCGCCGGGAACGTGAGCCGGTGCCCGGTGACGAACGCGCGGCGGTACGCGGCACTCCACGCGGGCACGGACACCCCGGTCAGCTCCGGCGCCCGGCCGGGCACGAACGGCCCGTCGGGCGCCGGGCCCAGCGGGGGCGTGGACGTCTCGGCGTCCCACCAGTGCACCCGCTCGTGGTCGAAGAAGAGGACGTCCACCTCACCGGTGCCCGTCAGGCGGGCGTCGATCGCGGCCAGCGCGCCGGGCGTGAGGACGTCGTCGCCGTCGAGGAACAGCAGATACGTCCCGGTCGCCGCCGCCATCCCCGTCGTACGGGCCACGCCCAGGCCGCCCGAGGGCGGCGAGGTGAGCGGGACGACCCTGGTGTGCCGCTCGGCGTACGCGGCGGCGACCGAGCCCGCGGGCGAGTCGGGGGCGTCACAGACCGGGATCAGCTCGAAGTCGCCGAAGGACTGGCCGAGGACGGAGTCCAGCGCCTGGGACAGTCGGCCTGCGACCCCGAAGGTGGGGACGATGATGCTGAAGCGGGGCATTCTGGTCTTTCTCCCGGGCTCCCGGTTCCGTGTGCCGGGGCCTGTTACGTCGAGGGGGTGTGGGTACGTCAGCGCCCGGGCCGTCCGGCGGGTCGCCAGGTGAACGGCCGGGTGGGGGTGGGTCTGCGCGGCATGCGGAAACTCCGGTGCTCAAGGGGTCACAGGCGCTCGGCGACCGGGACGGGACCTCCGGGCGCCGGGATCGTGGCAAGCGGTACGGCGGGCAGGCCCGCGGCGGCGGAGGGGACCGGGTGCCGACCCGCCGGAGGGACGACCGACGGCAGCCCGGCGCTCTCCCCGAGCACGACCCGGCGCACGATCCGCTCGGCGGCGCGCCCGTCGTCGTAGGGGCAGAAGCGCTCGCGGAACGCGGCCCGCAGCCGCGACGAGCGTGAGCCGCACCAGTGGCCCGTCGCGAAGATGTCGATCAGCTCGTCCTCGCTGTGCGCGACCGCGCCCGGCGGGAAGGCACGCACGTCGAAGCAGGTGCCGCGGGCCGCCTCGTAGGCCTCCCAGTCGTCCGCGTACACCACGATGGGCCGGTCGAGGTTGGCGTAGTCGACCATCAGGGAGGAGAAGTCGGTGACCAGCGCGTCCGAGGCCAGGCACACCGACTCGACGCTGGGATGGTCGCTGACGTCGATCAGCCGGCCGCCGGTGGCCCGCGTCAGCGGCTCGCCGTACGAGGGATGCGCGCGGGTCAGCAGCACGAAGCGCGGGCCGAGCCTGCTCAGGAAGCGCTCCAGGTCGAGGCCGGGGCGCGGGCCGCGGCGGTAGTCGCGGCAGGTCGGCGCGTACAGGATCGCCACTGCGTCCGCGGGGATGCCGAACGTCTCACGCAGCCGGGTCACGTCCGCCGAGGTCGCCCGCGCGAAGATGTCGTTGCGCGGAAGTCCGTACTCCAGTGTGGTGAAGCGGGACGGGAACACCCGCTCCCACACCAGGGTGGAGTGGCGGTTGCCGGATACGACGTAGTCCCAGGTGTCGGCGGAACGCAGCATCCGTGAGAAGTCGGTGTCGCGGGCTGCGGCCGGACGGTCCTGGAGGTCCAGGCCCATGCGCTTGAGCGGGGTGCCCTGCCGGGTCTGGACCAGGACCTGACCGCGCCGCTTGACCAGCCGCGGGTCGAAGTCGGCGTTGTGCACGAGGTACCGGGAGCGGGCCAGCGCCGTCCAGTACGCGGCCGAGCCGGGCCGCAGCGGGCGGGTGGCCGCGGGAATCGTGTGGTGGTGCTCGGGGAGGGCGATCCACGCGGTGCGGATCCGGGGGAACAGCCTGCGGAACGCGGACTCCAGGGCGGCCGGATTGCAGCCGTACCCGCCCGAGGCGTCACGGGCGAAGACGGCCCGGTCGGCGCGCACCGGGAGGCTGAGCTGGACGCGGTAGTGCGCCCGCAGCGCGGCCCGGACCCACCACCGTCCCGCCCGGGCGGCCAGACGCCGGGCGCCGCGCGCGAGCCGGGAGGCCAGGGACAGCAGACGGAAGGTGCGGTGCGCGCCGAGGCGGACCAGCAGCCGGCGCGGGCCCAAGGGGGTGCCCGGGACGCGGTGGCGGCGGCAGTGGTCTCGGGCCAGCCGCAGAAACTCGGCGTGGCTGCCCCGGGGCAGACGGCCGCGCCGGACGAAGACCGTGGCCAGGTGGTCGACCATGCGGCGCAGCAGCACGGGCCGCCAGCGCTCGAGTTCCGGATGCGCGTCCAGGTGCGCGAAGACCCGGTCGTACTGGTCGAACACGTCGAAGTGCTCACGGCTGGTCGAGCCGAGGATGCTGCCCTGGCGGCGCTGGCGGTAGTGGACGCAGACCCGGTCGAGGGTCGCGATGGTCTCCGCGGTCAGCAGCACCGGGAACGTCCAGGGCGTGTCCTCGTAGTAGCCCGGCGGGAAGGTGAAGCCCTCACGCTCCACGAACTCCCGGCGGTACGCCTTGTTCCACGCCACCATCAGCAGCGAGAGCAGACCGGGCCGGTCGTCGAGGCGGAAGGGTGCCGGGCCCTGCTCGGTCAGCAGGCCGGAAAGCCGGTTGCGGACCGTCCTTCCCGTCCAGTACGTGCGGGCGTAGTCGAAGAC
Organism: Streptomyces sp. NPDC047079; assembly: GCF_040643755.1. NCBI lineage: Bacteria > Bacillati > Actinomycetota > Actinomycetes > Kitasatosporales > Streptomycetaceae > Streptomyces > Streptomyces sp. NPDC047079. Next base: position 56,021 of record NZ_JBEYUZ010000001.1, read on the forward strand.
GAGGACGTCCGGTGCGGAGGTCTGCTCGAGCCGGTCAGCGATGTCCTGGAGGGCGTCCGGGGTCAGGCTGTCGTCGCCGTCCAGGAAGAGCACGTAGTCGCCCCTCGCCTGCGCGAGCCCCGCGTTGCGGGCACGGCCGAGTCCCACGTTCTTGGGCAGGTGCAGCGGGCGGACGCGGGCGTCGCGGGCGGCGAACTCGTCGATGACGGCGCCGCAGGCATCCGGCGAGCAGTCGTCGACGGCGATCACCTCGAGATCGGGATACGACTGGTCCAGCACGGATGTCAGGCATTCCTCCAGGTACGCCTGAACCTTGTACGCGGGAACGATGACACTGAACCTGGGCAAGGGGCATCCATGGGTCGGCGCGGGCATACTGCCCTAAAACGGCCGATGGAGTGGTTTGGTTACGCCCGGTTGTGACGTGCGGGGGAACGGCGAAGGAAACCCCAGGTGAACGGTGTGGGGTGGACCGCGGTGCGGTCCACCCCGTGAACTGCCGTACGGGTGACGCTATTTGACGGCACCCGCCATCACACCCGACACGAACTGGCGCTGGAAAGCGAAGAACACGGCCAGCGGGATCACCATCGAGATGAACGCGCCCGGCGCCAGGACGTCGATGTTGTTGCCGAACTGCCGTACCTGTGTCTGCAGGGCCACCGTGATCGGCTGGGTGCCCGACTTGGTGAACACCAATGCGACCAGCATGTCGTTCCACACCCACAGGAACTGGAAGATGCCGAGGCTCGCGATCGCCGGGCCGCCCAGCGGCAGCACGACCCTCGCGAACAGCCGCAGTTCGCCCGCGCCGTCCAGGCGGGCCGCCTCCAGCAGCTCCCGGGGGATCTCCGCGAAGAAGTTGCGCAGCAGGAACACCGCGAAGGGCAGCCCGAAGCCCGTATGGAAGAGGATCACCCCGAACACCGTTCCGAACAGGCCAATTCTGCCGAAGAGTTCGGCGATCGGGATCAGTGCCACCTGCACGGGTACCACCAGCAGACCGACCACGCCGAGGAACCACCAGTCGCGGCCCGGGAACTCCATCCAGGCGAAGGCGTAGCCCGCCAGGGAGCCGATCACCACCACCAGAACGGTCGCCGGGACGGTGATCAGGACCGTGTTCACCAGGGAGTGGGTGATGTCACCGTTCTCCAGCAGCTTGCGATAGCTCTCGACGGTCAGCTGCGAGGGCTTGCCGAAGACGGTCCACCAGCCGGACGCGCTCATCTCCGAGGGGGAGCGCAACGAGGACAGCAGCAGGCCGATCGTCGGCACCAGCCAGAACAGGCCGACGACGATCAGGAACACACGGACCAGACCGCCGCCGACGCCCTCCACGAGCCGCGCGCCGAGGGAGCGCCTCGCCCGGACGACGGTGACGGGCGCCGCCTTCGGCAGACTTCGGACCTGCGTCGTCATCGCCTGACCTCCCGTCGCAGCCGACGGATGTTGAACAGCATCACCGGAATCACGAGCAGCAGCAGGAACACCGCGATCGCGCTCGCGATGCCCGGCTGGTCCTCCGAGAAGCCCTTGCGGTACAGCTCCAGGGCCAGGACGTCCGCGTCGTCCTGGGACGAGCCCGGCGGGACGATGAAGACCAGGTCGAAGATCTTCAGCACATTGATCATCAGCGTGACCGTGACCACGGCGAGCACCGGCGCGAGCAGCGGCACGGTGACCCGGCGGAACACCTGCCACTCGTTCGCGCCGTCCACCCGCGCCGCCTCCAGCAGTTCCCGGGGCAGCCCCGCGAGCCCGGCGGCGATCAGCACCATCGCGAAGCCGGCCCACATCCAGACATAAGCGCCGATGATGGCGGGCGTGACCAGCGACGGGCCCAGCCAGTCCACACCGTTGTACGGCTCCTTGAAGTTGCCCGCCGGAAGCCGCAGCCGGGCGCCGTCGGCCCGGGCGGGCAGCGTGAACGTGCCGTCGGCGGAGGCCTTCGTCGAGGCCACCACCCTGCCGTCCTTGACCGCCTCGATCCTCATCCCGGCGTAGCCGAGCTCCGACGGGTCCACCGCGCCGAGCCTGCCGACGCCCTTGCCCCGCGTGAAGTCCTGCCAGGTGGTGCCGGTGATCCTCCCCGGCTCGGACCCGGCCGACGCTGCCTTCTTCGCGCCGCTGGGCATCTGGTCGGGGGCGACACCGACGAGAGGCAGAGCGACCGGGCGGCCGGTGTGGACGGTGCTCCTGGTGATGAAGCCGCCGCCCTGTGCCACGAGGGGCGACTCGCGGCCGGGGTGTGCCTTGGGGAACGCGGACGACTGGGCGAAGGTGTCGTGGATCCCGACCCACGCCGCGTTCGCGACGCCCTTGTCCGGATCCTGGTCGTACACCAGCCGGAAGATGATCCCCGCGGCGAGCATCGAGATCGCCATCGGCATGAAGACCACCAGCTTGAACGCCGTGCCCCAGCGGACCCGTTCGGTGAGCACCGCGAAGACCAGACCCAGCGCCGTCGAGACGGCCGGTGCGAACACCACCCAGATGATGTTGTTCTTCAGGGCGGTGCGGATGCCGTCGTCCGTGAACAGCGCCTTGTAGTTGTCGAATCCGGCGAAGCCGCCCCCTGAGGTGTCCGCGAAACTGCGGACGACCGAGTACCCGATCGGGTAGACCACGAGCGCGCCGAGCAGCACCAGGGCGGGCAGCAGGAACAGGGCCGCCACGGTCTTCCGGGTGCCGGTCACGCTCTTGCGACTCTTCGGTGCGGCGGGGGCCGCGGAGGCCCCCGCCGACGGGGCCGATGTCATCGCCGGGTCAGCTCCCGCTCCCGTACGCCGCCGCCGCGTCCTTCTCCAGCTTCGCCTGTGTGCCCGCGATGTCCGACGGGTTCTTCAGGAAGTCCTGGAGGTCCTTCCACTCGCCCTTGCCGGGCGTGCCGCCGAAGGCCTGCGGGGCCTGGTCGGACATGTCGAAGCGGAAGTCGTCGCCGGCCGCGATCAGCGCCCTGGCCATCTTCCGCTGCACCGCGTTGGGATACGCGGACAGCGGGACCGCCTTGTTCGGCGAGAGATAGCCGCCGAGCCGGGCCTGGATGGACGCCGCGTCCGGGGAGGCCAGGAAGGTGACCAGTGCCTGCGCCGCCTGCGAGTCCTTCAGGACGACCGCCGCGTCACCGCCGGAGACCACGGGTGCCTGGCCCCCCACCGCCGGGAACGGGAACACCTTCGCGTCCGTGCCCACCTTCGCCTTGGTCTCGCCGATGTTGACCTGCGCGAAGTCGCCCTCGAACACCATGCCCGCCTTCGGCTGGGTGCCTCCGGTGAAGGTCTGGGTGACCGAGACGGGGAACTCGGTCTGCAACGCGCCGTCGGGGCCGCCCGCGATGTAGTCCTTCCTGCCCCAGATCTGCGCCAGCGTGGTCAGCGCGTCCTTCACGGACGGGTCCGTCCACTTGATCTTGTGCTGGGCGAGCTGGTCGTACTTGTCCGGGCCCGCCTGGGAGAGATAGACGTTCTCGAACCAGTCGGTGAGGGTCCACCCGTCGGCGCCGCCGACGGAGAAGGGGGTGACCCCGGAGTCGTAGACGTCCCGGGCCACCTTCAGCAGGTCATTCCAGCGGGTCGGCTCCTTGGTTGCCGCGCTCTCGAGAACCTGTGCGTTGTACCAGATCAGGGACTTGTTGGCGGCCTTGTAGTACGCCGCGTACTGGGTGCTGCCGACCTTGCCGATGTCCTGCCAGCCCTGGGAGTAGTTCTTGCCGATCTGCGCCCGCGCCTCGGGGCCGAGGGGCTTGGCCCAGTTCTTCCGCACGGCCTGCTTGATGGCGCCGGGCTGGGGGAGCAGGGCGACGTCCGGTGGCTGGCCGCCTGCGATCTTCGAGCCGAGGAAGTTGATGATCGGGTCCTGGGCGGGCACGAAGGTGACCTTGGCGCCGGTGCGTTTCTCGAACTCGGCGAGCACCTTTTTGAAGTTGGCCTGCTCGCCGCCGGTCCAGACGGCGGCGACCTCCAGGCTCCGGCCGTTCAGCTTGGGGAGGGTGACGGTGGTAGCGGTCTGCGTACCTCCGCTGCTCTTGTCGCCGCCGCTCTTGCCGTCGTCGCCTCCGCCGCAGGCGGTGAGCGAGAGCGCCAGCGCTCCCGCGACGACGGCGGCCGCGGTCCTGGCGGCCCGGTGTGTCCGGATGGTGCTGCTCGTACTGCGCATCACTGCCCCGTTCTTCGTTCCTCGTCGAACGTCGAGCGCTGTCCCGTGCGCTCTGGTGTACGCGGGGTCGATCGGGGCGGCAAGAGCGCCTGCGCCGTCAACGGGGCGATCGTGACCGCCTCGTGACGTGGGGTCAGCATGCCCTCCGGGCGGCGCGACCTACAACAGCGAGGGCACCTCCGTCGCCGACACCGAGCGGGCCGCCCTCTCCAGCGCGCTGGCGAGCAGTGCCAAGTCCGTGGGCCCGTTGCCCAGTTCGCGGACCGGGCGGCGCGCGGGCGGGTCGCCCATGCGGTGCCACTCCAGGGGTACGACCGTGGGGCGCAGGGTCGCCGTACGGGGAATGCGTCCGGTGATCCGGCCCCCCTGGAAGGGGGTCACTCTGCCGTCCGCGGCCGTCAACCGGCCACGTCCCGGCGCCGGTTCGTCCGGCCCGGGCGTCACCTCGTCCAGGACGATCCGCAGGGAGGCCGTGCGGGCCGGCTCCCACTCCGCCGTCCGCCCGCCCGGGCCCGCGGCGGCCACGAGATGCACCCCGAGCCGCTCCCCGTCCCGGGCCACCGCCTCCAGGGCCCGCACGACCGACCCGGCCGCCTGGCGACCCGGTGCGCCGAGCGCGGGGGACAGCAGCGCGTCCAGGTCGTCCACCAGCACGACGAGACGGGCCATCGGCGGCCCGGGCTCCGACCCCTGCCGCGTTGCCGCCGGCCGCAGGCGCAGGGTCGTGCTCGGCGGAGAGTCGAGATCGCCCGAGGCGGAAGCACCCGTGCGCTGCGGGCCGATCCGTCCCGACAGCTGCCGCTGGGTGTGCCACTCGGCGAAGCCGAGCCGCCCCAGCAGCTCGGCGCGGCGCTTCAGCTCGGCGCTGAGCGACTGTGCGAACTCCCGCATGCGGACGGGTTCGTTGGCCGCCAGGTAGGTGGTGACGTGCGGCAGGTCCGTACAGACCCGAAGGCCCTCGCCGTCGGCCGCGCCACTCGGCCCGCAGCCGCCGCCCTCGACGAGCACGATCCCCAGCCGGTCCGGACGCTCGGCCGCCGCGAGCGACGCGGCGATCGAGCGCAGCAGCTCCGTACGCCCGCTGCCGGACGGCCCCTCCACCAGCAGGTGCGGTCCGTCGGCGGCCAGGTCCACGCTCACCGGGCCCCGGGGCCCCGCTCCGAGCACCGCCCAGGCACGTCCGCCCGGCGAGCTCGTGTCGTCCAGCGCGTCGGCCCAACGCGCCATCAGAGAAGCCGGGGTGGCCCGCGCGAGGCCCAACTCGTCCAGCAGCCGCGCCGACTGGGGCAACGGCGCCGACACCCGCGGGTGCCGGTCCCCGCCGCCGTCGGTCCGCAGCGGGGCGAGCGCCCGCGCGAACCGCTCCGCCCACGCCGGGGACACCGCGTCCACCGCGGCGACCGTGCCGTGCCCCACGGGGGCGCGCGGTCCGCGCGCGGAGTCCGCGCCCCCTCCCGGCGCGACCCGCATCAGCCGCAGTGCCGTCGCCACGTCACCGCACAGCAGCGCGACCGCCCCGCACTCCCGGAACGCGGGCGAGGCAGCGCACGCCGCCTCGTACGTCTCCGTCACCGGGGAGGCCGGTGAGGCGGACGGCGCCTCGGCCAGGGACAGAACATGGATGCCGGCTCGCGTGCCCTCCTGCGCCAGCCGCGCCACGGCCTCGCGCACATCGGCGCCGCCTGGGTCGCCGTCGACGACCATCACGGTGTACGGCCCGGGGAAGGCGCAGCCGGCCTCCTCCTCGCCCCGCGCCCAGGAGGGGCGGCGCAGAGCACCGCGCACCCCGGGACCGGCGTGCGGCCCGGGGGAGGGGCTGCCCGGGGTCCCGGGGCCGGAGCGGGGGGCGCCACCGGTGTCTTCCGGACTGTGGGTGGTCCCGGGACGGCTACCGGAGGGTGTGTGGTCCGTCAGGTGGTCCTCGAGGCGGCGCAATAGCTCGTCGGTGCGGGCCGTGGCCTGCTCCCGGTCGTACGCCAGCAGAAGGCGGCAGTCCTGGCCGTGGGCCGGGCGCAGATGCGGCAGCCAGCCCAGCCAGGCCCAGTCGGCGGTGCGTTCCTCCAGCGGACGCGAGCGGTCGGCGCTGATCAGGACCAGCTCCAGCGTGTCCGGGGAGTGCAGCGCGGCGAGCTGCGCCACCACAGCGCGCGCCAGCCCCATCAGCCGCGCGCGGGGCCCGGCCAGGCCGAGCGCGCCCACCTCGCGCAGCCCGGCGGTCACCGGCACCGCGGGCAGCAGGCCCCCGCCGTCCGGCGCCGCACGGTCGGCCGTACCCAACCGCACGGTGAGCGTCTCCGGGTGTCCGGGGCCGCGCTCCCACAGCCGCGGCCCGGGGCCGAGCGCGCTGAGCAGCAGCGCCGCGAGGTCGGGCCACTTCTCGGGGGCCCGGGCGGCGAAGGCCGCGGGCGGCGACGTGACCCGGTTGCCGTCGAAGCCCTGCCGTGCGGTGCCGGTCTGTTCGCCGCGGCTCCCGGCGAGGCGCCGCGCCCACGCGGTGAACCCGACGCGCCTGCGCACTCCCGGCGGCACGTCCGTGCCCCGGGGCGGGGTCCCCTTGCGGGTGCCCTCGGCGCCGGGCTCCGGCGCCGGGCCCCGGTGCTCGATCCCCGGGGCTCCGCCCTGCCCGGGCACGAAGGGCGTCGGGATGGGCGGCTCCACCGGGTCGTGCTCCTGTGCCCCGGGGGCGATCCCGTCGGAGGCGCCCCAGGCGCTGACGCCGAAGCCGTGATGGGTGTCTCCGGAGGAGATGCCGTCCGCGGCCCGGTGCTCCGGGCCGTCCGGGGACGGCTGCCCGCCGCCGGTCGCGCCGTCGTGGCCCGGGGCCCCCGAGGCGCCGTCCGAGCCCATGGCTCCTGTGGTCCCGGCGGTGCTGCCGGGGCCCGGGGTCCGCGGGGTGCCGGAGTCCCCGCCCGCGCCGCCGCTCCCCGCCCGGGCGCCCGGCACAGCCGCCCGGCGTGCGGAACCCGCCGGGCTCCCCGGAGTCTCCTCGCCGAGGATCCGCACCTGCCCTTCTCCGTCCGGCGCCGTCCGTACGGACCGGGCCGCGCCGGGCGGGGCCAGCCGCAGGGCTGATTCGCCGAGGCGCAGCAGCGCCCCGGCGACCAGCGGCACCGGGTGGTCGGTCAGCTGCCTGCCGTCGAGCACGGTGCCGTTCGTGGACCCCAGGTCGGAGACCGAGACCAGGCCGTCGGCGGCGACCGTGACCGCGCAGTGCAGCCGGGAGACGTCGGGATCGTCCAGCGGGACGTCCGCGTCGGCGGAGCGGCCGATGCGGACCGCACCGCCGTGCAGCAGATGGACGCCGCCCGCGTCCGGGCCCGCCACCACGTGAAGCTGGGGCGCGTCCTCGTCGGGCTCGGGGCCCGGCTCCGCGGGCGCGCCCAGGGTCAGCACCGCCCCGTCCAGCAGCGGCGGCTCGCCCAGCGTGCAGCGCTGCGGGTCCAGCCGCTCGGAGCCCGCGTACAGCACCAGGGAGCTTGCGCCGGGCTCCCGGCCGCGCTCGGGCGGGGAGGCGCCCCCGGCCGCGCCGACCGCCGAGGCCAGGCCCGACGCCACCGCGGCCAGTGCCGTACCGGCGGGCGCGGTGACCAGCACGTCGCAGCTCGCGGCGCGCGCCCGCGACTCCGGGGGCGGGCCCAGCGGGTCTACGACGGTCAGCCGGATCTGCATTGCCGTCAGCGGTCCCTTCTGCGCGGGCGCCCGCGCAGAAGGGACGGAGCCGCGCCGCGGTCCCCCCACCGCGCACTCCCCCCACCGCACATGAGCGCAGCGGCCAGTACGGAATGCATCCTCGCACCTGCCACCGACAACGTGCCCGCCGCCGAGCATCAAGTGATCTTGATTGGTCGGCTCTGCCCGTAAAAGTGCCTGACCAGTGCCCGGCCGGTGTCCGCTTGAGATCGGTCACGTCCGGCTGCGGCAACCAATGGACCGAGGGGAGCGTCTTTTCTTCGAACATGTACGGGAAGCGGAACGTGAGACGGCCGGACCCTCGTCCGACAGGACAACAGGGAGTGCCGCCTACCGCGGCACTACAGTGGGTCGGAACACGCTCGGCACACCGGGAGCGGTGACCGGAGCCGGCGTACGGACCAGGCAAGCAAGCAGCAGGGAGCGCATGACGTGCGGCCGGTAGGCAGCAAGTACCTGCTCGAGGAGCCGCTCGGACGCGGCGCCACGGGCACCGTCTGGCGAGCCCGCCAGAGGGAGACCGCGGGTGCCGAGGCGGCCGTGCCCGGCCAGCCCGGAGAGACGGTCGCGATCAAGGTCCTCAAGGAGGAGCTCGCGAGCGACCCGGACATCGTGATGCGGTTTCTGCGGGAGCGCTCCGTCCTGCTCCGGCTCACCCACCCGAACATCGTCCGGGTGCGCGACCTGGTCGTCGAGGGCGAGCTGCTGGCCCTGGTCATGGACCTCGTCGACGGCCCCGACCTGCACCGCTACCTCCGCGAGAACGGACCCCTCACACCGGTCGCCGCGGCCCTGCTCACGGCGCAGATCGCCGACGCGCTGGCCGTGAGCCACGCCGACGGCGTCGTGCACCGCGACCTGAAGCCCGCGAACGTACTGCTGAAACAGCACGACGGCCAGATGCACCCGATGCTGACCGACTTCGGCATCGCCCGACTGGCCGACTCGCCGGGTCTCACGCGCACGCACGAGTTCGTGGGCACGCCCGCGTACGTCGCCCCCGAATCGGCCGAGGGCCGCCCGCAGACCTCCGCCGTCGACATCTACGGCGCCGGCATCCTGCTCTACGAGCTGGTCACGGGGCGTCCGCCGTTCGCCGGCGGAACCGCCCTCGAGGTCCTCCACCAGCACCTGAGCGCCGAACCGCGCCGCCCCTCGACGGTGCCCGACCCGCTGTGGACGGTGATAGAGCGCTGCCTGCGCAAGAACCCGGAGGAGCGGCCCAGCGCCGAGAACCTCGCGCGGGCGCTGCGGGTGGTCGCCGAGGGCGTCGGCGTGCACGCGAACGCGGCGCAGATCGCCGCCGCGGAAGGCGTGGCCGCGCTGCTCGCGCCGGACCCGGCCCCGGCGCCCGTGCCCGGTTCCGCCGACCCCACGCAGATCCTCTCGCAGGGCCAGGCCGGCACGTACGACCCCAACGCGGCGACTAGCTTCCTGCCGCACACCCAGGGCCCCGCGGGCGCCGCGGACCCCACGGCCGTCCTGCCCCACAGCGGAGCCGCCGACCCGACGGCCGTCATGCCGCCCGTGCCGCAGCACGAGCCCGGCGGTCAGCAGCGGCCCGAGGAGCCGCACCCCTGGCAGAGCCAGCTGCGCGCGGCCCGGGACCGCAATGAGCAGACACAGGTACAGGCGTACCTCGACCCCGGCGAGGACCCGCTGCGCCGCCGTCCGCAGCGCCAGGTGGCACGCCCGCAGCAGCGCCCCCAGCGGCAGCAGCCGCAGCAGCCGGCGCCCGGGTACGGCTATCCGCAGCAGCAGCCCCAGCAGTACGCGCCCCAGCGGCAGCAGTACGCCCCCGCGCCGCAGCAGCCCCAGCGGCCGGAGCCGCGTCCGGCGCGTGAGCCGCGGCCCCCGCGCCAGCGCAGCGCCAACCCGATGAAGATCCCGGGGCTGGGCTGCCTGAAGGGCTGCCTCTTCATGATCGTCATCCTGGTCGTCGCCGGATGGCTGGTCTGGGAGTTCAGCCCGCTCCAGCACTGGATCGGTTCGACGAAGTCGTACTGGGCGCAGCTGAGCGACTGGTTCGACAAGGTGACCGGGTGGATCGGCAAGCTGGGCTCCGCATAGCGGGGCCAACTGGGCTTCGCCTGCTGCAAGGTTGGGGATTTGTCGACATCTGAGGGGTGATTTCCGCCGCGGCGGTGAAGGTTGCCCCTCCGGACGCGTAGTTTTGTCGACCGGGGCCGGGAAGCCCGCGGCGTCAGCCGCTCGTGCCACGGCCCCGCAACGGCGCAGCGTCGGCAACAGGTGTCCCCAGTAGGAGCAGTCTTGGCACGGAAGATCGGCAGCCGGTACACCGCGAACCAGATCCTGGGACGGGGGAGCGCCGGCACGGTGTGGCTGGGCGAGGGACCGGACGGTCCCGTCGCCATCAAGCTTCTGCGGGAGGACCTCGCGTCCGACCAGGAGCTCGTGGGCCGCTTCGTCCAGGAGCGCACGGCGCTGCTGGGGCTGGACCATCCGAACGTGGTGTCGGTACGTGACCTGGTGGTCGACGGCAACGACCTGGCGCTGGTCATGGACCTGGTCCGGGGCACCGACCTGCGGACCCGCCTGGAGCGGGAGCGCCGCCTCGCGCCCGAGGCGGCGGTGGCGATCGCGGCGGACGTGGCGGACGGGCTGGCGGCGGCGCACGCGGCGGGGATCGTCCACCGGGACGTGAAGCCGGAGAACGTGCTGCTGGACATGCAGGGGCCGCTGGGCCCGGGCGGCTCGCACCCGGCGCTGCTGACCGACTTCGGCGTGGCCAAGCTGATCGACTCGCCCCGCAGGACCAAGGCGACCAAGATCATCGGCACTCCGGACTACCTGGCGCCGGAGATCGTGGAGGGGCTGCCGCCACGGGCGGCGGTGGACATCTACGCGCTGGCGACGGTCCTGTACGAGCTGCTGGCGGGTTTCACGCCGTTCGGGGGCGGCCACCCCGGGGCGGTGCTCCGCCGCCATGTCACCGAGACCGTGGTCCCCCTCCCCGGCATCCCCGAAGAGCTGTGGCAGCTGCTCGTACAGTGCCTGGCCAAGGCACCCGCGTCCCGCCTGCGGGCCTCGGAGCTGGCGTCGCGGCTGCGGGAGCAGCTGCCGCTGCTGGCGGGGATGCCGCCGCTGGAGGTCGACGAGCCGGACGCGGAGCCGACGGAGGAGCCGCTCGAGGCGGCCGCGCCCGGGGAGCCCGCGGTGGCCAGGGTGCGGCGCGGGGCGGTGCCGCTGGTGCCGGGGGCGAAGCCGGACTCCAACCGTGACACCCATACGTCGATGCGGGTGCCGGGACCGGACGAGCTGGCGGGCGGTGCCCGCGGCACGGCCCGCGCGCCCCGGGCCACGGGAGCTCCCCGCCCGGGGTCCGCCCGCCACCGCGCGCAGGCCCGCCGCCGCCGGATCGCGCTGGGCGCGGCGGCGGCGGCGCTGCTGGCGGCGGTCGGAGTGGGCGCATGGCTGGCCACCTCGGGAGACGACGGTACGGACCCCTCGGACACAAAGAACTCGGCCCCGGCGTCCCCCTGACCT
>NZ_JBEYUZ010000001.1:67473-516298 GCF_040643755.1 Streptomyces sp. NPDC047079
CTCGGTTCCGGCCCTGGGTGCTCCGGCCTTGCGTCGCCCTGCTCTCGGTTCCGGCCCTGGGTGCTCCGGCCTTGCGTCCCCCTGCTCTCGGTTCCGGCCCTGGGTGCTCCGGCCTTGCGTCGCCCTGCTCTCGGTTCCGGCCCTGGGTGCTCCGGCCTTGCGTCCCCCTGCTCTCGGTTCCGGACCTGGGTGCTCCGGCCTTGCGTCGCCCTGCTCTCGGTTCCGGCCCTGGGTGCTCCGGCCTTGCGTCCCCCTGCTCTCGGTTCCGGACCTGGGCGCTCCGGCCTTGCGTCGCCCTGACCTCGGTTCCGACCCCGGACGACCCGGCCCCGCGTCACCCCGAGTCCCGCCCGTGCCCCTCGACGCGCCCTGACCCGAGCGGCGCGTCGGGCGTGCCGGGGCATCCCGGGTGTCGGGACGTGTCGGATGTCTCCGGCCTGCGGGGACCAGGCCCTGCGGGCCGCGGCGGAGTCCGGGGCGGGGCGGCCCAGGCGCCCGCCCCGCCCCCGCCGGACCGCGGTGACCGGCGCTCACCCGGCACGGGCTTTCCGGCGGAGCCGTTACGCTGGATGCGTGGCAGTCGTCGATGTATCCGAAGAGCTCAAGTCCCTCTCCTCGACCATGGAGTCGATCGAGGCCGTTCTGGACCTCGACAAGATGAGGGCAGACATCGCCGTGCTCGAGGAGCAGGCGGCCGCGCCGTCCCTCTGGGACAACCCGGACGAGGCGCAGAAGATCACCAGCAAGCTCTCCCACCTCCAGGCCGAGGTGAGGAAGGCCGAGAACCTGCGCAGCCGGATCGACGACCTCGATGTGCTGTTCGAGCTCGCCGAGGCCGAGGGCGACCTGGACGCCAAGGCCGAGGCCGAGGCCGAGCTCGTCGAGGTCAAGAAAGCGCTGGACGAGATGGAGGTCCGGACGCTCCTCAGCGGCGAGTACGACGCCCGTGAGGCGCTCGTCAACATCCGTGCCGAGGCCGGTGGCGTCGACGCGGCCGACTTCGCCGAGCGGCTCCAGCGCATGTACCTGCGCTGGGCCGAGCGGCACGGGTACAAGACGGAGATCTACGAGACGTCGTACGCGGAAGAGGCGGGCATCAAGTCCACCACCCTCGCCGTCCAGGTGCCCTACGCCTACGGCACCCTCTCCGTCGAGCAGGGAACCCACCGGCTGGTCCGTATCTCCCCCTTCGACAACCAGGGGCGCCGGCAGACCTCCTTCGCCGGTGTCGAGGTTCTCCCGGTCGTCGAGCAGTCCGACCACGTCGAGATCGACGACTCCGACCTCCGTGTCGATGTGTTCCGCTCCTCCGGCCCCGGCGGCCAGGGCGTCAACACCACCGACTCCGCGGTGCGCATCACCCACCTGCCCACCGGCATCGTCGTCACCTGCCAGAACGAGCGGTCCCAGATCCAGAACCGGGCCTCCGCGATGAACGTCCTCCAGGCCAAGCTCCTGGAGCGGCGCCGGCAGGAGGAGCAGGCCAAGATGGACGCCCTCAAGAGCGACGGCGGCAACTCCTGGGGCAACCAGATGCGTTCGTACGTCCTGCACCCGTACCAGATGGTCAAGGACCTGCGGACCAACTACGAAATGGGCAACCCCGAGGCCGTGTTCAACGGTGAGATCGACGGGTTCATCGAAGCGGGCATTCGCTGGCGCAAGCAGCAGGAGAAGTAACACCGGCAACGAACGGCGGCACCGCCACCGGAAAACAGCGCTTTGTCGACAAGGCAACTGCCCCCGACCCGGGGGCAGTTGCCTTTTCTGTCTCCCGATGTCTGGGTTTTGCATCACACTTACAACTCGACCTCTCCCGCAAAAGACGCCTTACTGGACATCGCGTGCGCAACGACCTTGACGTTGCTTTGAAAAATCGGAAGGGTAAGCGCGGCATGCGTATCTATGGGGCGCATGTGAACCGGGGGGCTCAGTACAGTCATCCCCGATGCCGTGGCCCCGTGCGCTGCTCCATTGACGATCAGCTACTGGGGGTAGCAGCCAGATGACCAAGAAGACGCGGATCCGCCTGGCGCGGATAGCCGCCGGCGCCGTGATCGCCGCGGGTGCGTCCCTGACCGCCGCGGGCGCCGCCTCGGCGCTCGACATCAGCATCGGCGCGAGCGCCGGAGGCGACGGCGTGGGTGTCAGCGTCGGCGCAGGCGTCGGCGTGGGGACCGAGGACCCGGCGCCCACCGACACCGGTCTCCCGACGAACCCGCCGTCGACGCCGGAGACCACTCCGCCGGTCACGACCGAGCCGACCCAGCCCACCGATGTGCCGACTCAGCCCACCGACGAGCCGACCCAGCCCACGGATGAGCCGACCGAGCCGACGGCCGACCCGACCGACAGCACCGGCACGGGCAGCGGCAACGGTGGTGGCGGCAACGACACCAACCCGGACGGCGGCAACAGCCCGGTCCAGCAGGGCAAGGGTTCCTCGGGCCTGACCGACACCGGCTCGGACGCCGCGAACTCCGCCGCCTCCGCCCAGGGCGAGGGCGGCAAGCAGCTGGCCGAGACGGGTGCGGGACAGACCGCGTTCCTGCTGGTCGGTGCCGCCACGATGATTGCCGGAGGCATCGGCTTCCGTGCGCTGCCGCGCCTCATGGAGGGCCGCGGCCAGGCTGCCGCCTGACACACGCCGTGACGCCGTGACACGCATGAGCGGGGCGGGGCCCTGGATCCCAGGGTGCCGGCCCGCTCGGGAAGCGCGAGCACGGTGAGAAGGGCGGGAGAAACGCCTGAGAATGGCGAGAAACGCCTGAGAATGGCGGGAAACGCGCGAGAAGGGCCCGGGGCGTCATCCGCCCCGGGCCCTTCCGTGTCCGTCCCTCGGTCCCCGTCAGCGGCCCGCCGGTCCGCTTCCGCCGTCACAGCGCCGCGCAACATGCCCGCCGTACAGCCGGCCGTCCGCCCTGCGGCATACGCCGTACACCTGCCCGCCAGCGGCCGACCGGGGCCGCCGTGCGCTACGCCGTCTGGTGCGCCAGCAGCGCCACGGCGGCGATCAGTACGGCCAGAAGCGCGATCAGGGCCGCCGGACTCAGCCCTGACCAGGGGCTCTCCTGCTGGAGCCGCTCACGGCTCGCACGGCAGACGGGGCAGCGACCCTCACTCACGGGCGCCGCGCAGCTCGCGCACACCAATCGGTCGTACGTCATGCGCCTCGCCCTCCTTGTGCCGCTTACACGTACACAACGTTTCCGGGAACGCAACCGTTCCCCACTCCACTGTGCCAGGTTCCGCGAGTCGCTGCGCGGGGTCGGCCGGTCAAGCACCGAACGGTAGGGACAAAACGCGCAACTCTCGTACAACCCCTCCCGGCGACTGCGCTTGCACACCCGGGTCGCGTATGGTCACGCTCACCTACCCCAACGGCCCGTGGTGCATCCGTGATCCGATTCGACAACGTCTCCAAGGTCTACCCCAAGCAGAACCGTCCTGCCCTCAGGGATGTCTCCCTGGAGGTGGAGAAGGGCGAGTTCGTCTTCCTCGTGGGGTCCTCCGGCTCCGGAAAGTCCACCTTCCTGCGGCTGATCCTCCGCGAGGAGCGGTGCAGCACCGGGCAGGTGCACGTCCTGGGCAAGGACCTCGCCCGCCTCTCCAACTGGAAGGTGCCGCAGATGCGCCGCCAGCTGGGGACGGTGTTCCAGGACTTCCGCCTCCTGCCGAACAAAACGGTCGCCGAGAATGTGGCCTTCGCGCAGGAGGTCATCGGCAAGTCCCGTGGCGAGATCCGCAAGTCCGTGCCCCAGGTGCTCGACCTCGTCGGGCTCGGCGGCAAGGAGGACCGTATGCCCGGCGAGCTGTCCGGCGGCGAGCAGCAGCGCGTCGCCATCGCGCGGGCCTTCGTCAACCGGCCCAAGCTGCTGATCGCCGACGAGCCCACCGGCAACCTCGACCCGCAGACCTCCGTCGGCATCATGAAGCTGCTCGACCGGATCAACCGGACGGGCACGACCGTGGTGATGGCGACCCACGACCAGAACATCGTGGACCAGATGCGCAAGCGCGTCATCGAGCTGGAGAAGGGCCGCCTCGTCCGCGACCAGGCGCGCGGGGTCTACGGCTACCAGCACTGAGTTCCACGGAAAGGCTTGAGCAGACGCCATGCGCGCGCAGTTCGTTCTGTCGGAGATCGGTGTCGGTCTCCGCCGCAACCTGACGATGACCTTCGCGGTGATCGTGTCGGTCGCCCTCTCCCTCGCCCTGTTCGGCGGTTCGCTGCTGATGAGCGACCAGGTCAACCAGATGAAGGGCTACTGGTACGACAAGGTCAACGTCTCGGTCTTCCTGTGCAACAAGAGCGACGCGGAGTCCGACCCCAACTGCTCCAAGGGCGCGGTCACCGAGGAGCAGAAGAAGCAGATCCTCGGCGATCTCGACAAGATGACGTCCGTCGTCCAGAAGGTGACCTACGAGTCCCAGGACGAGGCCTACAAGCACTACAAGGAGCAGTTCGGCGACTCCCCGCTGGCCAGTTCGCTGACCCCGGACCAGATGCAGGAGTCGTACCGCATCAAGCTGAAGAACCCGGAGCAGTACCAGGTCATCGCGAGCGCCTTCAACGGCCGCGACGGCGTGCAGTCGGTGCAGGACCAGAAGGGCATCCTCGACAACCTCTTCGGCCTGCTGAACGGCATGAACTGGGCCGCCCGTGCGGTGATGGCGATGATGCTCGTCGTCGCGCTGATGCTGATCGTCAACACCGTGCGCGTCTCCGCGTTCAGCCGTCGTCGTGAGACCGGCATCATGCGTCTCGTCGGCGCCTCCGGGTTCTACATCCAGGCGCCGTTCATCATGGAAGCCGCGGTCGCCGGGCTCATCGGCGGAACGGTGGCGTGCGGATTCCTTCTGGTCGCGCGGTACTTCATCATCGACCACGGCCTGGACCTGTCCCACAAGCTGAATCTCATCAACTTCATCGGCTGGGACGCCGTCCTCACGAAGCTTCCCCTGATACTCGCCACGAGCCTGCTGATGCCCGCGCTGGCCGCGTTCTTCGCGTTGCGCAAGTACCTGAAGGTGTGACGCATGCCAACAGGGCCGTACGGGCAACCGTCCGTACGGCCCTGCGCGTTGTCCTAGACTCACCCGCATGTCCGGCCGTGACCTGTTCTGTCATCCCCGCCGCGTTCGCCACGGGGCGGCTCTGACGTTGGTCTTCGCGAGCGTCCTCGTCGCCGGCGCCGCGACGGGCTCTTTCGGCGACACCGTCCGCAAGACCCCTTCCGCCGGGCCCGCGGCCCCGGAGGGGCACCGCGACGCCGTCACCGAGGCGGCCGCGCGGGCGATGGCCGACGGCAAGTCGCCCATGGAGGCCGCCGAGCGCGCCGTCAGCCGCAGCGGCGACCGCTGGGGCGCCGTCTACTCCCAGGGCGAGTACCAGGAGTTCGAGGAGGCCCTCGACGGCCAGTACACCGGAGTGGGTCTGTCGGCCCGGCGCGAGCGCGACGGCCGGATCGAGGTGACCGAGGTCCAGCCCGGCTCGCCCGCCGCCGCTGCCGGGATCCGCGGCGGCGACCGGCTGCGCAGCGTCGACGGCGAGGACGTCGACGGCAGGCCCGTCACCGAGGTCGTCTCCTTACTGCGCGGCGACGCCGACGGCGCGTCCGCCGGCACCCGGGTCAGGCTCGGTCTCCAGCGCGGCACGCACACCTGGAGCGAGGTGCTGCGCCGGGCCCGGCTGTCCACGGACTCGGTGACCGTGCGCAGGCTGTCCGGCGGCGTCACCCTCATCAGGGTCGCCGCCTTCACCAAGGGCTCCGGCGACCTCGTACGGAACGCCGTCGATCACGCCCCGGAAGACGCCGGGATCGTCCTCGACCTGCGCGGCAACTCCGGCGGCCTGGTCACCGAGGCCGTCACCGCCGCCTCCGCCTTCCTCGACGGCGGGCTCGTGGCGACGTACGACGTCAACGGGGACCAGCGCGCCCTGCACGCCCGTCCGGGCGGCGACACCACCAGACCCCTGGTCGCACTGGTCGACGGTGGCACGATGAGCGCGGCCGAGCTGCTCACCGGCGCCCTCCAGGACCGTGGCCGCGCGGTCGTCGTGGGCACCCGCACCTTCGGCAAGGGCTCCATCCAGATGCCGAGCCGGCTGCCGGACGGCTCCGTGGCGGAGCTGACCGTCGGGCACTACCGCACCCCCTCGGGACACACCGTCGACGGCCGTGGCATCACCCCCGACCTGCAAGCCGGGGACGAGGTGCTGGAGCGGGCCGAGACGGTGCTCAGCGGCCTGGGCGACGCTCCGTAGCGGAACCCTGCACTGTCCGTCATCGATGCGCGGCACGCTCCGTAATCGGGTTCCCGCGACACCCCCCTGTAGTGCGAAAATGGTCGGCACTATGGCTAAGGAAAAAGGGCGCAAGCTGATCGCGCAGAACAAGAAGGCGCGGCATGACTACCACATCCTCGACACGTACGAGGCTGGTCTCGTCCTGACCGGGACCGAGGTCAAGTCACTGCGCCAGGGGCGGGCCTCGCTGGTCGACGGCTTCGTGCAGCTGGACGCGCACGAGGCGTGGCTGCACAACGTGCACGTGCCGGAGTACAGCCAGGGCACCTGGACGAACCACAGCGCGCGCCGCAAGCGGAAGCTGCTGCTGCACCGGGCCGAGATCGACAAGCTGGAGTCCAAGTCCCAGGAGACGGGTCACACGATCGTGCCCCTCGCCCTGTACTTCAAGGACGGCCGGGCCAAGATCGAGATCGCGTTGGCCAGGGGTAAGAAGGAGTACGACAAGCGCCAGACGCTCCGCGAGAAGCAGGACCGCCGCGAGGCGGACCGGGCGATGTCGGCGGTCCGGCGCCGGCAGCGGGCCTGAGCCGCCCGGACAGCGGGTGAGCGGCCCCGGCGGCGGGGGGCCTGAGCTGCCCTGGCGGGGAATGATCCGGCGCCCGGCACTGTTGAACCAGGTGGTACACGGCGGGATGACCGCCGGGGAATACGCTGGCATCGAGGCGTGCTGGTCACGTACAATGACGGCTGCACCGCGTGACGGTGCGAGCGTTGAAAAATCAACATGGGGATGATCGGTTTCGACAGCGGCTGTCGAAGCAGGGGAAGCGTGTCGAGGAAGCGGCCATGATCTCGTAAACCACAGGCCGAAAAAAATAATCGCCAACACCAAGCGCGATTCCTTCGCCCTCGCTGCCTAAGTAGCGACTCGCGAAGTGTCAGCCCGGGGCTGTTCCCGACCCGGATCCTGGCATCAGCTAGGGAACTAAACCTTGATCCCGGTCACGGGGTGAAGAGGGAAACCAAACAGTGACTGAGCCCGTCGGAGACTTGTCCGCGTGATCTCCGGGGCCGAGAAAAGCGAAGCGGACTGCACACGGAGAAGCCCTGGTTCCGCACCGTTGGACGCGGGTTCGATTCCCGCCATCTCCACTTACCCCATGTGGGCAAGGCCCTGCTGCTTTCGAGCGGCGGGGCCTTTGTCGTTCCCGTACGTCCATCGGGGGCGGAATTCGGCCAACCTCGCGCGCCAAGTCTGGCCTGCCTTGCCCGATCTTCACGGGTAGAGAACAGGTTTCACGCCTTCTTCGCTCCCGGCCTGGTTGGTTGCTTTCGGCCACGCTCCGGAAAAATCTTGCCGCGCCTTTCCTTGGCATGTCTATGGTGATCCCGCGCCATCGGCGGACCTGACCCCTCCGTCGTCGCGCACCTCAGCACGCGGTCGGGGGGAACCGCCGTCACGTCCGTTTCTTCGGACGGGCACGCCTCGGCCTGCCCTGTTCACGAAGAAGGATGCTCCCCTTGCGGCCCAGACCGGCGTTCCTCATACCTCCGCTGCGAAGATCACGACACCTCGCACGCCTCGTTCCGCTCCTCCTCGCGCTCGCCGTCCTGGCCACCCTCGCGGCCCGGCTGGACCTGTTCGGCCGGTCCACGGGGGATGCCGTTCCGGTTGCCGACAGCTACGACGGCTTCGACGCCACGGCCGCCGAGCAGCTGCGGCAGGACCAGTGCCTGATGGCCGGCGCGCTGCGGCTGGGCGGACCCGGCATGTACGGCCTTGCGCAGGACGCGCTGAACCAGACGCCGGACAAGCTGCATGGGGCGGCGAACCAGGAGTACTGGACCGGTAACACCCCGCTTGCGAAGGCCTACGCCCAGGACAGGACCGCCGCCGACCAGGAGGGATCGGCGCTCAGCGCCCACATCCGCGACTGGGAGATCCATGGTCTGTCCGACCCCGGGGGCTTCGAGTCGATCGCCGACTTCGAGCGGCCCCCAGGCGCGGGGGGCGATGACCGGCAGAACTTCTTCGCCCAGACCGGCCTTTCGCAGTGGATCTGGCAGCAGTTCGGGAAGCGCGAGGGTGACTTCTACCAGGACCCGACTCCCAAGGCCGACGACGCCACGGTCCAGGCCGTCAAGGACCTCGGTACCCCGCTCTACGGCAGTGACCCGGACCCGTCGCTGCCCAACTGGGGGCAGGCGTATGCCGACCACAAGGCGTGGGACGCGTTCGCCAACTGGTCGATCGAGCCGATCGGCGCGGACAACGCCCGGCTGTTCCTCTCCTCCGGCGGCTTCCCGCGCACCGCGCCCGACCCCGGAAGCCTGGAATTCCGTCTTGCCGTGGAGGACCTGAAGTCCCGGTTCGCGTCCTGCGCCTGGCGCAGCCCCGTCGACCCGAGCAAGGTGCTCGGCAAGGAGGTCGCCGCCGCGTCCGCCGAGTGGCAGCAGGAGATCTCGTCCCAGGCCACCCAGCGCAACCAGATCCTCAACGCCAACCGCGACGCCACCAAGGCCCTCGCGGCCGGTGCCAAGGCGCTCGGGGAGATGCTCGGCCAGTCCTGGATCGCCGACCACCTGACCCGCTGGCAGGAGTACTGGGCCCCCGGCGGCATCGGCTGGATCGGTGAGTCCCCCGCGGTCATCCAGGTCGAGGCCGCCAAGGGCAAGTGCCTCGATGTGCAGGGCGGCGGAAAGACCAACGGCACCCCGGTGCAGATCTACACCTGCAACGGCGGCGCCGCCCAGCAGTGGCAGATCTTCGGCTACCCCCACGGCTACGCCCTGTTCAACGTCAACGCCCAGAAGTGCCTGGACGTGCAGAGCGGGAACGCCACCAACGGCACGAAGATCCAGATCTGGACGTGCAACAACACCACGGCGCAGCAGTGGAAGTTCGACGTCCGCGCGGGGAGCGAGCTGCGCAACGCCGCCACGGACAAGTGTCTGGACCTGCACAAGTTCGACAACGGCTACGACTCCTGGCAGTGGGACTGCAACGGCAGTGACCCGCAGAAGTTCCGGGTCGTCCCCAAGGGCCACGAGGGCACCACCAG
Organism: Streptomyces sp. NPDC047079; assembly: GCF_040643755.1. Classification (NCBI taxonomy): domain Bacteria; kingdom Bacillati; phylum Actinomycetota; class Actinomycetes; order Kitasatosporales; family Streptomycetaceae; genus Streptomyces; species Streptomyces sp. NPDC047079. The sequence goes on from NZ_JBEYUZ010000001.1 coordinate 76,789, forward strand.
GCTCGCCTACCCGGACAAGGCCCAGTTCGACAAGGCGAAGAAGGGCATCGCCGATGCCCAGGCGCAGGCCAAGAAGCAGCTCGGTGTTCTGCGGGCGCAGCTGGAGATCGCCAAGAAGGCCGCCGCCGGCTCGGACACGGCCACCCAGGCCGCCTACACCATCGCCGACGGCAACGGCGCACCGCGCGGTCGCGGCCTGCTGGTCGGTCAGCAGAAGGCTCAGGTCACCACGGGCGCTGCCGCCGCCCTCCAGGCGATGGCCAAGGCCGGGGAGACCGCCGAGGCCGCCACCCGCGCCTCCGCCGGTGACAGCCAGACCATCGCACAGCGTGCGCTCGCGCAGGCCGCGCAGTCGAAGGCGGAGTTCCGCAAGGAGGCCGCGAGGACGGCCGAGTTGCAGGCGAAGGGCGCCGCGGATGCCGCGAAGGTGCACCGCGACAACGCGAAGAGGGACAAGGAGACCGCCGAGTCCAGGCTCGCCGACGCGCTGAAGGCCGAGAGCGACACGAAGGCGGCCGCCGCCGACGCCCACGCCAAGCGTCTCGCCGCCGAGGCCGAGGAGGCGACGGCCAAGGCGGAGAAGGAGACCGCCGCGGCCAAGCAGGCCGAGGCCGCACAGCACAGGCGGAACGCCGAAGCCCAGGCGGCGACGGCGAAGGACGCCCAGGACAGGGCCGACGCCGCCGCAGCCACTGCCGCAAGCAAGCGCGACGCCGCGGTCGGGGCCCGCGACAACGCGAAGGCCAAGCGGGACGACGCGTGGGACGCCGAACAGAGGGCGAACGCCGCCCGGGCGAAGGCCGACGCGAAGGACGCCTACGCCGACGCCCACGAATCCGACGACAACGCCAAGGACGCGCGGGCCGCGGCGGACCAGGCGGACAAGGCCGCCGACGACGCCGAAACGGCAGCGCAGTCCGCGCGCTCCGAAGCGGATGCCGCCACACAGGCAGCTGCCGACGCGGACGCGGCAGCGACCCGCGCCGAGGCGGCAGCCAAGCGGGCCCGCTCCGACGCGGACGCCGCGCAGGCCGCGAAGCTGAGGGCGGACGCCGCGGTGAAGACCGCGACCAGCGCGGCAGCGGACGCCATCAAGGCCTCCCAGGACGCCGCCGCCGAGGCGAAGGCGGCCGTCAAGCTGGCCGACGAAGCCGAACGGCACGCCAAGGACGCCAAGTCCCAGGCCAACCAGGCGAATGCGGAGGCCGGCAAGGCGCTGGCGGCCTCGGCGAAGGCCGCGGGCTACGCGTATGTCACCGCCCAGGCCGCCGAGGACGCCGGCAACGCCGCCGCACAGGTCGCCGACCCGGCCAACGACGCCATCCAGCTCGGCTCCCCGTACATCACCACCGACTCCGCCGCGGGCCTGGTCGTACTGACGGGCCAGGCGTCCAAGACCATCGCCGACCAGCAGAAGGCCGTCGCCGACGCCCACGCCAGGAACGCGCAGGCGGAGGCCGCCGCCGCCAAGGCCCTCGCCGACCAGGCAAAGGGCGACGCGAAGGAGGCCTACCAGCACGCCGCCGACGCCGCCTCCTACGCGGCCGACGCCCGCACCTACGCCAAGGAGGCCCTCGACTACTCCGCCGACGCCGCCACGGCAGCAGCCCAGGCCTCGGCCTGTCTGGCCCGCACGATCGACTACGACGAACAGGCCGCCCTGGACGCAGCGGTAGCCGACACCGCAGCCGGCCACGCCGAGGGCTACGCCAGGGACGCCCGCGACTTTGCCGACCAGGCAGCCCTGGACGCTTCCGCCGCTCGCGCGGCCGCCTCGGAGGCCGAACAGGCGGCGAAGGACGCCCGCGCCGCAGCCGACCGAGCCGACGCAGCGGCGACCGAGGCCGAACAGGCCGCCAAAGAGGCTGACTCGTACGCCAAGCAGGCCCAGGAGGCGGCCGACAGGGCCGAGACGAAGAACAACAACGACCAGATCTCGACCGGTGCCACCACCGGCGTCGGCAACGTCTTCTACGTGGTCGACCACATCGAGACGGTCGGCGACCCGGAGGTGACGAAGAAGGACAACTGCAACCCGATCATCCACACCGGGGACTGCACGATCACGGCCACGATCCACTTCAACGCGGTCGTCGACCTCTACCTGTGCACGGCGGAGGACATGCCCGCCACCCAGTACGGTTGCCCGTCCTCCGACACGGTGTTCCTCGGCACCAGAACGCTCAAGGAACAGACCACCACGGTCACGCACACCCTGTCGATGGCCGAGTTCAACGCGGGCATCGACCCGGTCAAGGTCCTCCTCGGCGACTTCATCGAATGCGCCCAGAAGATCGCTCCCGGTGGCGCGAGCGGAAGCTGGGCCGGGTGCGGCTGGGCCGCGGCCTGGTTCGTGGGCGGCAAGGCACTCCAGGCCATCGGGGACGCGGTACGCGCTCTGGACGCCTCGATGCGCACCGGGATCGGAGTCCGAGAGGCGTTCGCGGCGCTGAAGGCCCTGGATCTGGACGCCGCGGCGCTTGCCAAGATCGAAGACACCGTCAACGTCTACGAAGACGTGGTCACCGCCTGCAGGGCCAACAGCTTCCCGGGCGGCACCCAGGTCCTCATGGCGGACGGCTCCCGCAAGCCGATCCGCGACGTACACATCGGCGACCACGTACTCGCCGCCGACCCCGAAACCGGACGGCTGCGTGCGGAGGCGGTGACGGACACATTCCGTCACAACACCGAGCACCTGATGGACATCACCGTGGCCGGCGGTCTGCTGACCAGCACGACCGGGCACCGGTTCTTCGTGGTCGACCGCGGTTGGACCATGGCCTCCGACCTGCGCACGGGGGACCGGCTGCGTACCCCGGACTGGACGGACCGGACCGTGATCGCCCTCCACGACCGGCGCGGTCTGGCACCCCGGAAGGTGTACGACCTCACCGTCGACGGACTGCACACGTTCTACGTCCGTCCCCAGGGCGAACGGTCGCAGGACGTTCTGGTCCACAACTGCACCGACATCATCGCCGACGAAGGCATCCAGGGGGCGCATACGCTGGGGGCTCACGTGAACCGTACGGACGCCCAGATGGCGCAGGATGCCATCAAGAAGGGCATTGCGACGCGGTGGAACGATCAGGCAACAGCCGCACAAGCCGTCGACGAGGCCTTCCAGGCGTGGATCAAGAAGCCGAGCAACGTGAAGCGGCTGGAGAGTTGGAAGGACCAGCAATCCCGTAAGAAGTTTTTCGATCCATCGAATGATCTGCTGCAGGTTGAATGGACCCTCCGCGACAGAGGGTCCCTCGGCCGCAGGTGGATCAAGGACGGGCCGCAGGGACAGGCGACGGGTAACAAGGTCATTATCCAGCTGCGGTACGCCGGGAAACACAAGCCATCCAAGTTCGTCGTGTACACGTCCTTTCCGGAGTGAGGAGGCATCCCCGATGACACAACAGGGCGAAGACAGCGACGGTGAGGAATTCCAGGAGTTCATCTTGGACATCGGGCTGAGCTGGATGGCATCGAAGTCCCAGTACCCGGTGTGGCTGTCCGAGGAGGACTATGACCGGTTCGTTCCCAAAAGTGGGCCGGTTGATGTGCAGCTCGCTATTGCGGACCGGAACATCACCGCGTCCGACCGCACGCCCGTACTGCAGCTCGGCGAAGACGCGCGGAGGCTGCTGGCCTCTTCGCTGTCGCACGAGGTGATCCGTACCGTGTGGCTGGGCGCCTCGAAGGCGTATTTCGATCCCGCAGAGCACGGCATGACGGGACGGGACTGGATGCGTCGGATCGAAGAGACGTGGCTCAAGAGCGTCCGTCGGGCGGATCCGGAGTTCGTTCCTTCCCCACCGCGTCCGGTGACCGACGCCGCCCTGCGGAGGGGGGTTCTGGAACAGATCAGCTCCGTCGCGGATGCCCTGAACCAGGCTGCCTTGGAGGGCTCTGTCCCAGGCGTCGTGCCCGCGTTGGAGCAGGTTGTCGGTAAGGCGTGCGCGGACCTCGGTTACCGGCTGTTCCTGCGTACAGTGAAGGCTTACTCCGTGGAGATCAGTGAGGAACGCTGCGAGGCGTTCAACGCTCTTGGTGAACGCTTCGGTTACCCGGAGTTCCTCGTCGACGACAACCTCAATGTCAGAAACGACTGAGCCATCGGGCACGCTCCGTCAAGGGGTGTGCTGGGGCCGTGACCGCCTCCACTGGGAGCGCGACAGCCATGGCGCTCCGCCGCATCCGGTGGACATCACGGTCGAAGGCGAGTTCAAGTACGGTCCGCTGCGCTTCGAAGGATTCGGTGACTTCTTCCCCGACGATCCCGACGCCGCACTGGCTCTGTCCGACGGCCTCGTCGCCGATCTGTACGCATGGGCGGAGGGCATCGACACCACGCTGAACCTGGAGGTGCGGGACGGCGAGGACGGCAAGTACGACGCCGAGTGGGATCGGCTGTTCCACGAGGGGATGGAGCTGGCGAAACGTGTCGCGCACGAGTTGGGGCCGTCCCGGACGGTGACTTACAAGGGTCTGGCCAATGGAGGTCTGGGCGCGCTGACGTCCATCACCTGGCGAGGCGACCGGCAGTTGTAGCCGCGGGCTGTATGCGGCCGGTGGAGCGAAGGGAGGACTGGACTCCCTACCTCGCTCCACCCGCCGCGCGGCGCCGGCCTACGGAGGCACAGGCGTCGGATGCTCGTATCCCGCCCCATGGTCGGCGCGCTTGTTGTGGGGCGGCGCCCCATATCGGAGGTGCGAGGCCGCTTCTACCGTGCCTCCGCATGACACACACCAGAGCCGTATCCCGAAACCGTGTCGCCGTCCTCGTGACGCTCCTGGCCGCCCTTCTCGCCGCCTTCCTCACCCCCGGCCGAGCCGCTGCCGCCTCCCTCCAGGAGGTGACCGGTTTCGGCACCAACCCCGGGGCGCTGCGCATGTTCCGCTATCTCCCGGCCGGGCTCCCCGCCGGGCGGCCCGTGGTCGTCGCGTTGCACGGGTGCACCCAGGACGCCGCCGGGTACGGCACCGGCAGCGGATGGACCCAGCTCGCCGATCGCTGGGGCTTCTCCGTCGTGCTGCCGCAGCAGCAGAGTGCCAACAACCTCTCCAACTGCTTCGACTGGTTCCAGAGCGGTGACATCGAGCGCGGCCAGGGCGAGGCCGCCAGCATCGCGCAGATGGTCGACCGCCAGCTCGCCGATGTCTCGGGTGACCCTGGGCGCGTGTACGTCACCGGGCTGTCGGCCGGGGGAGGGATGACTGCCGTGATGATGGCGACCTACCCCGAGAAGTTCGCCGCGGGCGGGGTCGTCGCCGGGCTGCCCTACGGCTGCGCGCAGGCCGCCGGATCGCCGTACGTGTGCATGTACGTCGGCGCCACCCAGACCCCGAGACAGTGGGGCGACCGGGTGCGGGCGGCCCGCCCCGGGTACTCCGGGCCCTGGCCCGAACTCACCGTCTTCCAGGGCACGGCCGACTACACCGTCAAGCCCGTCAACATGACCGACCTGATGAGGCAGTGGACCGATGTGCACGGGACCGATCAGACAGCGGATGTGAGCGACACCGTCGCCGGGTATCCCCACCAGGTCTTCAAGGATGCGGGTGGGAACCCCGTCGTGGAGACGTACTCCCTCACCGGCATGGGACACGGCCAGCCCGTCGACCCCGGCAGCGGGACCGAGCAGTGCGGGACGGCCGGTGCCTACTTCCTCGACGTGAACCTGTGCGCCGCGTACCGGCTCGGGCGGGCCTGGGGACTCGGCTGAGTCGGTAACGGACTACTGGGCGGTGATCCGCAGCTCGAACCAGACCGTCTTGCCGATGCCGGCGGGACGAGGTTCCGCGCCCCACTTCTCCGCCAGCGCCGCCACCAGGGTCAGGCCCCGGCCGGACTCGTCGTCCGGCCCCGCCTGGCGGGGCGTGGGCAGCGTGTCGTTCGCGTCCGTCACCGAGACGCGGAGGCGGTCGGCCTCCAGGACACAGCGGGCCCGGATCTCGCGGCCGGGGGAGACCCTGGCGTGGCGGTAGGCGTTCGTCATCAGCTCGCTGAGCAGGAGCACCGCCGTTTCCGTCACCTCGTCGGGGAGTTTCCAGGATGCGGCCTGATCACGGAGGAGGGTGCGGGCCCGGGCCACGCTGCGGGCGTGGCGGAGGAGGCGCCACTCGATGTCCTTCGGGAGCGCGGAGGGGGAGGGGCGGGAAGCGGGGCTCGCGGGAGGCGTCGGCATGCGTGCAGGGTTCCTTGCGTGTGATTCTCCGTCGTTTGCCGTGATCAGGCTGGTGGCTGCTGCCTAGCCTCGGGAGTGGCGGACCGGGTACGCGGCGTGGCTGTACCCGGCGTGGCAGCGGGAGGCGGGTGGGTGCGCGTGGCTTCGGGGGAGTCCCAGCAGGCGCAGCAGAACTGGCGGTACTGCGGTGGTCAGGTCAAGTTGTGGCGGGAGGAGGCGGGCGTCAGCCGTCAGGCACTGGCCGACGAGGCCGGCTACGACTACGAGTACGTCAAGTCGATGGAGTGCGGGAGGCGACGCCCGACGCTGAGGCTGTTACAGGTGGCGGATCAGATGTGCGGGGCGCGGGGCAAGTTGACGGCCGCGCACGAGTTCTTGAAGCCGGAGCCGTTTCCGCAGCGTACGCAGCAGTACGTGCTGGTGGAGGCTGAGGCGATCACCGTGCAGTGGTACGAGCCGTTGCTGATCCCCGGTCTGTTGCAGACTCCGGAGTACGCGCGAGCGTTGATCAGCAGCAACTGTCCTCCCCTGGACGAGGAGACGGTCGAGGAGCGGGTGGCCGCGCGACTGAGACGGCAGGAGAAGCTGACGAACAAGCCTCCGACGCACTTCAGCTTTGTGGTCCATGAGGCGTCGCTTCGCTCGGTGGTCGGCAGTCAGGACGTGATGCGCAGGCAGTGTGATCACCTGTTGGAAGTGGGCAAGCAGCGACACCTCTCGGTCCAGGTCCTCCCCTTCGCAACTGCTCCGACGGCGGCGCTCAGCGGTCCGATGGTGCTGGTGGAAACCGCCGATCACGAGCGGTACGCCTTTGTGGACGGGCAGTCGACAGGAGCCCTGTACTCGGACGGCGGCAAGCTGAGTACGTTGACGCAGCGCTATGGCATGATCCGGATGCAGGCGCTTAGCGTTGAGGAGTCGGCCCGGTTCATCAGGAAGGTGGCGGGGGAGCTGTGAGCGACGAACTGTCATGGTTCAAGTCCAGCTATAGCGACTCCGAAGGGAGTGCCTGCCTCGAAGTCGCCCACAGCACAAACGAGTTCAGCCACAGCATCCGCCGCACCGTCCACGTCCGCGACTCCAAGCTCGGGGCTCGCAGCCCCCGTTTCACCGTCCCCCCGGACGCCTGGAGCGCGTTCCTCGCGTACGCCTCCCTCGGCGCCTGAGTCCCCTGCTCAACCCGCCCACGTGCCCGCTCCCCGTGCTGCGGGCGCATCAACGGAGAGAGCGCGCAGCGGTGGATATGCCTGCCGCCCACCGGCGCCCCGCGGCGATCAGCAGGGCCAGGCCCGCCATGGCGGCCGGCACAGTGAAACCGGCCGTCGGCGACAGGTGCTCCGCCGCCCAGCCGCCCGTGGCTGAGCCGCAGGCCACACCTCCCAGCAGGGCGGTGACCGCGAGGGTCATGCCTTCGTTCAGACGGCCCCTCGGCGTGCGCCGCTGGACCAGGGACATCGCGGTGACCATCGTGGGCGCGGTGGCCATGCCCGCGAGGAGCAGGGCGGGGGCGAGGGCGGCGAGTGAGTCGGTGATGCGGGCCGCGAGCAGGGGCCCCGACATGAGGGCGGCCATGACCGCCAGGCACCACAGGTAGCGGCGCTCGGGAGGCCCCGCGGGCCGCAGCGTGCCGTAGAGCAGACCGGCCACGCACGATCCGGCGGCCTGGAGCGAGAGGACCGGACCGGCGAGCGCCTTGTGGCCCTGGGCGTCCGCGAACGCGATGGTGACGACCTCCATTGATCCGAACACCGCGCCGGTGGCGAGCAGACCTAGGAGGAGCGGCGGCATGCCCGGGCTGCGGAAAGGGGCCTGGGCCGGGAGGTCCCGGCTCGGCGGCGGCTCCGTGGCGTGCTGCGCCGTGAACACCAGCATGCCCGTGAGCAGCAGGATCCCGCCGATCAGGGTGCCTGCCTCCGGGAAGAGCCGGGTGCAGAGGAAGGCGGCGAGGACCGGGCCGAGCATGAAGCACAGTTCGTCCGCGGCCTGTTCGAAGGAGTTCGCGGTGTGCAGGGCGTCCGGGTCGCTCCGGAAGAGGTGGGCCCAGCGGGCGCGGGACAGGCCGCCGATGTTGGGGGTCGTGGCGGTGGTGGCGTAGGCGGCGAACAGGGTCCAGTCAGGGGCGTCGTAGTGCACGCACAGAAGCAGGGCCAGACCGCCGAGGAGGGCGAACGCCGTCGCCGGGACGGCGATCCGCGCCTGGCCGTGGCGGTCGATCAGCCGTGCGACCCAGGGGGCGGCCACGGCCGTCGCCACGAGGCCGGTGGCGGTGACGGCACCGGCGAGCGCGTAGGAGCCCCGCGAACCGGCGATCATGATGACCGCGCTCAGGCTGAACATGCCGATGGGCAGACGGGCGATGAGGTTCCCGATGGTGAACGCGCGGGTGCCGGGGTGGGTGAAGAGGCGGCGGTACGGGTTGCGGGACACGGCGGTGCCGGGGGCGGTGTGCGGCATGGAGCAACCGTCGCCCGCCCCCTGACCTGCGGTCCAACACTTACTCGGTGGTGATTGACGCATCTGGGTTGTAAGTTCTGCGGATGCCCGCCGCCTCCGTCGACCCCCGCCTGCTCCGCGCCTTCCTGGCCGTCGCCGAGGAACTGCACTTCACGCGCGCCGCGACCCGCCTGTACGTCGCCCAGCAGGCGCTCAGCCGCGACATCCGCCGACTGGAACGCGAGCTGGGCGCGGAGCTGTTCGTCCGTACGACCCGGCAGGTCTCCCTGACACCGGACGGCGCGCGCCTGTTGCCGTACGCGCGCCGGGTACTGGAAGCGCAGAGCGATCTGCTCGCCGCGTTCGGGCGGGGCGGCGAGACGGACCGGCCGTTGCTGGTGGACGTCAACAGCCCGGGTCTGATCGGCTGCCGCGTCCTCGACCGCGCCCGTGAGCTGGTCCCGGACGTCGAACTGATGACGCGCTACGAGAGCGGCCTGACCGGGGCCGCCACGGAGATCCTCGCCGGGCGGCTCGACGCGTCGTTCGGGCGGTTCGCCGGGCTGGACCCGGCGGTCCGGGCGCGGCTCGAACAGCAGCCCGTGCGGTACGAGCGGATGGCGATCATCCTGCCCGAGGGCCACCGTCTGGCGCCCGTGGCCGAGGTGCCGCTGTCCGAACTGGCCGGAGAGACCGTGTACGCGGGCGCCGGGAACCCGCGCACGCCGGAGTGGACCGACCTCGCGCGCCGCCTCTTCGAGGGCCGGGGCATCGGCATCGCGCCGCCCGCGCCGCTGGCGGTCGGAACGGAGGAGTTCCAGCGGATCATGGCGAAGAAGGGTCACCCGATCCTGGCGGTGACGGACTTCCCGCCCATGCCGCGCACGGTCCTGCGGCCGTTGGTCGACCCGGTGCCGCTGTCGCCCGTGTCGCTGGTGTGGCGCAAGGGAGCGGTCCACCCCGGGATCGATGCGCTGCGACGGGCGGCGGCCGAGACGGGTGCCGCCGAGGGGTGGCTGCGGCGGCCCGCCGGGGGATGGCTCCCGGCCGCCGACGCGGAAGTCATGCGTCCGCCTGCGCTTTGACGTCCCCCGGTCGTTGACGTCCGCCGGTCTTCGACGCCCGCCGACCCGCCCTGGGGCGCACCCTCGGTGGCCGGCTTGAGCAGCCCTCTCACGTGCATCCCTCAATCGCCCCCGGTCGCCCGCCGGTCGCCCGCCGGTCGCCCCCCGGCCGCCCCATGGGCGTCCCCCGGTCGTCCCCCCTCACCGCGCCCCTCCCCACCCCGTGAGAGCAACGTTCCCTCGCGGTCACTCCGGGGCACAGCGCGGAAACGCGTCCTTCCTACCTTCGGGACTCACGACACCCGGGCACCGGAGAACCGTGGAGGCGTCATGACAGCCCCGAGCACAGCCCCCGCACCGAACAGGGGAGGCCGCTGGATCGAGCACTGGGATCCGGAGGACGAGACCTTCTGGCACGCGACCGGGCAGCGAGTCGCCCGGCGCAACCTCGTCTTCTCCGTCCTGTCCGAGCACATCGGATTCTCGGTCTGGACCCTGTGGTCCGTGCTCGTCCTGTTCATGGGCCCCGAGTACGGGCTCACCCCCGCCGACAAGTTCCTGCTCACTTCGGTGGTCACGCTCGTCGGGGCGGTCGTCCGCGTGCCCTACACCTTCGCCGTCGCCGCCTTCGGCGGGCGGAACTGGACGATCATCTCCGCCTGCCTTCTGCTCGTCCCCACGATCGCCGCCTTCGTCGTCATGGAACCCGGCACGTCCTTCTCCACCTTCCTGTGGACCGGACTGCTGGCCGGTGTCGGAGGCGGCAACTTCGCCTCCTCCATGACCAACATCAACGCCTTCTTCCCGATGCGGAAGAAGGGGTGGGCACTAGGGCTAAACGCCGGCGGCGGCAACATCGGCGTGCCCGTCATCCAGCTGGTGGCCCTCGCCATCATCGGGGCGAACGGCGGGCCTCGCGTGCTGCTCGGCATCTACATTCCGCTCATCGTCGTCGCCGCCGTCCTGGCCGCCCTCTTCATGGACAACATCGCGTCCGTGCGCAACGACACCGGCGCCGCGAAGGACGCCGCCAGGGACCCCCACACCTGGATCATGGCCCTGCTCTACATCGGCACCTTCGGCTCCTTCATCGGTTACAGCTTCGCCTTCGGGCAGGTGCTGCAGAACCAGTTCGGGCGGACCCCGCTCCAGGCGGCCTGCCTCACCTTCATCGGCCCGCTCCTCGGCTCCCTCATCCGTCCCGTCGGCGGCCGGCTCGCCGACCGCTACGGCGGCGCGAGGATCACCCTCTGGAACTTCGTCGCCATGGCCGCCGCGGCGGCGGTCCTGATCCTGGCCGCCATGCAGAAGTCGCTGCCGCTGTTCGTCAGCGTCTTCGTGGTGCTGTTCGTGCTCAGCGGCCTCGGCAACGGGTCGACGTACAAGATGATCCCGGGGATCTTCCAGGCCAAGGCCCTTGCCAAGGGGCTTGGAGGCGAGGAGGCCGCGGCGTACGGGCGGCGGCTGTCCGGTGCCTCCATGGGCCTCATCGGCGCCGTGGGCGCGCTCGGAGGCGTCGCCATCAACCTCGCCTTCCGGCAGTCCTTCCTCTCCTACGGTTCCGGCACGGGCGCCTTCGTCGCCTTCCTCGCCTTCTACGGTGTGGCCTTCGCGGTCACCTGGGCCGTATACCTTCGCCGTCCGGCCGGTGAAGCCCAGGCCAAAACCGCTCCTTCGGAGGCGAAGCCCCAGCTCGGCTATGCGGAGGTCTGACGTAACACCGGCGACATGAAGCGGAACCGAGCCTGTCACGAGCCCTTGACAGGCTCGACCGGCATCCAGGTACGGCGGCATCCAGGTACGGCGCGTACGAACGGTACGCCGACTCGAATGCGGAACGAGAGCAGCGATGTACGACGAACAGCAGCGACCAGAACACGGCCCGCTCGCGGGATTCACCGTAGGCGTGACGGCCGCGCGACGGGCGGAGGAGCTGGGCGCCCTGCTCCAGCGCCGCGGCGCGGCCGTGCTGTACGCGCCCGCCCTGCGCATCGTGCCGCTCGCCGACGACGGTGAACTGCTCGCGACCACCAAGGAGTTGATCGACCAGGCGCCGGACGTGGTGGTCGCCACCACCGCGATCGGCTTCCGCGGCTGGATCGAGGCCGCGGACGGCTGGGGCCTCGGCGAGAACCTGGTCACCCGGCTGCGCGGGGTGCGGCTGCTCGCGCGCGGGCCCAAGGTGAAGGGTGCGATAAGGGCCGCCGGCCTGACCGAGGAGTGGTCGCCCACCTCCGAGTCCATGGCCGAGGTGCTCGACCGGCTCCTGGAGGAGGGCGTCGACGGCCGCCGTGTCGTCGTCCAGCTGCACGGCGAGCCGCTGCCCGGCTTCGTGGAGGCGCTGCGCGCGGCGGGCGCCGAGGTCGTGGGGGTGCCCGTGTACCGGTGGATGCCGCCGCAGGACCTCGCGTCCCTGGACCGGCTGCTGGACGCGACCGTCACCCGTGGCCTGGACGCGCTCACCTTCACCAGCGCGCCCGCCGCCGCGTCCGTGCTCTCGCGCGCCGAGGAGCGGGGGCTGCTGCCCGCACTGCTCGCCGCGATCGACCACGACGTGCTGCCCGCCTGCGTCGGACCCGTCACCGCGCTGCCGCTCCAGGCCCGCGGCGTCGACACGGTCCAGCCCGAACGCTTCCGGCTCGGCCCGCTCGTGCAGTTGCTCTGCCGGGAACTGCCCGCCCGGGCCCGTACGTTGCCCGTCGCCGGCCACCGGGTGGAGATACGCGGGCACGCGGTGATGGTGGACGGAACACTGCGGCCCGTACCGCCCGCCGGGATGTCCCTGCTGCGCGCGCTGTCCCGGCGGCCCGGCTGGGTGGTCGGCCGGGCCGAGTTGCTGCGGGCGCTGCCGGGCGCCGGGCGCGACGAGCACGCGGTGGAGACGGCGATGGCCCGCCTGCGCACGGCCCTGGGCTCGCCCAAGTTGATCCAGACGGTGGTCAAGCGCGGCTACCGCCTCGCACTCGACCCGGCGGCGGACTCCAAGTACGCCGACGCCTGAGCGCCCGCCGATGCTGAGCGCCCGCCGATGCGTGAGCCGCCCCGCCGCGCGCCCCGCCCGACCTGATGCGGATCCTGCGCAACACGGTCCAGCGGTTGCGCGGCTGAGGCGGGCCGGGGCACGGACGGCAGACGGACCCGTACGACGCTACGGCGACCCGGGTTCGTCCGCACGAGCGGCCGTTCACACGGGGCGGGGCTGTACGGGACCTTCCCGAGGCGGGTGCGCGCGGGCACTGTAGGGGGTACGAACGAGGGTACGAAACCTGGGCGCCGCTGTCCGGACACGTCCCTCGGCGGACCTCACCGGCCGTCGCGCGCGGCGGCAACTCCAAGGCGGTGACAGGCACATGGCATCGGGCACGGCCACGGCCCCGTACGAGCTGCGGTTCGACACCAGGCGGATCTGTCTGGACCTGCTGGCGACGACGCATCCCGAGGAACGGCTCGATTCGGTGGACCGGTTGCGGGCCTGGATCGCCGGTGCCGGGCTGGTGCCCTCGGGCACACCGCTCGCGGAGGTGGACGGGGGATGGCTGAGGGCCTTCCGGGAACTGCGCCTCCATCTAGGCACATTGGTGAGCGGCGAACTGGACGGGTGGCCCGCGGACGGGGCCTTGGCGCGGGTGAACGCGGTGGCGCGGCAGGCCCCGCCCGTGCCGTGCGCGGTCCGCGCGGAGGACGGTGTACTGGTACGGCGGCTGCGCGCGCTGCCGCACTGCGAGGAACTGCTCGCCGCGGTCGCCCGCGAGGCGATCGAGCTGCTGACGGACCCCCGGGCGCGGGCGAGCCTGCGACGCTGCGCGGGCGACAACTGCCCCCTCGTCTACCTGGACACCTCTCGCGGTCGGCGCCGCCGCTGGTGCTCCAGCGAGACCTGCGGCAACCGGGAGCGAGTGGCCCGCCACCGCCGCCGGGCCGCACTCGCACGGACTTAGGACGGACTCGGGGTGGACTTGGGACCGACTTGGCGGGTGCCGAGGAAGCCGGCGCCGAAAGCGAGTCCTCGGAGGTAAGAAGTAAACGGGGAGGTTCGTAGAACTCGTGGAAAACGGGCGAGTCGTCGCAACGTCGGCTGAAAGTGATGGTTGAACCCGCGAATTTCGACGATTTCTCCACCAGGGTCAAGCCAAATTTTCACACGGCGATCAAGCGCCGCCCGGAAGTGAAGCTCCCGCCCGCTGTGACCTGGGTCTCTCCGGCGCGGCGGCCGTATGTCCCCTTGGGTCAGAAATGGGTGCCCAGTAACGGGGCTTCCCACACCTTCTCCAAGAAATTCGTGCTGTCACTTTGAACACGGCGGCCCCTGTCTACGTACCCGGATGCGAGCGACCGACTGGGGGAACCCCCAGACACCGGAGGTAGGCGTGCGCAAGGATTCCGCCGTGGCTGATGAACGAAGGCCAAGGGCCCGACATCGCATGACCCCGTCCTCGGCGTCTTCTTCGACCGAGCCGGACGAGGAGCTGATGCGTGCCCTGTACCGGGAACACGCGGGACCCCTGCTCGCCTACGTGCTGCGCCTGGTCGCGGGCGACCGGCAGCGTGCCGAGGACGTCGTGCAGGAGACGCTCATCCGTGCCTGGAAGAACGCCGGCCAGCTCAATCGAGCGACCGGTTCGGTACGCCCCTGGCTGGTGACGGTCGCCCGGCGCATCGTCATCGACGGCCACCGCAGCCGGCAGGCCCGGCCGCAGGAGGTCGACCCGTCGCCGCTGGAGGTCATCCCCGCGGAGGACGAGATCGACAAGGCGTTGTGGCTGATGACACTGTCGGACGCGCTGGACGACCTGACCCCGGCGCACAGGGAAGTTCTGGTCGAAACGTACTTCAAAGGGCGTACGGTCAATGAGGCGGCCGAAACGCTCGGCATCCCCAGCGGAACGGTGCGCTCCAGGGTCTTCTACGCCCTGCGGTCCATGAAGCTGGCACTGGAGGAGCGGGGGGTGACGGCATGAGCAACCTGTACGGGGGCTTCGGCACTGGCGGCCCCGGGGCTGTAAGAGGTCCTCAGGGCCCGCAGGGGCAGGGCGACATCCACGAGACCGTCGGCGCCTACGCCCTCGGAATACTGGACGACGCCGAGGCCACGGCCTTCGAAGCCCACCTCGCCACCTGCGACTGGTGCGCCCAGCAACTGGACGACCTCGCGGGCATGGAGCCGATGCTGGCCGCACTCGCGGACCTGCCCGGCAGCCAGGGCAGCCCGGCCATCGGCGAGTCCCTGTCCGCGAAGCCCAGTCCACGGCTGGTGGAGCGGCTGGTCGACGAGGTGTCCGAGCGCCGCGCCCAGAAGCGCCGCCGAGGCTTCTACCTCGTGGCGGCCGCGGCCGCGCTGATCATCGGCGGCCCGCTCACCGTGATGGCGGTGAACGGCGGCGGCGACAGCGGCACCGTCCAGGACCCGATGGCCATGGGCCCCGCCCAGCAGGCCTTCGAGGTCATGAAGGACAAGCACTCCGCGACCGACCCGAACACCAAGGTCAACGCCGTGGTCGCGGTCGAGACCAGGGACTGGGGCACCCACGCCGTTCTCCAGCTGAAGAACGTCAAGGGCCCGCTCAAGTGCTCCCTGATCGCCGTCGGCAAGAACGGCGAGCGCGAGACGGTCACCTCCTGGTCCGTCCCCGACTGGGGCTACGGCATCACGAACGCCAAGAGCGAGGAGGCGAAGAAGCCGCTGTACGTACACGGTGGCGCCGCCTTCACACCGAACCAGATCGACCACTTCGAGGTCATGACCTTCGGCGGAAAGCGGCTGGTGGAGGTGAACGCGTAGGCGTTCGCGCCCCCGCCTGAGCATCTCCCGCGGCGTACGAAGAGGCACGCCGCGGGCCGACGTGCGCAAGGGGGCCGTCGCAGGTCCGTAGCCTGCAGGGCCCCCCTTCGCGTACGGTGGACGGCTGCCCAGCACGTCAGAAGGGGGCCCGGTGGCCGCTCAGGTTCAACAGGAAACGGCGCTCGGCCCGGTCGGCAAGTCCGCGCACGACTCGCTCCGCGACCGGGAGATCAGCGTCGAACAGGAACACCTGGACCGGGTGTACCAGCGCCTCGAGGAGAAGATCCACGAGGCGGAGTTCCTGATGAACGACGCCGCCAAGCGCGGCCAGGTCGGTACGCCCGGCGCGCTGGCCGAGCGGGACGCCCAGGTCTTCCGGGCGGGCGTCCACCTCAACCGGCTCAACAACGAGTTCGAGGACTTCCTCTTCGGACGGATCGACCTGCTGCCCGGCAAGGACGGCAAGAGGGGGCCGGACGGCGCGTACACGGCCGTCGAGCCCGCCGAGGGCGCGGTGCGCCCCGACAACACCGCGGACATCGCCGAGACCCTGCACATCGGCCGTATCGGCGTCCTCGACCAGGACTACGCGCCCCTGGTCATCGACTGGCGGGCGCCTGCCGCGGCCCCCTTCTACCGCTCGACCCCGGTCGACCCGGGACGGGTCGTGCGCCGCCGGGTGATCCGCTCCAAGGGCCGCCGGGTGCTCGGCGTCGAGGACGACCTGATGCGCCCCGAGCTGAAGGCCAAGCTCGACGGCCATGAGCTGCCGGTGATCGGCGACGGCGCCCTGATGGCGGCCCTCGGCAGGGCCCGCACCCACACCATGCGGGACATCGTGGCGTCCATCCAGGCCGAACAGGACCTGGTCATCCGTGCCCCCGCCGCCTCCGTGACCTACGTCGAGGGCGGCCCCGGCACCGGCAAGACGGCCGTCGCCCTGCACCGGGCCGCGTACCTGCTCTACCAGGACAGGCGCAGGTACGCGGGCGGCATCCTGATCGTGTCGCCCACCCCGCTGCTGGTCGCGTACACCGAGGGCGTGCTGCCCTCGCTCGGCGAGGAGGGCCAGGTCGCCATCCGCGCCATCGGCTCGCTCGTCGACGGCGCCGAGGCCACGCTGTACGACTCCCCGTCCGTGGCCCGCGCCAAGGGTTCGTACCGCATGCTCAAGGTGCTCAGGAAGGCCGCCCGCGGGGCCCTTGAACGCAGCGGCGCGCCCACCCGGCTGCGGGTCGTCGCCTTCGGCCGCCGCCTCGAACTGGAGGCGGCGGAGCTGGAGCGCATCCGGCGCAACGCCCTCAGCGGCACCGCCCCGGTGAACCTGCTGCGGCCGCGGGCCCGCAAGCTGCTGCTGGACGCCCTGTGGGCCCGGTCCGGCGCCGCGACCAGGCACGCCGACCCCGAGCTGGCCGCCGAGCTGCGCTCCTCGTTCGACGAGGACGTCTCCTCTGAGGACTCCTTCCTCGCGTTCCTGGACGCCTGGTGGCCCGAGCTGACCCCGAGGGCCGTGCTGGAGTCGATGGCCGACGAGAGGCGGCTGGGCCGCTGGGCCCGGCGCATCCTCAACCCCGGCGAGGTGCGCAAGGTCGCGCGCTCCCTGAAGCGGCAGGGGCTGTCCGTGCACGACGTGGCGATGCTGGACGAGCTGGAGGCCATCCTCGGGCTGCCGGCCCGCCCGAGGAAGAAGCGCGAGCTCGACCCGCTGGACCAGCTGACCGGGCTGGAGGAGCTGATGCCCGTACGCGAGGAGTCGCAGCGCGAGCGCGCCGAGCGGCTCGCGGCGGAGCGGACCGAGTACGCGCATGTGATCGTCGACGAGGCGCAGGACCTCACGCCGATGCAGTGGCGGATGGTCGGGCGGCGTGGCCGGCACGCCACCTGGACCGTGGTCGGTGACCCGGCCCAGTCGTCCTGGTCCGACCCGGACGAGGCGGCCGAGGCCCGGGACGAGGCCCTGGGCACCCGGCCCCGCCGCCGCTTCACGCTCACGGTCAACTACCGCAATCCGGCGGAGATCGCCGAGTTGGCCTCGAAGGTGCTCGCGCTGGCGATGCCGGGCTCGAAGGCGCCTTCGGCGGTCCGCTCCACGGGTGTCGAACCGCGCTTCGCCGCCGGCCGGGAGTCCCTGGCGGGGACCGTCCGCGCGGAGGCGGCACGGCTGCTCGGCCGCGTCGACGGCACGGTCGGCGTGGTCGTCGCCATGAACCGGCGCGAGGAGGCGGCCCGCTGGCTGGACGGGCTCGGCGACCGGGTCGTGGCGCTCGGCAGCCTGGAGGCCAAGGGCCTGGAGTACGACGCGACGGTCGTCGTCTCGCCCGCGGAGATCGCCGACGAGAGCCCCGCGGGCCTGCGGGTGCTGTACGTGGCCCTGACCCGGGCGACCCAGCAGCTGACGGTGATCTCGGGCGAACGGGACGACCCGAACGCGGCCGGGGTACCGGACCTGCTCCGCGACTGACCTGGGGGCCGGCGGGGGCGCTGCCGGGGGCCGCTCGGGTCGCGTCCGGGGCGCGGTCGGCTCTACGAAAGATGAACTCTCGGTGCGGGAATGGCCTTACGGGATCCGTTTGTTAGCCTTGGTGTGGCACCGGCCCGATCCAAGCCCCCGGGCCCAACCTTAGTCGCTCAGAGCGACCACTTGCCGCGAGGCGAGCATGGCGGGTCGGTGTCACTGAACGTTCGGGAGGCCCACGTCACCACGTGATGTGGGCCTCTTTCCTTGGCCTTCCGGCTTCTCGTATCGTGGAACCCGCTTTCCGAAATCACGCCCTCCGTGGGAACAAAACGTTCGCAATCCATGGCGGCTACCACGTACTGAGGGGTAGGTGCGACGATCGGACGGCACAACTCAGCGACACGGTGAAAGCAGAGGAAGTCGGCCATGGCAACGGCGCCCAGCGTCTCCTACTCGATGACGATCCGGCTGGAGGTGCCCGCGAGCGGAACCGCCGTCTCGCAGCTCACCACCGCCGTGGAGTCCTCCGGAGGCTCGGTCACCGGCCTCGACGTCACCGCGTCCGGCCACGAGAAGCTCCGTATCGATGTCACCATCGCCGCCACCTCGACCTCCCACGCCGAGGAGATCGTCCAGAAGCTGCGCGGCATCGAGGGCGTGACCCTGGGCAAGGTCTCGGACCGTACGTTCCTCATGCACCTCGGCGGCAAGATCGAGATGGCGTCCAAGCACCCCATCCGCAACCGTGACGACCTTTCCATGATCTACACGCCCGGTGTGGCGCGCGTGTGCATGGCGATCGCGGAGAACCCCGAGGACGCCCGCCGTCTGACCATCAAGCGCAACTCCGTTGCGGTCGTGACGGACGGATCGGCCGTGCTGGGCCTGGGCAACATCGGCCCCAAGGCCGCGCTGCCCGTCATGGAGGGCAAGGCCGCCCTCTTCAAGCGCTTCGCCGGCATCGACGCCTGGCCCATCTGCCTCGACACCCAGGACACCGACGCGATCGTGGAGATCGTCAAGGCGATCGCCCCCGGCTTCGCCGGTATCAACCTGGAGGACATCTCCGCGCCCCGCTGCTTCGAGATCGAGGCCCGGCTGCGCGAGGCCCTCGACATCCCCGTCTTCCACGACGACCAGCACGGCACCGCGATCGTCGTGCTCGCCGCGCTGACCAACGCACTTCGCGTGGTGGGCAAGGCGATTGAGAACGTGCGCGTGGTGATGTCGGGCGCCGGCGCGGCCGGTACGGCCATCCTCAAGCTGCTGCTCGCGGCGGGCGTCAAGAGCGCCGTCGTCACCGACATCCACGGTGTCGTGCACGCCGGCCGCGAGGACCTGGTGGACGCCGCGGTGGACTCGCCGCTGCGCTGGATCGCCGACAACACCAACCACGAGGGCCTGACCGGCACCCTCAAGGAGGCCGTGCGCGGCGCCGACGTCTTCATCGGCGTCTCCGCGCCGAACGTCCTCGACGGCGACGACGTCGCCGCCATGGCCGAGGGCGCGATCGTGTTCGCGCTCGCGAACCCCGACCCCGAGGTCGACCCGGCAATCGCCCGTCAGACGGCGGCAGTTGTGGCCACCGGCCGCTCCGACTTCCCGAACCAGATCAACAACGTCCTGGTGTTCCCCGGCGTCTTCCGAGGCCTGCTGGACGCCCAGTCCCGCACGGTCAACACGGACATGATGCTGGCCGCCGCGACCGCCCTCGCGGACGTGGTGACCGACGAGGAGCTGAACGCGAACTACATCATTCCGAGCGTATTCAACGACAAGGTCGCGGGCGCCGTCGCCGGAGCGGTGCGGGAGGCCGTGAAGGCGGCCGGGGAGTCGGCGACGGACGCCCAGTAGGCGACAGGCGCGTGGTCGGCGACGGGCGCACGGGCGGCGCCGGGCGCCGACGACCGTCCGGGCCGGCCCCGGCCGGGCGCGGCTGTGACCATTGCCACGGTGGCCGGGTGCGGCGCGTCGTTGAAGGCGCCGATCCCGGCCGCCCTCTAGGGTGGCGGCCAGGCTCAGGCCCCCCAAGGCCCTGCGAAGCGTTGCCGGGAGCGGACCGAGCGTCACCGCGCCGAGGTGGTGGCGCTTTTCGTGTGACTCCCAAGGGTGTTCTCACGACTCCTGCGGGTGCCGGATTGGCTTTACCGCCGCAGGTGGGGGCAGGATGCGTCTTCGGGCGCGAGGGTCTGACGACGGACCCGGGGCCGGGGAACCACCGAGGACCCTGGCAGCATCGGCTTCGACGTGCCCATCATGCGGCTCCGCCGCGTGGCACGCCTCAACGGCAAGAAGAACACGGGAGTAACAACATGAACCGCAGTGAGCTGGTGGCCGCGCTGGCCGACCGCGCCGAGGTGACCCGCAAGGACGCCGACGCCGTGCTGGCCGCGTTCGCCGAGACCGTCGGCGAGGTCGTCGCCAAGGGCGACGAGAAGGTCACCATCCCTGGCTTCCTGACCTTCGAGCGGACCCACCGTGCCGCTCGCACCGCGCGTAACCCGCAGACCGGCGACCCCATCCAGATCCCGGCCGGCTACAGCGTGAAGGTCTCGGCGGGCTCCAAGCTCAAGGAAGCCGCGAAGGGCAAGTGATCTTGCCGTCGTACGCCACGGGACGGCGTACGAGGCCGTACCGTCACGGAACGGTGTGAGCGCCGTACCGTCACGGAACGGCGTACGCGCCGTACCGTCACGGAACGGCGCAGGAGGCCGTACCCCCGCCACGGGACGGCAGCAGCAGGCCCGGTGACGCCCCTCGGGACGGCGTACGGGCCCAGCAAGGCCTAAGGGGCGGTCACCCGATCCGGGTGACCGCCCCTCGTGGATGTGCGGCCGTGAACGCCGTACAGGCGCGAACGCGGGCTCTCGGCGCCCGGGAGGGCCGCTAGGCCAGGGCCTTGCCCGGGAGTTCGACCTTCGCGCCCAGCTCGATGAGCTTCTCCATGAAGTTCTCGTAGCCGCGGTTGATCAGCTCGATGCCGTGGACCCGGGAGGTGCCCTGGGCCGCCAGGGCCGCGATCAGGTACGAGAAACCGCCGCGCAGGTCGGGGATAACCAGGTCGGCGCCCTGGAGCCTGGTCGGGCCCGAAACGACCGCGGAGTGCAGGAAGTTGCGCTGCCCGAAGCGGCAGTCGGAGCCGCCGAGGCACTCCCGGTAGAGCTGGATGTGCGCGCCCATCTGGTTGAGCGCCGAGGTGAAGCCGAGGCGGGACTCGTAGACCGTCTCGTGGATGATCGACAGACCCGTGGCCTGCGTCAGCGCGACCACCAGCGGCTGCTGCCAGTCCGTCTGGAAGCCCGGGTGCACGTCCGTCTCCAGCGCGATGGACTTCAGCTGGCCGCCCGGATGCCAGAAGCGGATGCCCTCGTCGTCGATCTCGAAGGCACCGCCCACCTTCCGGTAGGTGTTCAGGAACGTCATCATCGACCGCTGCTGCGCGCCGCGCACGTAGATGTTGCCCTCGGTCGCCAGCGCCGCCGACGCCCAGGACGCGGCCTCCAGACGGTCCGGGAGGGCACGGTGGGTGTAGCCGCCGAGGCTCTCGACACCGGTGATGCGGATCGTGCGGTCGGTGTCCATCGCGATGATCGCGCCCATCTTCTGCAACACGCAGATGAGGTCCTCGATCTCCGGCTCCACGGCCGCGTTGGACAACTCGGTGACGCCCTCGGCGAGGACCGCCGTCAGCAGCACCTGCTCGGTCGCGCCGACGGAGGGGTACGGCAGCCGGATCTTGGTGCCGCGCAGCCCCTTGGGCGCCTCCAGGTACTGGCCGTCCGCGCGCTTCTCGATGACCGCGCCGAACTGCCGCAGCACGTCGAAGTGGAAGTCGATGGGACGGCCGCCGATGTCGCAGCCGCCGAGACCCGGGATGAAGGCGTGCCCCAGGCGGTGCAGCAGCGGGCCGCAGAAGAGGATCGGGATGCGCGACGAGCCCGCGTGGGCATCGATGTCAGCGACGTTCGCGCTCTCGACGTGGGTCGGGTCGAGCACCAGCTCGCCCGGTTCCTCGCCCGGACGGACCGTCACGCCGTGCAGTTGGAGCAGGCCGCGCACCACGCGCACGTCGCGGATGTCGGGCACATTGCGCAGCCTGCTCGGCCCACTGCCCAGCAGAGCGGCGACCATGGCCTTCGGTACGAGGTTCTTCGCACCGCGGACACGGATTTCGCCCTCCAGCGGGGTTCCGCCGTGGACAAGCAGGACATCGTCGTTGACGGTCATGGATCTCGCGTTCCGTGGAGTGGGGCAGGGGCCGAAGACGTAAGAGTAATGGCCGCCTACCCCCTTTCAGTAAGCCCAAGGGCCTCCCGGCAAGGTCATAGGTTTGCCACAACACGACCCGTGCGTGGCCGGACGCACGGGGTTACCGCCGGGCGTGCGCCCGTGCCGCATCCGTGAGCCCTGCCTCGCATTCACCCGCGTACCGGGATTGCCTCCCCATCCCGGGGCAAGATGCGGGATCATGTCTGGCATGACCGAGGTGTCCTCGCTCACAGGGCGGCTGCTCGTGGCCACGCCCGCCCTGGCGGACCCGAACTTCGACCGCGCTGTGGTGCTCCTCCTCGACCACGACGAGGAGGGCTCGCTCGGTGTGGTCCTCAACCGCCCCACACCCGTGGACGTGGGCGACGTCCTGGAGGGCTGGGCGGACCTGGCGGGGGAGCCCGGTGTCGTCTTCCAGGGCGGACCGGTGTCGCTGGATTCGGCGCTCGGTGTCGCCGTCATCCCCGGCGGTGCCGCGGGGGAGCGCACCCCACTCGGCTGGCGGCGGGTGCACGGCGCGATCGGCCTGGTGGACCTGGAGGCCCCACCGGAACTGCTGGCCAAGGCGCTCGGCTCGCTGCGGATCTTCGCCGGGTACGCGGGCTGGGGCCCCGGTCAGCTGGAGGACGAGCTGGTCGAAGGTGCCTGGTACGTGGTCGAGTCGGAGCCCGGCGACGTGTCGTCCCCGGAGCCGGAGAGACTGTGGCGGGAGGTGCTGCGGCGCCAGCGCAGCGAGCTGGCGATGGTGGCCACCTATCCGGACGACCCTACGCTCAACTGATGCGTGCGAGCTTCAGTACCCTTGCCGTATGAGCACTCTCGAGCCCGAGCGCGGTACTGGTACGGGGACCCTCGTCGAGCCGACGCCGCAGGTGTCGCACGGCGACGGTGACCACGAGCGCTTCGCCCACTACGTCCAGAAGGACAAGATCATGGCGAGTGCCCTCGACGGCACGCCCGTCGTGGCGCTGTGCGGCAAGGTGTGGGTACCGGGCCGCGACCCCAAGAAGTACCCGGTCTGCCCCATGTGCAAGGAGATCTACGAGTCCATGGGCAGCGGCGGCGACGAAGACAAGGGCGGCGACAAGTAGCCGGCCGGCTCCCCGCCCGACGACCGCAGGGCCCCCGGGGCGCGTGACGGCGCGCCCCGGGGCTCTTCGTGTCCGCGTGCGGGATGCGTTCCGCTCCCGTTCACTCGTTCCGCTTCCGTTCACGCCCCTTGTCGATCAGGCTTCCCCTTGTCGATCAGGCTTCCCGTCACCCGGAAGGTGTGGCTGCCCGGGGGTTCGTGAAGGCCGCAAGGACCGGAAGGGCTGGATGCGATGGGCTTCGAGGATCTGATCCCGGCACCCCGCGAGGGCTGGCGGGTACCCCCGCGGGGGCTGTTCGTGCTCGACGAGGAGACGGTGCTGCGCGCGGAGCCCGGCACCGAGCGCGTCGCACACTGGATGCGTGACGCCCTGGGCGCGGCCACGGGGCTGCCCTTTCGTGAGGGCGGCGCGGAGAACGGCATCGTGCTGCGCATCGACCCGGAGATGGAGCCCGAGGCGTACCGCGTCGCCATCGACGGACGCGCCATCCGCCTCGACGGCGGCAGCGCGGCCGGCGTCTTCTGGGGAGCGCAGACCTTCCGCCAGTTGCTGGGGCCGGAGGCCTTCCGCCGGGCGCCGGTCGACGCGACCCGGCGCGAGTGGCATGTGCCCGGCGTGGTCGTCGAGGACGCGCCCCGCTTCCCCTGGCGCGGTCTGCTCCTCGACGTCGCCCGGCACTTCACGCCCAAGGGCGGCGTCCTGCGCTGTCTGGACCTGATGGCCGCCCACAAGCTGAACGTCCTCCATCTGCATCTCACCGACGACCAGGGCTGGCGGCTGGAGATCAAACGCCACCCGAAGCTCACCGAGGTGGGCTCCTGGCGGCCCCGCACCCGGTTCGGACACCGGGCCTCGCCGCTGTGGGAGGAGAAGCCGCACGGAGGTTTCTACACGCAGGACGACATCCGCGAGATCGTCGCGTACGCGGCCGCGCGGCATATCACCGTCGTCCCCGAGATCGACATACCCGGGCACAGCCAGGCGGCCATCGCCGCGTATCCGGAACTTGGCAACTCGGACGTCATCGACACGGCCTCCCTCTCGGTCTGGGACGACTGGGGCATCTCGGTCAACGTACTCGCCCCCACCGACAGCACCCTGCGGTTCTACGAAGGGGTGTTCGAGGAAGTTCTTCAGCTGTTCCCCTCGACGTTCATCCACATCGGCGGCGACGAATGCCCCAAGGACCAGTGGCGGCGCTCCCCGGCCGCCCAGGCGCGCATCAGGGAGCTCGGACTCGGTGACGAGGACGGGCTCCAGGCGTGGTTCGTCCGGCACTTCGACACCTGGCTCACCGCCCGCGGCCGCCGGCTCATCGGCTGGGACGAGATCCTGGAGGGCGCGAGCCGGACCGAAGGGCGCGCCCCGGCCGAAGGCTGGAAGAGCCGGCAGGGGGTACGGGCGCCCGGAGGTCAGACGACGGTGTTCGGCCTGGCGGCGGGCGCCGCCGTGTCCTCCTGGCGCGGATACGCCGGCGGCGTCACGGCCGCGCGGGCCGGGCACGACGTCGTGATGTGCCCGGAGCAGCAGGTCTATCTGGACCACCGTCAGGACGGCGGCGAGGACGAGCCCGTGCCCATCGGGTATGTGCGCACCCTGGAGAACGTCTACCGCTTCGAGCCGGTTCCGCCGCAGCTCACCGAGGAGCAGGCGCGCCACGTGCTCGGCACCCAGGCCAACGTCTGGACCGAGGTGACGGAGGATCAGGGACGGGTGGACTACCAGACGTTCCCGAGGCTCGCGGCCTTCGCCGAGGTCGCGTGGAGCGCCCTGCCCGCGCCCGCGGAGCGAGACTTCACGGACTTCGAGCGGCGGATGGCCGCCCACTACCGTCGGCTTGACGCCCTGGGGGTCGCCTACCGGCCGCCCGCGGGGCCCCTGCCGTGGCAGCGGCGACCCGGTGTGCTCGGACGTCCGATCGAGGGTGCGCCCCCGAACGTGTGAGGCCGCCGCCGAGGGGCAGCCGAGGGGCCGGGTGCCCTGGAAACGTGACCCCGCGTGGGAAAAGTCGCACCAGGGCCACCGCAGAGCGACAAGCGGCGCTCATGGGGAACGTCATGCCAAAACGGGCCATCTCCCTGGTGAGGGGGCGAATGCCTCCTAGCGGACCCCCGCGTCGGGGGCCGGGAAAGATGTGCCAGAGTTGCCACGTCCGGCCTGTCAGCACGTACCGTACGGCAACACAGGTGGGACCAGGTGGGGCAGCGGGAAGGGGCAGCCGGTTTGACCACGCACGCACCGCAGGCGGCGCAGGCCGTGACGCTGCCCGCCTCGCTGGACGAGGCCGTGGCGGCCCTGGCCGCCATGCCGGCCGCAGTCCCCGTGGCGGGCGGCACCGATCTGATGGCCGCCGTGAACTCCGGGCAGCTGCGGCCCGCCGCGCTGGTCGGCCTCGGCCGCATCAGCGAGATCCGAGGCTGGCAGTACCAGGACGGCCACGCGCTGCTCGGCGCCGGCCTCACCCACGCGCGCATGGGCCGACCCGACTTCGCGGCCCTCATCCCCGCCCTCGCGGCGGCCGCGCGCGCGGCCGGACCGCCGCACATCCGCAACGCGGGCACCCTGGGCGGCAACATCGCCTCGGCCGCCCCCACCGGGGACGCGCTCCCGGTGCTGGCCGCCCTGGAGGCCACGCTGATCATCGCGGGCCCGGGCGGAGCCCGCCGCGAGATCCCGGTCTCGCACCTGCTCGCCGGGATGGAGATGCTGCGGGCCGGCGAGCTCATCGGCTACGTGCGCGTACCGCTGCTGCACGCGCCCCAGGTCTTCGTGAAGGCGACCGGGCGCACCGGCCCCGGGCGGGCCATCGCTTCCGTGGCGCTCGTCCTCGACCCGGCCCGACGCGGCGTGCGCTGCGCCGTCGGCGCCATAGCGCCCGTGCCGCTGCGCCCCCTGGAGGCCGAGCAGTGGGTTGCCCAGCTCATCGACTGGGACAACAACCGCGCGATCGTCCCGGAGGCGCTCGCCGCCTTCGGGGAGTACGTCGCCGCGGCCTGCATCCCCGACCCGGCCCCGGCGGAGGACGGCACCGTGCAGCAACTACCGCCCGCCGTACTGCACCTGCGGCGCACCGTCGCCGCGCTGGCCCGACGAGCACTGGGGAGGGCACTGTCGTGACCGACGACCGGCACCCGCAAGGGACCCCGCAGGGGGGCACCCACGGTTCCTGGGAGCGACTGCCGCAGGGGGACTACGACGACGGCGCCACCGCCTTCGTCCAGCTCCCCGAGGGAGGGATCGACGCCCTCCTCGCCTCCGACAGCCCGCTGGCCGCGCCCGGCCACGGCTATGTGCCGCCGACGATCAGCCCGGCCGCCGACCAGGGCCAGGACCCGGCGGCCCAGCGCGCCTGGGACGCGCCCGGGGAGGGTGCCCACTGGCCCGACCGGGACCAGGCCCCCCCGGAGAACACGGGCGATCGGTTCACGTACCACCCCGGGGCCACCGGGCAGTGGGCCTTCGAGGAGGCCGCGCCCGCCCGGGAGTACCCCGCCTCCGGGCAGGACGTCACCGGCGAGTGGTCGATCCCCGTGGCGGGCGGCGATCTGCCGGACGAATCGGGCGAGTTCTCCACGTCGGCCCTGGTCGAGCAGTGGGGCGGCACCCCGCCCGCGACCCTGCCGGGCGGCGCGCCCGCGCCCTGGGCGACCGGCACCGGACAGCCCTGGTCCGACGGGAGCCACCACCCGATCCCCGACGAGCCGGCCGCGCAGGCGCCCGCGGAGCCCCCTGGAGAGCCGTCCGGCGGGCCGTACGAGGACACGGGGGCCGACGATGCCCCGGAGGCGTCCGAGGCCGTCCAGGAGCCGTCAGAGCCCGTGGACGGGCCCGCCGCCGAGGAGTCCCGGGACACGGACGCCGTACCGCCGGACGACCCCGCCGCGGCCGGGCCCGGACCGGCCCCGGAGGCCGACGCCGAGGAACAGGACCCCGGAGCCCCGCCGGGCTCCCACGACGAACACCCCCTCGTCTCGTACGTCCTGCGGGTGAACAGCTCCGACCGGCCCGTCACCGACGCCTGGATCGGGGAGTCGCTGCTGTACGTGCTGCGGGAGCGGCTCGGTCTCGCAGGCGCCAAGGACGGCTGCTCCCAGGGCGAGTGCGGCGCCTGCAACGTCCAGGTCGACGGACGGCTCGTCGCCTCCTGCCTGGTGCCCGCCGTCACCGCCGCGGGCAGCGAGGTCCGGACGGTCGAGGGCCTCGCCACCGACGGACAGCCCTCGGACGTGCAGCGGGCGCTCGCCCGGTGCGGGGCCGTGCAGTGCGGCTTCTGCATCCCCGGGATCGCGATGACTGTGCACGACCTGCTGGAGGGCAATCCCGCGCCGACCGAACTGGAGGCCCGCCACGCCCTGTGCGGCAACCTGTGCCGCTGCTCCGGCTACCGGGGAGTCCTGGAGGCCGTCAGGGAGGTCGTCGCCGAACGCCGGGCGCACAGCGAGGCCGAGTCGGCACCCGACGCGGACGAGCCCCGCATCCCGCACCAGGCGGGCCCCGGCGCCGGTGGCATCCACGCCTCCGCGTTCGACGGCAGGGCCCCGCACGAGCACCCGTACGGCCAGGACGGAGGCCAGGCGTGAGCAACGAAGCCGCCACCGCGACCACCGCGGCGGCCGCACCCGCCCCCGAGCCACTGCCGCACGGCCTGGGCGCCTCCCTGCCGTCGGCCGACGCCCGCGCGAAGACCGAGGGCACCTTCCCGTACGCGGCCGACCTGTGGGCCGAGGGACTGCTGTGGGCCGCCGTGCTGCGCTCGCCGCACCCGCACGCGCGCATCCTGTCCGTCGACGTGAGCCACGCGCGCGAGATGCCCGGCGTGCGGGCGGTCGTCACCCATGAGGACGTGCCCTCCAGCGCGTTCCACGGCCGGGGCACGGCCGACCGCCCCGTGTTCGCCTCCGAGGTCGTGCGCCACCACGGGGAGCCCATCGCGGCCGTCGCCGCCGACCACCCCGACACCGCGCGCATGGCCGCCGCCGCGATCATCGTCGAGTACGAGGTGCTCGACCCGGTGACCGACCCCGAGCAGGCCTTCGAGGTGGAGCCCCTTCACCCCGACGGCAACCTGATCCGGCACATCCCGCTGCGCCACGGCGACCCGGACGCGTTCGGCGAGGTCGTCGTCGAGGGCCTGTACCGCATCGGCCGCCAGGACCCCGCCCCGATCGGCGCGGAGGCCGGTCTCGCGGTCCCCCGGCCCGACGGCGGGGTCGAGTTGTACGTCGCCTCCACCGACCCGCACGCCGACCGCGACCGGGCCGCCGCGGTCTACGGCCTGGAGCCCGAGCGGGTGAAGGTCGTCGTCACCGGGGTGCCCGGCGCCACCGCCGACCGCGAGGACCAGGGCTTCCAGCTCCCGCTCGGCCTGCTCGCGCTGAGAACCGGCTGCCCGGTGAAGCTGACCGCGACGCGCGAAGAGTCGTTCCTGGGCCACACCCACCGCCACCCCACCCTGCTGCGCTACCGCCACCACGCGGACGCCGAGGGCAAGCTGGTGAAGGTCGAGGCGCAGATCCTGCTGGACGCGGGCGCCTACGCGGACACCTCCTCGGACGCGCTCGCCGCCGCCGTGTCCTTCGCCTGCGGCCCGTACGTCGTCCCGAACGCCTTCATCGAGGGCTGGGCCGTCCGCACCAACAACCCGCCATCGGGCCACGTCCGCGGCGAGGGCGCGATGCAGGTGTGCGCGGCCTACGAGGCGCAGATGGACAAGCTCGCCAAGAAGCTCGGCCTCGACCCGGCGGAACTGCGGCTGCGCAACGTCATGGCCACCGGCGACGTCCTGCCGACGGGCCAGACCGTGACCTGCCCGGCGCCGGTGGCCGAACTGCTCGAGGCGGTACGGGACCACCCGCTGCCGCCGCTGCCCAAGGACACCCCCGAGGATGAGTGGCTGCTGCCGGGCGGACCCGAGGGCGCGGGCGAACCCGGCGCGGTGCGCCGCGGTGTCGGCTACGGCGTCGGCATGGTGCACATGCTCGGCGCGGAGGGCGCCGACGAGGTGTCCACGGCGACGGTGAAGGTCCACGACGGCGTGGCGACGGTGCTGTGCTCGGCCGTGGAGACCGGCCAGGGCTTCACCACGCTGGCCCGGCAGATCGTGCAGGACATCCTCGGCGTCGACGAGGTCCACGTGGCACCGGTCGACACGGACCAGCCGCCGGCCGGCGCGGGCTGCCGCGGGCGCCACACCTGGGTGTCGGGCGGAGCGGTGGAACGTGCCGCCAAGATGGTCCGCACCCAGCTGCTGCAACCCCTGGCGCACAAGTTCGGCATGTCCACCGAGCTGCTCCAGATCACCGACGGCAAGATCACCTCGTACGACGGCGTACTGTCGACCACGGTCGCCGAGGCGTTGGACGGCAAGGAGCTGTGGGCCACGGCGCAGTGCCGCCCGCACCCGACGGAACCGCTGAACGAGACGGGCCAGGGCGACGCCTTCGTGGGGCTCGCGTTCTGCGCGGTCCGCGCCGTGGTGGACGTGGACATCGAGACCGGCTCGGTACGGGTGGTGGAACTGGCGCTCGCCCAGGACGTGGGCCGGGTGCTGAACCCGGCGCAGGTCGCCGCGCGCGTGGAGGCCGGCGTCACCCAGGGCGTGGGCATCGCGCTCACCGAGAACCTGCGCACCGCGCGCGGCCTGGTCCGCCATCCCGATCTGACGGGTTACTCGCTGCCCACGGCCCTGGACGCCCCCGACATCCGGATCGTCAAGCTGGTCGAGGAACGCGACGTGGTCGCGCCGTTCGGCGCCAAGGCGGTCAGCGCGGTGCCCGTGGTGACGTCCCCGGCTGCGATCGCCGCCGCGGTGCGCGCCGCGACGGGCCGCCCGGTCAACCGGCTGCCGATCCGTCCGCAGGCGGCGGTGGTGACGACCCAGTGAACGGCGGCGACGCCGCCGCGGACGACCGGACCGCTACGGCCGCCGTCGTAGCGGTCGGCCAGCGCTTCATCTGACGCCTCGCTGCGTGCCGTGGCGTTGTCAGTGGCGCCCCGTAGGGTTCTTCGCGTTGGGGGAGAGCCGCCCGGCGGGAGGACGTGTCCGGCCCGCGGACGCTCAGGGGACGACGCACGCGGGGGAGACGATGGGTACGACCGACACCGGTGGCGTGATCACGCTGACCGAGGCCGACCTGGATCCGTATGTGACGCACGCGGCGACGCGGCCCCTGCCGACGGGACCCGGACTGCTGTGCGACAGCGCCCGGCTGGAGTTCGGGGCTCTGCGCGGGCGGCCCGCGCTGCGCCGGGTCGCCGAACTGGTCGCCGATGCGGGGAAGCTGGCCGCCGAGCTGCGCGGCCAGCTGGTCATCGGGGCGCTGCGGACCCTCGACCGCGACCTGGAGTCCCTTCTGCTGGACGGCGCCACGGGCAGGATCTCCACGACCTCGGTCTTCCCCCGCAATGCCGCTGAGAGCACCCACCGGACGCCGCTCACTGACGGGCAAACGTTGCCTGCCGGGGCACTAGCCGCGTCCGGCGGCCGGTTCACACCGCAGGGGTACGGCCCGAAGGCGGTGGCGGACACGTCCGGGCGGCTGATGTCGGTGTTTGCCGAGGCCGCCGGGGACGATCCGGCGCCCTACTGGCGGATGGCGGCCCTGATCCGGCCCCTGGCCCGGATCGCGCGCCCCGGCACGGGACTCCGGCTCGGCCTTCCACCGCGTCTCCTCGACGAGGAGTTCGGCTCCGCCGCGATCGTGCGCTTCGAGGACATCGACTTCCCCGGCGCGCTCACGCACGAGCCGACCCGCCGCTTCCTCGGCGAGGTGGGTCTGCCGGAGCACGGCTACTGGTACGAACTGGACACCGATGTTCCCCTGCCGACCCTGGCCGAGCACTGTGCGCAGGAGGGCGGCCTCCCCCCGGGCGAACTCCCCGAAGGGGCGGACCGCCTGATACGCCTCGGTCATCTGCTGGAGGACACGAGCCTGGTCGTCGACGGTGCCACGGGTGCGGTGCTGTGCTGGAGCGAGCCCGACGCGACCCTGCGCCCGCTGAACGCGGACGTCTCCACGCTGGCCTTCACGGTCTGGCTGGTACACCGCGAGAAGGCCCTCGCCGGGAGCACGACCTGACGGACGCTTACGAGCAACTCTGGGCGCCACGATGGCCGAAACGCTCGTCGCGGCCGATCCGGTCGCCCGTGACCCGACCCCGCGCATCCCCAAGAGGACGGCCGGCGCTACGGCGGTGCCGGCCGCGGCGGGATGAGCCTTCACGGACGGCCGCGTACGGCGCTGAAGGAGACGGAAACCGAGACGGCCGTCTTTGTCTGGCTTCGTGCACACCCGGCCGTTCGGCATCGGGGTTGCGGTCTCAAGTGTGGTGGCGGAGGGTGAGAGGGCGACAGGGCAACCCAGGGGCGGATTTGACACCAGTGCGACGCGCGTAGAGCTGACACGCGTAGAACACCTGCTGGTCGCTCCGGCGATACCTGACGCCACTACAACTTCCGTGCCGCCACGGCGCGTTCCCCCAGGCGCCCCGGGCGGTGCTCCGCGATACCTCTACAACTTTCGCGAAAGGCACCGCTTATGGACTCCCGCTACACGCCGCGCAGACTCCCCCGCACCGCTCTGCTGACGGCCACCGCGCTCACCGCCGCGCTGACGGGCACGGCGCTCGCCCTGCCCGCCCCCGCTTCCGCGGCCACCGTCACCATCGCCGCGCTCCAGGGCAGCAAGCGCATCTCGCCCTACAACAGCCAGGACGTGACGGTCAGTGGCATCGTCACCGCGATCCGCTCCACCGGGTCCTCGCGAGGCTTCTGGATCCAGGACCCGGTCGGCGACGGCAACCCGGCCACCAGCGAGGCCGTCTTCGCGTACACCGGGTCCTCCACGCCCTCAACCAAGGTCGGCAACAAGGTCACCGTCAAGGCCAGGGTCTCCGAGTACTACCCGGGCGGCTCCTCGGCCGGCGGTCAGTCCGTCACCGAGCTGTCGCAGCCCCAGATCCAGTCGACCGCCTCCACCGGCAACCCGCTGCCGGCCCCGGTCGTGCTCAACGCCGCATCGATCCCCGCCGCCTACGCCCCGAGCGGCAGTCTCGAGGGCTTCACCCTCGCCCCGTCCAGCTACGCCCTCGACCTGTACGAGTCGCTGGAGGGCATGCGTGTCCAGGTCGACAACGCCCGCGTCGTCGGGGCGAGCAACCAGTACAACGAGCTGTTCGTCACCGCGAAGTCGACCGAGAACCCCACCCCCCGCGGCGGCACCGTCTACGGCTCGTACAACTCGCAGAACACCGGACGCGTCAAGGTCATGTCGCTGACGGGCGCCTTGCCGACCGCCGACGTCGGCGACGTGCTGGGCGGCAGCACCGTGGGCCCGCTCGACTACGACAACTTCGGCGGCTACACCGTCCAGGCCACCACCCTGGGCACGCTCACCGACAACAACCTCGCCCACGAGACGACCCGAGCTCAGGCCTCCGGCGAACTGGCCGTGGCCACCTACAACGTGCAGAACCTGGACCCCACCGATCCGCAGTCCAAGTTCGACAGGCTCGCGGCCGGCATCGTCACCAATCTCTCCTCACCCGACATCGTGGCCCTGGAGGAGGTCCAGGACAACAACGGTGCCACGAACGACAGCGTGGTGGCCGCCGACCAGACCTACACGAAGCTGATCAACGCCATCACCGCGGCCGGCGGCCCGACGTACGCCTACCGCCAGATCAACCCGGTCGACGACCAGGACGGAGGCGAGCCCGGCGGCAACATCCGCGTCGGCTTCCTCTACAACCCCGCCCGCGTCGGCTTCACCGACCGCCCGGGTGGCACCTCCACGAACGCGGTGTCCGTGGTGAACAACGGCGGCACCGCCGCGCTCTCCTACTCGCCCGGCCGGATCAACCCCACCAACTCCGCCTGGAGCAGCAGCCGCAAGCCCCTCGTCGGCGAGTTCACCTTCCAGGGCAAGACGGTCTTCGTGATCGCCAACCACTTCACGTCCAAGGGCGGTGACCAGCCCCTCGACGCGCGCGTCCAGCCGCCCACCCGCAGCTCGGAGACCCAGCGTGCCCAGCAGGCCACCCAGGTCAACACCTTCGCGAAGCAGCTCCTGGCCGTGCAGCCCAGTGCCCGGGTCGTCGTCCTCGGTGACCTGAACGACTTCGAGTTCTCCGGCACCCTGTCCACCCTGACCTCGGGCACCGGCCTCACCGACCTCCCCACCACCCTGCCCGCAGGAGAGCGCTACACCTACGTGTACCAGGGCAACTCCCAGGTCCTGGACCACATCCTGACCAGCCCGTCCCTGGCCTCGCCCGACTATGACATCGTCCACGTCAACGCCGAGTTCGCCGACCAGGCCAGCGACCACGACCCCCAGGTCGTACGACTGATTCCCTGACGATGCCCAGCGGGCCGCGCGGGCGCACCCGACGGTCCGGAACGCGCCGCCGCCGCCCGCAGAGCAACGCTGCCGAAGTGGTGAGCGTGCTCGCACCGGCCAACTGACGGGCGGCACCCCTCCCGGGGTGCCGCCCTCTGGTTCTGCCTGGCCAGGCAGGTGGAGGCCGTGGCGGGAATCGAACCCGCGTAACTCGCTTTGCAGGCGAGTCCCTGAACCACTCGGGCACACGGCCGGGATCACGTGCGGGACGGCTTGCGCGCGTTCCGGAGCGACACAGGGACCGTAGGGTCCGCGGGCCGGGGGGCTCAAGGGAGGCGCGGGCGCTGCAACGGGACTGCCATGCGCCGTTCATGAACCGGGCGCGAGTCCTAGGACCAAGGGCCCAGGCGATCACCGGCTCCGGACAGGAGCCAATCCGCTCCGAGCCCCTTACTCTGACCGCATGGCAGCCCTGGAACCCCGCGACACCGACGTCCTCCCTCCCGTCCCGCCGGCCGGACCCGACGGCGTGCTGAGCCGGCCGTACCGGGCGCTCAGCATCGGCATCGTCTCGGTCGTCCTGCTCATCGCCTTCGAGGCGACGGCCGTGGGCACCGCGATGCCGGTCGCGGCATGGGAGCTGGACGGGCTGTCCCTGTACGCCTTCGCGTTCTCCGGGTACTTCACGACCAGTCTGTTCGGCATGGTGTTCGCGGGCCAGTGGTCGGACCGCAGCGGCCCCCTCGCGTCGTTGACCTGCGGCATCGCCGCGTTCGCCGCCGGGTTGCTGCTGTCCGGGACGGCCGGGGCGATGTGGCTTTTCATCCTGGGCAGGGCTGTGCAGGGCCTCGGCGGCGGCCTGGTCATCGTCGCCCTGTACGTCGTCGTCGGCCGCGCCTACCCCGAGCGCCTGCGACCGGCGATCATGGCGGCGTTCGCGGCGGGCTGGGTGGTCCCGACGGTGGTCGGCCCGCTTGCCGCGGGCGCGGTGACCGAACACCTCGGCTGGCGCTGGGTGTTCATCGGCATCCCGGTGCTGGTGGTGCTCCCGCTGGCCCTCGCGCTGCCGCAGATACGGCACCGGGCGGGCGGCCCCGCCGAGGGGGCCGTCGCCGCGCCCTTCGACGCCCGACGCATCCGCCTCGCACTCGGTATCTCGCTCGGCGCGGGGCTCCTCCAGTACGCCGCCCAGGACGTGCGCTGGGTCTCCCTCCTCCCCGGCGTCGCGGGGGCCGCGCTGCTGGTCCCGGCGGTCCTCCGGCTGCTCCCCCGAGGCACCTACCGGGCGGCGCGCGGACTGCCGTCCGTGGTGCTGCTGCGGGGAGTCGCGGCGGGTGCCTTCGTCGCGGCGGAGAGC
This sequence comes from Streptomyces sp. NPDC047079, assembly GCF_040643755.1. Taxonomy (NCBI): domain Bacteria; kingdom Bacillati; phylum Actinomycetota; class Actinomycetes; order Kitasatosporales; family Streptomycetaceae; genus Streptomyces; species Streptomyces sp. NPDC047079. Next base: position 111,762 of record NZ_JBEYUZ010000001.1, read on the forward strand.
TTCGTCCCGCTCATGCTCGTCACCCAGCGCGGCCTGTCGCCGACGCTGGCCGGCTTCTCTCTCGCGGCGGGGGGCGGGAGCTGGGCCCTCGGGTCCTATCTCCAGTCGAGGCCGCGCCTCGAACCGTACCGGGACCGGCTGATGACCCTCGGCATGCTCGTGGTCGCGGCCGCGATCGCCACGGCGCCGAGTGTGCTGGTGCCCGCCGTGCCCGTGTGGATCGTCGCCGTCGCCTGGGGGTTCGGCTGTTTCGGCATGGGCCTGGTGATCTCCTCGACGAGCGTGCTGCTCCTGAAGCTGTCGGCCCCCGAGGAGGCGGGCGCCAACTCGGCCGCCCTGCAGATCTCCGACGGTCTGTCCAACGTCGTCCTGCTCGCCGCGGGCGGTGCCGCGTTCGCCGCGCTCGGCGGCGGCACAGTCGCCGCCACGGCCACCGGGGCGGCCGCCGGCGGCTCCCATCCGGCCGCCTTCGCGGCGGTGTTCCTGCCCATGGCGGCGGTCGCGCTGGTGGGGGCGTGGGTGACGACCCGGCTGCGGGAGCGGTGAGCCGCGGGGCCCGGCCCCGGTGATCTGTGAGCCGTGTCGCACCCGGGCCGGATGCGGCGGTGTTGCCCGGAGTGGCGGGTGAGCACACCGGTAGGGTGGCCCGGTTGTCATACGTAGCCGAGCCACCCCAGCCCCAGCGAACCGGAGACCGTGACTACCACCGCCGCCAGCAGTCCCTCGCACTCGCACCATCTGTCTCCCGCCTTCCCCGGCCGCGCCCCCTGGGGCACGGCCGGCAAGCTGCGCGCCTGGCAGCAGGGGGCGATGGAGAAGTACATCCGGGAGCAGCCGCGTGACTTCCTCGCCGTCGCCACGCCCGGCGCCGGCAAGACGACCTTCGCCCTGACGCTCGCGTCCTGGCTGCTGCACCACCACGTCGTGCAGCAGGTGACCGTGGTCGCGCCGACCGAGCACCTGAAGAAGCAGTGGGCGGAGGCGGCCGCGCGGATCGGGATCAAGCTCGACCCCGAGTACAGCGCGGGACCGCTCGGCCGGGAGTACGACGGTGTCGCCGTCACCTACGCGGGCGTCGGCGTACGGCCCATGCTGCACCGCAACCGCGTCGAGCAGCGCAAGACCCTCGTCATCCTCGACGAGATCCACCACGCGGGCGACTCCAAGTCCTGGGGCGAGGCGTGCCTGGAGGCGTTCGAGCCCGCGACCCGACGGCTCGCCCTCACCGGTACGCCGTTCCGGTCCGACACCAACCCCATCCCCTTCGTGACGTACGAGGAGGGGAACGACGGGATCCGGCGGTCCGCCGCCGACTACACCTACGGATACGGGTCCGCCCTCGCCGACGGGGTCGTGCGGCCGGTCATCTTCCTCTCCTACAGCGGCAACATGCGCTGGCGCACCAAGGCGGGCGACGAGATCGCCGCCCGGCTCGGCGAGCCCATGACCAAGGACGCCGTCAGCCAGGCCTGGCGCACCGCCCTCGACCCGCGCGGCGACTGGATGCCGAGCGTGCTGCGCGCCGCCGACCAGCGGCTGACCGAGGTCCGCAAGGCCATTCCCGATGCCGGCGCCCTGGTCATCGCCTCCGACCAGGAGGCGGCCCGCGCCTACGCCAAGCTCATCCGGGACATCACCGGGCACAAGGCGACCCTGGTGCTGTCCGACGACGCGGGCGCCTCCGACCGCATCGACGAGTTCAGCGGCAACGACGACCGCTGGATGGTCGCGGTCCGTATGGTGTCCGAGGGCGTCGACGTGCCGCGCCTCGCCGTCGGGGTGTACGCGACCACCATCTCCACCCCGCTCTTCTTCGCCCAGGCCGTGGGCCGTTTCGTACGGTCCCGGCGCCGCGGCGAGACCGCCTCCGTCTTCCTGCCGACGGTCCCCGACCTGCTCACCTTCGCCAACGAGATGGAGCGGGAACGGGACCATGTCCTCGACAAGCCGAAGAAGGAGGGCGAGGAGGACCCGTACGCCGAGTCCGAGAAGGAGATGGAGGAGGCCAACCGGGAGCAGGACGAGGACACCGGCGAGCAGGACATGCTGCCGTTCGAGGCGCTGGAGTCCGACGCCGTCTTCGACCGGGTCATGTACAACGGCGCCGAGTTCGGCATGCAGGCCCACCCGGGCAGCGAGGAGGAGCAGGACTACCTCGGTATCCCGGGCCTGCTGGAGCCGGAGCAGGTGCAGCTGCTGTTGCAGAAGCGGCAGGCCCGGCAGATCGCGCACAGCCGCAAGAAGCCGGACGAGGACGCCGATCTGCTCGAACTGCCCGCCGAGCGGCGCCCGGTGGTCACCCACAAGGAACTGCTGGAACTGCGCAAGCAGCTCAACACGATGGTCGGCGCGTACGTCCACCAGAGCGGCAAGCCGCACGGCGTGATCCACACCGAGCTGCGCCGGGTGTGCGGCGGGCCCCCGAGCGCCGAGTGCACCGCGGGCCAGCTGCGGCAGCGGATCGCCAAGGTCCAGGAGTGGGCCACGCGAATGCGCTGATCCCGGCACGGTGCCGGGGCCGACGCCCCGACCGGGGCCGGTCGCATATCGGCGGAAAGGGAACCGAGTGTACCGGCCGCTGACCGGATTCTGGACGGAGCCTTCCGCTCACCGGACCGTATCGCTACTGTCCCGCTACGCACACGCCCCGTGGCAGCGCCGCCGCGGAGCGCAGCCGTGAAGCGACCGTGCCCGGGAGCCGCCCGGGGCGCCGGCCGATCGGCGGCCTCTGAAGCGCGTCGCCGACGGGACTCGGTGACGCATCCGCCGTGAGGGGGCCGCCGTCCTCACCACTAAGGAGTGGGCGTCGTGACCGCGGAGACCTCTCAGACGCTGGACCGTGGCCTACGGGTCCTCAAGCTGCTCGCCGACACGGACCACGGGCTGACGGTCACCGAGCTGTCCAACAAACTGGGCGTCAACCGGACTGTGGTCTACCGGTTGCTGGCCACGCTCGAACAGCACTCCCTCGTCCGGCGCGATCTGGGGGGCCGCGCCCGGGTCGGGCTCGGTGTGCTGCGCCTCGGCCGCCAAGTGCATCCGCTGGTGAGGGAGGCCGCGCTGCCCGCGCTGCGGGCGCTCGCCGAGGACATCGGCGCGACCGCGCACCTCACGCTGGTCGACGGCGCGGAGGCGCTGGCCGTCGCCGTGGTCGAGCCGTCGTGGACCGACTATCACGTGGCGTACCGGGCCGGGTTCCGGCATCCGCTGGACCGTGGAGCCGCCGGCCGGGCCATACTCGCCGCCCGCCGGCAGCCGGTCGCCGACCCCGGCTACACGCTCACCCATGGGGAGCTGGAGACGGGCGCGTCCGGGGCGGCCGCGCCGCTGCTCGGGGTGAACGGGCTGGAGGGCAGTGTGGGGGTGGTCATGCTGTCGGACTCGGTGCCGGAGCGGGTGGGGCCGCGGGTGGTGGACGCGGCCCGGGAGGTCGCGGAGGCGCTGCGCTGAGCGCGCTCACCGATCAGCCGCCCAGCACCCTCAACTGGAGCCACAGCACCAGCCGTTCGTCCGGATCCTCCACATCGATGCCGAGCTGCCGCCGGACCTGCCGCAGGCGGTAGCGGCAGGTGTTGGGGTGCACCCCCAGCCGCTCCGCCGCGCCCGCCATGTCGCAGCCCGCCTCGAACCAGGCCAGCAGGGTGGCCGCGTGGGCCGTGCCGTGCGCGGCGTCGTGATCCAGGACCGACCGCCACGCGCCCGCGCTCAACTCCCGGCTGTCACACATCACTTCGGCCAGCCGCAGCAGTGTGATCCGGGGCCGCACCTCGGTCACGCACGCCACCGGCGACTCCGGTGCGAGCACGCGCAGGACGAGATCCGCGTCCGACCGGGAGGCGGGCGCGCCGGCGAGCGAGGGCACCACCTCGCCGAGCCCGGCCCGCACCGGTACCCGCAGCGCCCGCCCGGCCCGCCGCACGATGTCCTCGGCCAGATGCCGGTGCCGTTCCCCGCGTTCGCCGGGCGCGGGCAGCAGCGCGTACACGATCCCGCCGACGAGTACGCACGCGTGCCGCCCGTAGCGGGCCGCGCACTGGAGCCGTACGAGGTCCAGCAGCCGAAGCGCGGTCTGTTCGCCGTCCGGCGCGGAGGCCGGGCAGTCCGGGACGAACGCGGCCACCCGTACCGCGTCGAGGCCGAGCCGGTGCCCGGCCGCGGCCGGGTCGGCGGTGCCGTCGAGGAGGCGGCGCAGCAGATCGCCGTCCTGGTGCCGGGCCAGTTCCTGCGCGGCGCGCGCCCGCAGCAGGAGCAGCGCCGCCGTGGACGCGCCCCGCGCCAGTGCCTCCTCGGCGTCGGGCGCGAGCCGGCCGCCGTCGACGACCCAGAGCGAGCCGAGGGTCTCGCCACCGGCGCGGACGGCGACGGCGAGCCGTGGCAGCGCGCCCGCGAGCGCCGGCAGCCGCACCGGGCGCGACGCGGCGAAGACCGTCCGGTACTGCTCGGTGTTCTCAGGGCTCCCCGGGACCCGGAGCCCGAGGATGCCCTGGCGGCGGTCCTCGTCCGTGGCCTGTCCGGGAACCGTGGAGTAGGCGAGGATCCGCTGCCCCGGGTCCTCGATCGTGGTGGCCCCGCCGACCGCCGCGGCCACCGCGTCGGCCAGCGCGAACAGCTCTCCGCGGGCGTCTGCGCCACCGGCCGCCGGGCGGGCGTCGACCGCCGCCGCGAGCAGCAGATGCACCTGGTGCCAGGCCGCGTCCTCGTCCACGGAGAGCAGGGCGATCCCGGCCGCCTCGGCCTCGGCGACCGGCGCGTCCTCGCCGCGTACGACGACACCGGTCATTCCCGCCGCCGCGGCGGCCCGCAGCAGTGGCCCCGCCGCCGCGCCCCGGACACCGACGGCGAGCAGCAGAGCACCCGGCGCCCGGGGGAGCGGGGCGTGGGTGTCGTACAGCAGCACCTCGGTGACCGGCGCCGACAGCCCGGCGGGGGCGGTGTGAAGGCGCACGGACGGCTCGCCGACGACGTCCAGGAGGTCGCCGAGACTGCCGACGTCCACGGGGGGCACTCCCTTCGCTGGCCGGCGGGTTTGGCCGACTCCCTCACGAACGTACGCACTCTTTGGCCTCCCGCACAACGCGGGGGCGGGTCGCGGGCCCTGAGACTCGATCCATGACAGCTGAGACGGACCTGTCCAGGGCCCACGAGCAGGCGGCGCGGCTCGCGGAGGAGTCCGCCCGCGCCGGGGGCGTCCACCTCCGTACCGTCGAGGCGGTGGCGCCGCTAGCGGCCGTGGCGGACTACTTCAGCGATGTCTGGCGCACGCCGCGCAGCTCCCCTCCGCTGCCGGCCGAAGTGCTGCACAGCCTGGTGCACGCGGGCGGGGCCGTGCACGCCGCGTACACCGTCGACGAGGGCCGGCTCGCCGGGGCCTGCGCCGCGGTCTTCGGGCCGCCCGCGGAGGCGGAGGCGTACTCGCTGGTGGCGGCGGCCGACCGGGGCCTCGGCCACGCCGTGAAGCAGGCGCAGCGCGCCTGGCTGCTGGGGCGCGGCGCCCGCACCCTGCGCTGGACCTTCGACCCGCTGGTCGCCCGCAACGCCCGCTTCAACCTGGTGAAGCTCGGCGCGACCGGCACGGAGTACCTGGTCGACTTCTACGGTCCGATGGCCGACGGCGTGAACGACGGTGACGAGAGCGACCGGCTCGCGGTGACCTGGGACCTCGTGGCACCGCGCGGGCCCTCGTCCGCGCCCGTCACCCCTGCGGGCCCGGACGACGGGCCCGTCACCCCCGCGGGCCCGGACGACCGGCCTGCCACTCCCGCGGGCCCGGACGACCGGCCCGTCACCCCCGCGGGCCCGGACGACCGGCCCGTCGCGGTCACCACGGCCCCGGACGGCGGCCCGCTCGTCTGCCGCTCCCTGGACGACCGGTTCGTGTGGTGTCGCGTACCGGAGGACGTCGTCGCCCTGCGCGCCGCCGATCCCGTGCTCGCACTGCGCTGGCGGCACGCCGTCCGCGAGGTGTTCACGAAGGCCTTCGCCGAGGGGTTCGCGGCCACGGGCATGTCCCGCGACGGCTGGTACACGCTCACCCGCGAGGAGGCGTGACCGGCATGAAACTGGAGCGCGTCGAGATCGTCCATGTGGCGATCCCGCTCGTCACCCCGTTCCGCACCTCCTTCGGGACCATGACGACGAAGGACACCTTCCTGCTCCATGTCGTCACCGACGCCGCCGAGGGCTGGGCGGAGTTCGCGGCCGACCCGGAGCCGCTGTACTGCTCGGAGTTCGTCGCGGGAGCCGAGATCGTCCTGCGCGACTTCCTGCTGCCGCGCGTGGCCGCCCTGCCCGGCCTGACGGGTGCCGCGCTCGCCCCGGCCATGGCGAAGATCAAGGGCCACGAGCTGGCGAAGGCCGCGCTGGAGACGGCAGTCCTGGACGCGGAGCTGCGCGCGCACGGCATGCCGCTGGCGACCTATCTGGGGGCCGTACGGGACCGGGTGCCGGCCGGGGTGTCGGTCGGCATCAAGGACTCGGTGCCCGAACTGCTGGACGACGTCGAGCGCTACCTGTCCGAGGGGTACGTACGGATCAAACTGAAGATCGAACCCGGTTGGGACGTGGAGCCCGTACGGGCGGTCCGTGAGCGTTTCGGCGACGAACTGCCGCTCCAGGTCGACGCGAACACGGCGTACACGCTCGCCGACGCCGAACACCTGCGGAAACTGGACGAGTTCGGGCTGTTGCTGATCGAGGAGCCGCTGGAGGAGAACAACCTCCACGCCCATGCCCGGCTCCAGCAGCGCCTTGCGACCCCCGTCTGCCTGGACGAGTCCCTGCACAGCGCCCGGGACACCGCCTCCGCGATCGCCCTGGACGCCTGCCGGGTCGTGAACGTCAAGCCCGCGCGGGTCGGCGGCTACCTCGAGGCCCGCCGTGTGCACGACGTGGCGCGGGCGCACGGGGTCCCGGTGTGGTGCGGCGGCATGCTGGAGACGGGCATCGGGCGCGCACCGAACCTGGCCCTGGCCGCGCTGCCCGGTTTCACCCTGCCCGGCGACACCTCGGCGTCCGCCCGGTACTTCGCCGAGGACATCACCGAGCTGTTCGTGCTCCAGGACGGCCATCTGCCGGTTCCTTCGGCACCCGGGATCGGCGTCGCACCGCTCCCGGAGGCCCTGCGGCGTTTCACCACCGGCCGCAGCGACCTGTACAGGGGCTGAAGTCACCGTCACGTTAGATTGATCCCGTGCTCTCTCGCCTCTCCCGTCCCAAGGCCGTCGCCGTCTGCGCCCTGCCCGTCGTGGCCCTGGTCGCCACGGCCGTGTTCGCGCCGCTGCCGTTCTCCGTGGCCCAGCCCGGCATCACGGCGAACGTCCTCGGCGAGAACAAGGGCGAGCCCGTGATCACGGTCAGCGGGGCGCCCACCCGCACGACCACGGGCCAGCTGCGGATGACCACGATCGAGGCGACCGGCCCCGACACGGACGTCTCGCTCGGCGACGTGGTCGACGGCTGGTTCCGCAGGGACCGCGCGGTGATGCCGCGCGACGCGGTGTACCCGAGCGGGGACAGCGTCAAGGAGATCGAGCGGCACAACGCCGAGCAGATGCAGCAGTCCCAGGACGCGGCGAGTCGGGCGGCCATGAAGTACCTGCACCTCAGCGAGAAGGACGTCAAGATCAGGCTGAGGCTCGCGGACGTCGGCGGCCCCAGCGCGGGCCTGCTGTTCAGCCTCGGGATCATCGACAAGCTGGAGGGCGACGGCGGCGGGGGCGACCTCACGGGCGGTCGCACCATCGCCGGTACGGGCACGATCGACACGGCCGGCAACGTGGGGGCGGTCGGTGGGGTCGCCCTCAAGACGCAGGCGGCCCGCCGTGACGGCGCGACGGTCTTCCTGGTCCCGAAGGCGGAGTGCGCCGACGCGCGCGCGGAACTCCCGAAGGGCCTGCGACTGGTTCCGGTCACCACACTGAACGGCGCGATCAACGCGCTGGTGGCCCTGGAGAAGGGCACGGGCCCGGTACCGAGCTGCTAGTTCACGGGCTCGCGGCGCCCGGCACGGCAGACGGGCCCCGGCAGGCAATGCGGGCGCGCTCGGCAACCGACCGGTGCCGGAGGACTCTTCAGGAGCGGCTCGTTCCGCTATGTTGTTACCGCTCCGTAGTTCACATCTCAACCAGGCTTATGGCCTACTACTCGTGTCATGCGCATGTCCGGGATGGGGCGGGGGGTGCCGCTTCGTGCCCTCTTTCGCGCCCCCGCTCACCGAAAGCCCCCCACTTCGTGACCGTCTCCCTGCACGAGGCCCGACCGGCCGGTCGGCATGCGGCAGTGCCCACGGGCAGTCTGTTCCGACGGGTCTACGCGCCGCGCGTATGCGACGCGCTCGCCTACTCCATGGCGACCTATGCCATGCCGCTCGTGGTGCTGGCCACCACCGGCTCGGCGTCCCTGACGGGCCTGGCCTTCGCGCTGGAATGGATACCCCGGGTGGCCGCGTTCAGCTTCGCCGGCGCCCTGGTGGACCGGAGCGGCGCGGCCATCGTGTGTTTCATCGCCTCCCTGGTCCGCGCCCTGCTGGTCGCGGGCGCCGGCTTCGTGCTGACCGTGCTGCCCCGGGGGACGGCCGAGACCGCCGCCGTCATGGCGCTGGCCGCCGTGACCGGTGCCCTCACACAGTTCAGCTTCATCGCCAACGAGGCGGTCGGCGCCATCGTCAGCCGCCGCACCGAAGGGCAGTCCCACAAGGTGCAGTCGGTGCTGATCGGCATCGACCAGAGCGCCACACTCGTCGGCCCGGCCCTGGGCGGCGTCCTGCTCCTGACCGGGCCCACCCGCATGCTCGCGTGCCTGAGCGTGCTGTCGTTCCTGTCGGCCGGGCTCGCCCTCCAGACCCCGCCCACCCCTCTGCGCGCCGGGGGCCCGGACGGACGGAAAGCGAGCGGAGGCATGCGGGAAGGATGGGAGACTCTGCGCTCACTGCCGTCCCTGCGGCGGCTCGTGGCCGGTCTCGCCTGCTCCAACCTCGCGCTCGGCCTGCTCCAGTCGGCGAGCCCCATCCTCGTGGAGGGCCGTTTCGGCCGGTCCCCGGCCGCCGTAGGCACCCTCTGGTCGGCCGCTGCCGCCGCCACCCTGATCGCGGTCGTCTGCTGCCGGTTCGCGCTCAACCGGCTGGGCCTGTGGGGTATCGGCGTCATCAGCGCGACCGTCGCGGCAGCCGCCTGCCTCGCCGTGCCCGCGGCTGCCTCCTACGCCGGCTACACGGCCCTGGTCGCGCTGTTCATGGCCGCCGACGGGGGACTCACCGTCGTCCTGCGCACCCTGCGCTCGCTGATCATCCCGCCCGCGGCCTTCGGCACGACCCTCTCCCTGACCATCCTGCTCCTTCTGGTGCCCTTCCCCGTGGCGGGCATCGTGCTCGCCCTCACCCCGCCGTCGTATCTCACCGACGTCCTGGGGGCGTGCGCCGTGTTGCAGGCCCTGACCCTGCTCGTCACCTTCGTACGGCTGCGCAAGGACCCCGTGCTCCGCGCCACGGCGGCTCGGCCCATCCGCGGGAGCTGACCCGGCCGGCCGCCGTGACGGCGAGCCCCTACGTTCGCTCGGGGTCCTGCGCCGCCTGCTCCACCAGCGGGATGATCCGCAGCGGAACCGGGTTCTCCATCACGATCGCCGTCGAGGCGCGGACGATGCCCTCGAAGCCGACCACCCGGTCGATCACCCGCTGGAGGTCGGCGTTGGAGCGGGCCACCAGACGGCACAGCATGTCCCCGCTGCCGGTGGTGGTGTGCAGTTCCAGGACCTCCGGGACGGTGGTCAGATGGGCCCGCACGTCCGGGCCCTGGCCCTGGCGGATCTGCAGCGTGGCGAAGGCCGTGACGGGGTAGCCGAGCGCGGCCGGATCCACCTGCGGCCCGAAGTCGCGGATCACTCCCTGGGACTGGAGGCGGTCCAGGCGCGCCTGGGCCGTGCCGCGGGCCACCCCGAGCCGCCGGGACATCTCCAGCACACCGATGCGCGGCTCGCGCGCCAGCAACACGATGAGCCGGGCGTCCAGATGATCGATCGCCATACCGCACTCCCCGATGGTCATCCTGTACAGAACGCCCGCCGATCCGGGCGTCTCGCTGTGCACATTGCCCAGCAGATACGCAAACTATTGCGCACCTTGCAGAGACGGGTGACGCTGCTGACATGACGCAGACCACACACCACACCCCTGACACCGCGCGCGAGGCAGACCCCTTCCCGGTAAAGGGAATGGACGCGGTCGTCTTCGCCGTGGGCAACGCCAAGCAGGCCGCGCACTACTACTCCACCGCCTTCGGGATGCGGCTCGTGGCGTACTCCGGACCGGAGACCGGCAGCCGCGAGACCGCCTCGTACGTCCTGGAGAACGGCTCCGCCCGTTTCGTCCTCACCTCGGTCGTCAAGCCCGCCACCGACTGGGGCCGCTTCCTCGACCGGCACGTCGCCGAGCACGGCGACGGTGTGGTCGACCTCGCCATCGAGGTCCCGGACGCGCGCGCGGCGTTCGCGTACGCGGTCGAGCACGGCGCCCGCCCGGTCGCCGAGCCGTACGAACTGAAGGACGAGCACGGAGTCGTCGTGCTGGCCGCGATCGCCACCTACGGCGAGACCCGCCACACCCTGGTCGAACGCGGCGGCTACGACGGCCCCTACCTCCCCGGCTACGTCGCCGCCGACCCCCTCGTCGAGCCGCCCGCGCACCGCACCTTCCAGGCGATCGACCACTGCGTCGGCAACGTCGAACTCGGCCATATGAACGAGTGGGTCGAGTTCTACAACAAGGTCATGGGCTTCACGAACATGAAGGAGTTCGTGGGCGACGACATCGCGACCGAGTACAGCGCGCTGATGTCCAAGGTCGTCGCCGACGGGACCCTCAAGGTCAAGTTCCCGATCAACGAGCCCGCCGTCGCCAAGAAGAAGTCCCAGATCGACGAGTACCTCGAGTTCTACGGCGGCCCCGGCGTCCAGCACATCGCGCTCAACACCAACGACATCGTGCGCACGGTACGGACGATGCGGGCGGCCGGTGTGCAGTTCCTGGACACCCCCGACTCCTACTACGACACCCTCGGCGAGTGGGTCGGCGACACCCGCGTCCCCGTCGAGACCCTGCGCGAGCTGAAGATCCTCGCCGACCGCGACGAGGACGGCTATCTGCTCCAGATCTTCACCAAGCCGGTCCAGGACCGTCCGACGGTCTTCTTCGAGATCATCGAGCGGCACGGCTCCATGGGCTTCGGCAAGGGCAACTTCAAGGCCCTGTTCGAGGCGATCGAGCGCGAGCAGGCCAAGCGCGGAAACCTGTGACCCGCCGCCGCGGTGTGCGACGGCGCACCGCGGCAGGCCCGCAGGGGTCAGTGCCCCCGTGACCCCTGCGGCCACCACCATGCGCCCATATGAGGATCGCACCGCGGCATCCCGAGCCCCGCAGCGGTTTCACACCGATGGGCCCGCCGCCCACCCGCCTACGGACGGGTGCCCGCGCGCACGGTCTTCCCACCGCGGCTCCCCGGTGCCACGCTGTGATCATGAGCCGTATCGAAGCCCCGCGCGACGAAGTCACCGGCAACCTCCTCGACCGCCTCCGGGCGGGCCTGCCCCCCGAGGCCGTCCTGGCCGACCCCGACGTCACGGCCTCGTACGCGAACGACATGGCGAGCTTCTGCGCGGCCGGCACCCCGGCCGTGGTCGCGCTGCCGCGCACGGTGGAGCAGGTCCAGCACGTCCTGCGGACCGCCACCGAACTGCGCGTCCCGGTCGTCCCGCAGGGCGCCCGCACGGGCCTGTCGGGCGGGGCGAACGCCTCGGAAGGCTGCATCGTGCTCTCGCTCACGAAGATGGACCGGATCCTGGAGATCAATCCGGTCGACCGCATCGCCGTCGTCGAGCCCGGTGTCGTCAACGCCACGCTCTCCCGCGCGGTGAACGAACACGGCCTCACCTACCCGCCGGACCCCTCCAGCTGGGAGATGTGCACGATCGGCGGCAACATCGGCACGGCCTCCGGCGGCCTGTGCTGTGTCAAGTACGGGGTCACCGCCGAGTACGTCCTCGGTCTCGACGTCGTCCTCGCCGACGGGCGCCTGCTGTCCACCGGCCGCCGCACCGCCAAGGGCGTCGCCGGATACGACCTCACCCGGCTCTTCGTCGGCTCCGAGGGCTCGCTCGGCGTCGTCGTCCGCGCGGTCCTCGCCCTCAAACCGAAGCCGCCGCAGCAGCTGGTACTGGCCGCGGAGTTCGCGTCCGCGTCCGCCGCCTGCGACGCCGTGTGCCGGATCATGGCGGGCGGCCATGTGCCGTCGCTGCTGGAACTGATGGACCGTACGACCGTCAAGGCCGTCAACGACCTCGCCCATATGGGCCTGCCGGAGACCACCGAGGCACTGCTGCTCGCCGCCTTCGACACCCCGGACCCGGCCGCCGACCTCGCCGCGGTCGGCGCGCTGTGCGAGGCCGCGGGCGCCACCCAGGTCGTTCCCGCCGACGACGCGGCCGAGTCCGAACTCCTGCTGAAGGCCCGCCGGTTGTCGCTCACCGCGCTGGAGGCCGTCAAGGGCACGACCATGATCGACGACGTGTGCGTGCCCCGCTCCCGGCTCGGCGACATGCTCGAAGGGGTCGAGCGGATCGCCGAGAAGCACGGCCTGACCATCGGCGTCTGCGCGCACGCGGGCGACGGCAACACGCACCCGACCGTCTGCTTCGACGCCCAGGACCCCGACGAGTCGCGGCGCGCCCATGAGTCCTTCGACGAGATCATGCGGCTCGGCCTGGAACTCGGTGGCACGATCACCGGTGAGCACGGGGTGGGCCTGCTGAAGAAGGAGTGGCTGGCGCGCGAGATCGGCCCGGTGGGCGTGGAGATGCACCGGGCCATCAAACAAGTCTTCGATCCGCTCGGTATCTTGAACCCGGGCAAGCTCTTCTGACGACTGCCGAGGATGCTGAGCGTGCTCAGGGTGATCAGGTGCTCAGGGCGCTGAGGGCGCCCAGGGGAGCCCGCAGGTGCGAACGTGCGTTTGCGAGAACTTTTTTTCGGAGTGTGTCCCAGGTGTGTGAAGGCCGTGCGCGCTGTCGCCCGGAAAGGGGTGCGTACGAGCGGAGCGGCCGTACCCGCCGTCGGCTTCTGATAGATGTGGATGCCCACACGACCCCCCGAGCAGATACGGGACGACGGACATGAGCGCCCCCACCCCGGCACCCGGTGACGACAGGCCCCGCGAAGGCTACTACCCGGATCCGTCCATTCCCGGATATGTCCGGTACTGGAACGGGGTCGCCTGGGTGCCCGGCACCAGTCGGCCCGCGCCCGCCGACGGTACACCGCCGGCCCAGCCTCCCGGCCCGGGCAGCGCGGAGCCCTCCGTGGAGGAGACGGGCCCGCACTTCTTCGACGAGGACCCCGCCGAGGAACCCGGCCCCGCCGACACGGCCGACGCCCCGCACGGCAGCCGCCCGGAGCCCGCCTCGGCCTGGGGCGCGGAGCCCTCCCGGCAGTCCGGGTTCAGCGGCGACCAGGACCGCCGGGTGTCCTGGGGCGCGCCCGGGACCGCCGACCCGCGGCTCCCGCTCGCGGGCGGGCCCGACGGCAGGGCGATCCGCACGGACGGCACCGCCACGATCCCGCCCGCCGCGCCCGGGTCCGCCCCGGGTGAGGACGCCGCCCCCTCCGAGAGCACCATGGCGTTCCGTGCGCTGTCCCCGCGCACGGGGGAGCAGGGCGGCGGCGCGGGGGCGACCGATTCCGGTGGGGGGCAGCCCGACGCGCGGACGACGAACGCCCGGGCCGCGGCCCGCCAGGCGCTCGGCCTGGGTCCGGGCGCCCCGGAGGCCGCCCCGCCGCGGACGGCCCAGCCGCAGCCCGCCCCGGCGCCGGCGCCGGGGGCGTCCGCACAGCAGCCGGCCACGAGCCTGCCCCCGCAGCCCGCGGCGGGCCGGCCGCAGCCTTCCACGGGGCCCGCAGCGTCCTCGCCCACGGGTCCCGCAGCTTCCCCGGCCACGGGTCCCGCCACGCCCATGACCACGGGCCCCGGCGGCGGTCAGCCCTCATGGGCGCAGCAGGTCCACCGCCTCGCGAGCGCGGGCGCCGACGGCGACCGGCCGCCCGCGCCCTGGAAGCCACCGGTGGAGGACCCCTTCCTGGCGGCCGCGCGGGCACAGGCGGCGGCCCGGCCCGCCGGTCTCGGCAAGCGGCTGGCCGCCCGGCTGCTGGACACGCTGGTCCTGGCGGCGGTCACGGGCGTGGCCGCCGTGCCGCTGACCACCAAGGCGATCGACCACATCAATGGCAAGATCGACGCGGCCAGGCTGTCCGGGCGGACGGTCACGGTCTGGCTGCTCGACGGCACGACCTCGGTCTACCTCGCCATCGTGATCGCCGTGCTCCTCGGCTTCGGTGTCCTCTACGAGGTGCTGCCGACCGTCAAGTGGGGCCGCACGCTCGGCAAGAGACTGTGCGGCATCGAGGTGCGGGACATCGAGGCCCACGAGCCGCCGACCTTCGCCCCGGCCCTGCGGCGATGGATGGTCTACAGCCTTCCGGGCCTGCTGGGCGTCGGTGTCGTCGGGGTGCTGTGGTGTGTGTTCGACCGTCCCTGGCGCCAGTGCTGGCACGACAAGGCGGCGCACACGTTCGTCGCGGGCTGACCCGGACGGACCTCTACGGATGCGGAGCCGCAGGGTTCGCGGTCGACTCGGGCCATGAGCACCGAACCGCCGCGCCCCGGCTCCGGGGACTCTCCGGAGGACGACCCTTTCAGGAAGAAGCAGCCCCCGTCGTCCGAGGGTGGCGGTTTCGAACCCCACTGGGGCCCGCAGCACGGCAACCAGCCCCCTTACGGCAGTGAACCCGCGTACGGCAGTGAACCCCCGTACGGAGAGCCTCCCCCTGGGGCGCCCCCGCCGGGAGGCGGCCCCCACGGCACACCACCACCGGGAGGCGGCCCCTACGGCACACCACCGCCGCCCGGCGGGGGCCCCTACGGCGGCGAAGGCCCGTACGGCGAAGGCCCGTACGGCGGCGGAGGCCCCCCCGGGCCCTATGGCGGCACGGACCCCCTCGCCGGAATGCCCCCGCTGGCCGACAGCGGCAAACGCGTGCTCGCCCGGATCATCGACATGATCATCGTGGGAGTGGTCGTCTGGCTGCTGTCCTGGCTCTTCCACACCACCGAGTACCAGGTGGAGTCCAACAGGATCGAGTTCGGCAAGTCCGTCGGCCAGTCCGTGATCGCCGCCGTGCTCTACATCGCGTACGACACGGTCATGATCTCCCGGTCCGGCCAGACGATCGGCAAGAAGCTGCTGAACATGAGGGTGGCGAACCTGGAGGACGGTTCCAACCCGTCCGTGCAGGCCTCGCTGATCCGCGCGGTCGTGCTGTGGCTGCCGTTCGCTTTCTGCTGTGCCTGCGTCTGGACCGCGATCTGCGGCGGCTGGAGCTTCTTCGACCGGCCCTACAAGCAGGGCCTGCACGACAAGGCGGCCAGGACCGTGGCGGTCAGCACGGTGTGACAGGGCCCGGGGACGAGCGGTACGGCGGCGGTGTACGTATGAACCGGTGGGCCCGTGCGGCACGGGCCCACCCGTTCATGTCCGTTCGACGAGGTGGTGCACAGCGCACGGGGCCTGCGCGGCGCGGGGGGTGCGAGACCCGGTTCAGCGGTTCGCGGGCTCGTGCACGGACTCGGCGGGCGCGGCGGATCGAAGGGACGCCGTCGGGCGTCCGACCGGAGCGGACCGCCGGCCGGCGGACCGGGTGGTGGCCGACGCGGACCTCGGCAGCGGGACCGTCACGGCGACGAGGAGTCCGAGTGCGAGGGCCGCGAGGGCGATCACGGTGATCCCCACGCCCGAACTCGTCTGGGACAGCAGCAGCATGGCGAGGGTGGAGAAGATCACGGTGCAGGAACCGTAGGCGAGCTGTGCGGCGTTCGGACGAGGCATGGCGATTCCTCGGGGTGGAGGTCTCCCCCCGGTGCCTCTCGCGATGGGGGAGGATGCGGACAACTGCGGGCGACTATGGGGCACGTGGGGCGTAGCTGGGAATCGTGGGCTGACAACGGTGTCGACAGGGCAATCCGTCGTCGTCCCGACGCTTCGCCTATCGACTCTATTCGCCTCCATGCCCGAGGGGAACAGCCGGTAAGCGTGACCTAACCCACGGTACCGATGCATTGGGGGCGCACGGAGTCATACAGTCCACCAACTGGACGGACACGCGCGCCGGTTGACGGGGGACTATGCCGTCTGCAAGACGCCGCGCACCGTGCGTCCGCCGTTCGCGTGATGTTCGCATGGCGAACATCCGGTCCCTTTAATGCTTTGACCTGTCCAAGTCAAGATCTGTCTTTTTTCTTAAACCTCCGGTCAAATGTCGTCACTTGACACACGCGTACCTCGCGCGCGGACCTTCCCTACGACCAGGACCCGCTTCCGCGCGTCCGGGCGCGTCGGGGAGGACTTCAAGTGACCAGCAGAGCCTGGACGTTCAGAGCGGCCGCGATCGCCGTGGCGCTCACGGCGGCCACCGCCACCCTCTCGACGTCCGCAGTGGCGCAGGGGGGCGGGAACGCCCCCGTGGCCCCTGTGAACCGGCACGACCCGCAGCCGGTCGAGAGCAGGGAGCACGACCTCGACGGACCGCTGAGCAAGACCCAGGAGGCTCAGCGCGAAGAGGCGCTCAACCGGGTCATATCCGGGAAGGCGACGGTCACGGACCGTGGCGCCTCGAAGGTGGTGAAGCTCAGCAGCGGCAAGTACGTCGAACTCGCCCGTGAGCGCACCGACAAGATCTTCACCATCCTCGCGGAGTTCGGCACGAAGACGTCGGAGTACGGCGGCACGGCCGGCCCCGCGCACAACGAGATAGCCGCGCCGAACCGCGCCACGGACAACAGCACCGCCTGGCAGTCGGAGTACAACCGGCAGCACTACCAGGACCTCTACTTCTCCACGGACCCGAAGAAGAACTCCCTGAAGCAGTTCTACGAGAAGGCGTCCTCCGGCCGCTACTCGGTCGACGGCCAGGTCCAGGACTGGGTCAAGGTCGACTACAACGAGGCCCGGTACGGCAGCAACAAGTGCGGCACCTGCACGTGGAACCTGGTCAGCGACGCCCTCGGCAAGTGGGTCGCCCAGCGCAAGGCCGCCGGGGACACCGACGCCCAGATCAAGGCCAAGGTCGCCCAGTACGACCAGTGGGACCGCTACGACTACGACGGCGACGGCAACTTCAACGAGCCCGACGGCTACATCGACCACTTCCAGATCGTGCACGCCGGCGAGGACGAGTCCGCGGGCGGCGGCGCGCAGGGCGAGGACGCGATCTGGGCCCACCGCTGGTACGCGTACGGCACCGACTCCGGCAAGACCGGACCCGACGCCAACAAGCTCGGCGGCACGCAGATCGGCGACACCGGCATCTGGGTCGGCGACTACACCATCCAGCCGGAGAACGGCGGACTCGGTGTCTTCGCCCACGAGTACGGCCACGACCTCGGCCTGCCCGACAACTACGACACCACCGGCAACGCCGACAACTCCACCGGCTTCTGGGACCTGATGTCCTCCGGCTCCTGGCTCGGCACCGGCAAGAGCAGCATCGGCGACACCCCCGGCGACTTCACCGCCTGGGACAAGCTCCAGCTGGGCTGGCTGAACTACCGGACGGTCACCTCCCGCGCCACGTCGCTGACGAAGATCGGGTACACGGAGTACAACACCAAGGACCCGCAGGCCCTGCTCGTCGTGCTGCCGAAGAAGACCGTCACCACGGATCTGATCACCCCGGCGAGCGGCTCGTACCAGTGGTGGAGCGGCAGCGGCAACGGCCTGGGCAACACGCTGGCCCGTGACGTCGACCTCACCGGCAGGTCGTCGGCCACGCTCTCGCTCAAGGGCTACTACGACATCGAGCAGAACTACGACTTCCTGTACACGGAGGTCTCGACCGACGGCGGCACCAGCTGGAAGCCGGTGGACGGCACGGTGAACGGCGTCGCGATCCCGCGTGACGCGAGCGACCAGCCCGCGCTGACCGGCACCGTCGACAAGTACGCCGACCTGGTCTACCCGCTGGACGCCTACGCCGGAAAGCGGATCAAGCTGCGCTTCCGCTACACCACCGACACCGGTGTGGCCAAGAAGGGCTTCACGGCGGACGACATCGCCATCACCGCCGACGGCTCCGCCGTCTTCACCGACGGCGCCGAGAACGGCACCGGCGACTGGGCGGTGAACGGTTTCTCCGTCAAGGGCGCGTCCTACAGCGGCGACTACCCGCAGTACTACATCGCCGAGAACCGGCAGTACGTGTCGTACGACGCGACCCTGAAGACCGGCCCGTACAACTTCGGCTTCCTGAACACGAAGCCGAACTGGGTGGAGCACTACCCGTACCAGAACGGCCTGCTGGTCTGGTACTGGGACACCTCGCAGGCGGACAACAACGTCAGCGAGCACCCGGGCGAGGGGCTCATCCTGCCCGTCGACGCCCACCCCAAGCCGCTGAAGTGGACGGACGGCACCTACCTGCGCCCCCGCATGCAGGGCTTCGACTCCACGTTCACCCTGGAGCCGACGGACACGATCACGCTGCACAGCAACGGCGTGGCCACCAAGATCAAGAGCCAGCGGGGCGTCCCGGTCTTCGACGACCACAAGGGCACGTACTACTCCTCCGAGACTCCGTACGCGAGCGTGAAGGTGCCGGACACCCACACGAAGATCAGGCTCCTGCGGCAGACGAGGAACGGCAGCGTACTGACAGTGGCGGTGCAGCCGTCCCGCTGACGCCCCTCGGATGATCTTGTCCGGAGTGGAACAGCTCACAAACTGAACAGCGTCTGTGCACGTCAGGGCATGATCGGCCGTGACCCTCTGGCGGGTCGCGGCCGATCGTGTTTAGGTGCGTCCTGTGGCTCTCTTATTGACATCAGGTCTCACGGGGGTGTGAACAGGCATGGCCGCAGGAGGTTTCTGCAAGCTGCCGAGCGGCAGCGTGGTGGTGGCGCTGAACCTGCCCAGTCCGGGCTCGGCGGGTGGCTTCGTCCGCGTGCTGGTGCTCGCCCAGAACCGCGCCCGGGCGCTGACGCGCCTGCGCAACCTGGGGCTGCGGGCGGTGTATCTGCGCGGCAACGCGGCCCCGCCGACCCCCGACGAGGTCACGGCGGTCCTGCACCACCCCGACGGCCTGATATGGCGCACGGCCCCCGACAACGCGGGCCAGGAGCTGTCGCAGGAACTGTGGCGCCCGATCAGGGCCCTGCTGCGGCAGACGGCGCCGCAGGTGTGAGCAGGGGCTACACCACCGGCTTGCCGGTCAGCTCCACTCCCGCTTCCCGCAGCTCCTCGAGCGCCCGTTCCGTGGTCTCCTCGGACACCCCGGCGGTCAGGTCCAGCAGCACCTGGGTGCGGAAGTCGTGCCGTACGGCGTCCAGGGCGGTGGCGCGCACGCAGTGGTCCGTGGCGATGCCCACCACGTCCACCTCGTCGATCTCCCGGGCCCGCAGCCAGTCCGCCAGTGACAGCCCGTTCTCGTCGACCCCCTCGAACCCGCTGTACGCCCCCGAGTACGCCCCCTTGTCGAAGACGGCGTCGATCGCCCCGGAGGCGACCACCGGGGCGAAATTGGGGTGGAAGCCCACGCCCTCGGTGCCGGCCACGCAGTGCGCGGGCCAGGAGTGCACATAGTCGGGGTTGTCGGCGAAGTGCCCGCCCGGGGCGATGTGGTGGTCCCGGGTGGCCACGACATGGCGATACCCGGCGGGGGCCTGCCCGATCAGCTCGGTGATCGCGGCGGCCACATCGGCACCTCCGGCCACCGCGAGGCTGCCGCCTTCACAGAAGTCGTTCTGCACGTCTACGACGATCAAGGCGCGGCGCATGGTCGGTGTCCTTCGGGTCGGCAGCGGTTCGACAGCGGAGGGTGCGGGGCCCGGCCGTCTGTACGAACTACCGAGCCTAGAGACTTGGCGGGGCGGACGGGAGGGGGCACGGGGCGGTCGGTCGGGTGCGCGGGTGCGCTGCCGTTGCACTGCCCAAGGCCGCCCGTTCGTACACCCGGGGGCCGGAGCGGCCCGAGCCGCACCGTGCCCTTGCCGCTTCGGACGTACGCGTTCCGAGGTGCTCGTTCAGACGTACTCGGTGGGAATCACCGGCTCCCCGCGCGACAGCTGGGTCGCCGACAGCGGCAGACCGGCGCGCGCGGACGCGTGCCGGTCGCGTACGACGTCCAGCGGCTCACGGGCGACGACCTCGCCGCCCTTGACCAGCTGCACCAGCAGCTGCCGGTCCGCCAGTTCCTCCGGCACCGGCCCGGTGCCGACGACCTCGGCCTCCGCCACCCCGTGCTCGTCGAGCCGCCGCGCCGCCCACTTGCGGCCGCCTATGGACGTCTTGCCTCCGGTCGACTTCTTCGCGACCGGCACCAGCGGGGCCTTCGGATCCGCCGACTCGGCCCGGGCGACCAGCTTGTAGACCATCGAGCAGGTGGGGTGCCCGGAGCCCGTCACCACCTGGGTGCCGACCCCGTACGCGTCCACCGGGGCCGCCCTCAGCGAGGCGATCGCGTACTCGTCCAGGTCCGAGGTCACGACGATCTTCGTCTTGGTGGCTCCCAGCGCGTCGAGCTGCTGCCGGACCCGGTGCGCGACCAGCAGCAGATCGCCGGAGTCGATGCGGACGGCGCCCAGCTCGGGCCCGGCCACCTCGACGGCCACCCGCACGGCCTCGGCGACGTCGTAGGTGTCCACCAGCAGCGTGGTGCCGGGGCCCAGCGACTCCACCTGGGCCCGGAAGGCGTCCCGCTCGCTGTCGTGCAGGAGCGTGAAGGCGTGCGCCGACGTCCCGACCGTGGGAATCCCGTACCGGAAGCCGGCCGCCAGGTCCGAGGTGGTGGTGAAGCCGCCGACGTACGCGGCCCGCGAGGCGGCCACGGCGGCCAGCTCGTGGGTGCGGCGGGCGCCCATCTCGATCAGCGGCCGGCCGTCCGCGGCGGAGGACATACGGGAGGCTGCGGCGGCCACGGCGGAGTCGTGGTTGAGGATCGACAGGATCACGGTCTCCAGGAGCACGCACTCGGCGAAGGAGCCCTCGACCCGCATGATCGGCGAGCCCGGGAAGTACACCTCGCCCTCCGCGTAGCCCCAGATGTCGCCGCCGAAGCGGTACGAGGCGAGCCACTGGAGCGTCTCCTCGTCGACGACCCCGCGCTCCCGCAGGAATCCGAGGACGCCCGCGTCGAAGCGGAAGTTCTCGACTGCGTCCAGGACGCGCCCCGTACCCGCCACGACCCCGTAGCGACGGCCCTCGGGCAGCCGCCGGGTGAAGACCTCGAAGACGGAGCGCCGCTCGGCGGTGCCCGCCGCGAGCGCGGCCTGCAACATCGTCAGTTCGTAGTGGTCGGTGAAGAGCGCCGTCGAGGGCACGTCCACCGGCAGCCCAAGGTCCGCTACGCCCACCAGAGCTCTCCTTGAAACATCATCGCGTCGGTACCCCCAGTGTCCGCCGGGGGTCCGGGGGCCGTCCCCCGGAATGTGCGGCACGGCCGCTGATCGTACTCCCATCTCGTCAGTCTGACGATTTGTGCCGGTGGCGGGGGTGTCCGTTTGTGCGAGCCCCCCCTTCAGATGGCAGCATGGGCCGTGTGACGGCTCCCGCACCCCTTGAGATCGAAAAGACCGAGTCGGCGGAGGAACAGTTCGCCGTCCCGGAACCGGACGTCCCCTGGGTGACGATCGTCCACAACGACCCGGTCAACCTCATGAGCTATGTGACGTATGTCTTCCAGACATACTTCGGGTACTCCAAGGACAAGGCCACCAAGCTCATGCTCGACGTCCACCACAAGGGCCGGGCTGTGGTCTCCAGCGGAACGCGCGAGGAGATGGAGCGCGACGTTCAGGCCATGCACGGTTACGGTCTGTGGGCCACCCTCCAGCAGGACCGCAAGTAGCGTCAGCCGCAGGTCCGTCAAGCAGCGAAAAGACCCCATGCCAGGACACTTCGAACCGCTCCCCGGCGGCGGCGCGGCCGTCGCGCTCGACGACGTCGAGATCTCCATCATCCGGTCGCTGGCCGTTCAGCTGCTGGAACTCGTCGGGCCCGGCCCGGCCGAGGACGCCTCCGACGACCCGCTCGCCGAGCTGTTCGCGGAGGGCCCGAGCGAACCGCCCTCCGACCCGGTGCTGCGCCGCCTGTTCCCGGACGCCTACGGCGGCCCCGGCGGCGAGCCGCCCTCGCCCGACGAGGCCGACGAGCGGCGCGCGTACTCCGCGGAGTTCCGCCGCTTCACCGAGAACGACCTGCGCGCGCGCAAGCGCGAGAACGCCCTGGCGGTGATCCGCTCGCTGGACGCCCTGACCTCGGTGAGCGGGGAGGGCGGGGTCCTGAAGCTGGCGCGCGGGGACTGCGAGCAGTGGCTCGGCGCCCTCAACGACCTGCGCCTGGCGATCGCTTCCCGCCTTGAGATCGTCGACGAGGACGACACCGACCACCTCTACGAGCTGCCGGACGACGACCCGCGCAAGCCGATGGTGATGGCGTACCTCTGGCTCGGCGGCCTCCAGGAAACACTCGTCACGACCCTTATGCCGTGACGTATGCCCTGAAGTGCGGACATCGCTCCGCGCCGGGCCGTCATCCGGTGTTCGCTCAGAGGACGCTCAATTCCGGATAACGATCGCATCACCGTTGCGGCCGTGTTTGTCCCTTCCGGGTACTCTTTGTCCGCTTCTTCCAGTGCGGTGTGTCACATGTCGGGCCACCGATCAATGTTGCGGCCGTGATAAATCTTCACGACCGCCCGAGGGACACCACCCATGTCCGCTCGGGTGCGCCACCGAGCCGGCGGACCGCCGGCCAGGCACAACTCCATCACATCCGGGGGGATCGGAACCCGGTCCGAAGCCATGGACTGGCTCGGATCGGCGTGGAGAAAGGCGCACCAACATGACCTCATCGCAGGTCGGCAAGCAGTACGACGGCAGTGAGGCCGTGGGCGGCGACGCCCCCGAGGAGGGGTACGAGCGCGGGCTCGGCAGCCGCCAGGTCCAGATGATCGCGATCGGCGGCGCCATCGGCGTCGGCCTCTTCCTGGGTGCCGGGGCGAACATCGCCAAGGCCGGACCCAGCCTGATCTTCATGTACGCCCTCGCGGGCGTGATCATCTTCTTCATCATGCGGGCACTCGGTGAGCTGCTCCTCTACCGTCCGGTCTCGGGCTCCTTCGCGGAGTACTCCCGCGAGTTCATCGGCCCGTTCTTCGGCTACTTCACCGGCTGGACGTACTGGCTGATGTGGGTGGTGACCGGCATGGCCGAGCTGACGGCCGCCGCGATCTACGTCCACTACTGGTTCCCGTCCATCCCGCAGTGGGTGACGGCACTGGTCTTCCTGGTGGTCCTGTTCGTGGCCAACCTGATCTCGGTGAAGCTGTTCGGCGAGATCGAGTTCTGGTTCTCGATGGTCAAGGTCACCGCGCTCATCGGCATGATCGTGATCGGTCTCGGCGTGCTGACCTTCGGCTTCAGCGCCGCCGGTGACACCGCCTCGGTCACCAACCTCTGGCAGTTCGACGGCTTCTTCCCCAAGGGCATCGGCTCCTCGCTGATGACCCTCCAGGGCGTCATGTTCGCCTACCTCGCCGTCGAGTTGGTCGGTGTGACGGCCGGCGAGTCCGAGAACCCGGAGAAGACCCTCCCGAAGGCGATCAACACCCTGCCCTGGCGCATCGCCCTGTTCTACGTCGGCGCTCTCACCGTCATCCTGTGCGTGGTGAAGTGGACCGAGTTCGCGGCGGGCGTCAGCCCCTTCGTGAAGGCCTTCGCGGTCATCGGCATCCCGGCCGGCGCGGGCATCGTCAACTTCGTGGTGCTCACCGCAGCCCTGTCGTCCTGCAACTCCGGCATGTACTCCACGGGCCGCATGCTGCGCACCCTCGCCGACAACGGGGAGGCGCCGCGGGTCTTCAGCAAGCTGTCGGCCTCCAAGACCCCGGCCCTCGGCATCACCGTCTCGGTCGCCTTCATGGGAATCGGCGTGGTGCTGAACTACATCGTCCCGGAGAAGGCCTTCGGCTATGTCACCTCGGTGGCCACGGCGGCCGGCATCTGGACCTGGCTGATGATCCTGGTCAGCCACGTCCTGTACCGCCGCGCGGTCGACGCGGGCCGGCTGCCCGCCTCCTCCTTCCCGGCGCCGGGCGGCGCGGTGTGCAGCTGGATCGCCATCGCCTTCCTGCTCTTCGTCACCGGCCTGATCGCCTTTGACTCCGAGTCCCGCGTCTGCCTGTACGTGATGGCCGTGTGGGCGGCCGCCCTGGCCATCGGCTGGGCCGTGCTGAAGGCCCGCAACCCGGAGGTCACCCAGCGCCGCGAGTCGCAGCTGGAGAAGGTCGGCTGAGCACCCAGCTCACCATGTGGGCCGTTCCGTACCACCTCTCGGTACGGAACGGCCCTTCTCTTATCCTGACCGACATGCTGACCATCACCCACGACCTGTACGACCGGATCGTCTCCCACGCCCGCCAGGACCACCCCGACGAGGCGTGCGGCGTGGTCGCGGGCCCGGTGGGCTCCGGCCGCCCCGAGCGCTTCATCCCGATGCTGAACGCGGCCCGCTCGCCCACCTTCTACGAGTTCGACTCCGGCGACCTGCTCAAGCTGTACCGGGAGATGGACGACCTCGACGAGGAACCGGTGGTCATCTACCACTCCCACACCGCGACCGAGGCCTACCCGTCCCGCACGGACATCAGCTACGCCAACGAGCCGGGCGCCCACTATGTCCTGGTCTCCACCGCCGACACGGACGGTGCCGGCCCCTTCCAGTTCCGCTCGTTCCGGATCGTGGAGGGCGAGGTGACGGAGGAGGAGGTCACCGTGGTGGACCGCTACATCCCGTGATGCGGTCAGCGTTCATCCACGATGCGAGATCCCACTCCGGGCCCCGGAGGGGGAATCGATACGATGACCCCATGGTTTTCCACGACGTGAGCAAGAAGGCGCCGGGCACGCTGCTCGTGGCGCGGCTGCACGTCGACCTGTGCAGGCTGAACAGCGCCATCTGTTGACGCCGCCCTGCCGCCGCACGGCCGAGAGCCGCGGCGTCGCAACCGGCGTAGCCGGTGTCCTCTCGCGCTGCCGCGCGCCCACCGACCTGACCTCTCCCGACAGGAGCCCCAAGCCATGGCCATCGAGGTCCGCATCCCCACCATCCTCCGCCAGTACACCGACGGCCGGAAGGCCGTCGAGGGCACCGGGGAGACCCTCGCCGAGCTGTTCGCCGACCTCGAGACCCGCCATGCGGGCATCCAGGCCCGTATCGTGGAAGGCGGCGAACTGCGCCGCTTCGTCAACGTCTACCTGAACGACGAGGACGTGCGCTTCCTCGACGGCATCAACACCAAGGTCGCCGACGGCGACAATGTGACGATCCTGCCGGCGGTCGCCGGCGGCATGGCCTGACGGTCGCTGATCACCGATGCGCTACGACTCCCCGCTGGCCGCGGTGGGCAACACCCCTCTGGTGCGCTTGCCGCGGCTGTCGCCGTCCCCCGACGTCCGTATCTGGGCCAAGCTGGAGGACCGCAACCCGACCGGCTCGGTCAAGGACCGGCCCGCACTGCACATGATCGAGCAGGCGGAGAAGGACGGCCGGCTGACCCCCGGCTGCACGATCCTGGAGCCCACGTCGGGCAATACGGGCATCTCCTTGGCCATGGCGGCCAAGCTCAAGGGCTACCGCATGGTCTGCGTGATGCCGGAGAACACCTCCCAGGAGCGCCGGGACCTGCTGGGCATGTGGGGCGCCGAGATCATCCCGAGCCCGGCCGCGGGCGGTTCCAACACCGCCGTGCGCCTCGCCAAGGAGCTGGCGGCCGAACACCCGGACTGGGTGATGCTCTACCAGTACGGCAACCCGGACAACGCGGGCGCGCACTACGCGACGACCGGCCCCGAGATCCTGGCCGACCTGCCCTCCGTGACGCACTTCGTGGCCGGTCTGGGCACCACGGGCACGCTGATGGGCGTAGGCCGCTATCTGCGCGAGCACAAGCCGGACGTGAAGATCGTCGCGGCGGAGCCCCGCTACGACGACCTGGTGTACGGGCTGCGCAACCTCGATGAGGGCTTCGTACCGGAGCTGTACGACGCGTCCGTCCTGACCACCCGTTTCTCCGTCGGCTCGGCGGACGCGGTGTCCCGTACCCGTGAACTCCTCCAGCAGGAGGGCATCTTCGCGGGCATCTCCACCGGCGCGGCCCTGCACGCAGCGATCGGCGTCGGGAAGAAGGCCGTCAAGGCGGGCGAGAGCGCCGACATCGTCTTCGTGGTGGCCGACGGCGGCTGGAAGTACCTCTCGACCGGCGTCTACACGGCCGCCACGACGGAAGAGGCGATCGAGACACTGCACGGCCAGCTCTGGGCCTAGCTAGGTCTGCTCCGTGATGCGATGGCGGGGCCGGTTCCGGGGGATGCTCCGGGTCCGGCCCTCTCATCAACGCGCCAACCGCCTCCTATGAGGGGGCTAAACGCTGCCTATGGCGTGGCAAAGATCTCCTTCCGGGGCTGCCCTCCTACTGCGGCCGGGGTTACGTTCTGGCCGCACCCTGTCATGTCACGCTCACTCGGCATCGCAGAGTGTTCAAGGTGTTCAAAGTGTCATGCCCATGATCGCGCGTTCCACCGCCGCTACGCGCGTCACGGCCTGTCACTCAGCTCGTGAACCCCCACTTCCGGCTGTGGCTCCGCGTATGGCCCCACCCAGGTCTGCGCGGCGCCGGCCTCAAACCGAGAGAGGCAGCACCCATGCGTGAGTCACGCCCGAGCAAGCGGCGACGGAGCCTGCGAAGACTCCTCACCGCCGCCGTCCCTGCTCTCGCCCTCACCGTCGCCGGTCTCATGGCGGCACCGGCCGCCGGGGCCCACGGCGCCCCCGACACCGCGCACTCCTCGTACGCCTCGCACTCCAGCCGCGTCACCCAGAACGCCAAGGCGCTGACGGACCCCAAGGAACAGACCGTCCGCGCCACCGGGACGGCGGGCCAGAAGGTGCCGACCCAGCACCTGTGCGGCTCCCCGGCACCCGGCCACGCGTCCTGCTTCGCCCAGCGGCGCACCGACATCAGGCAGCGGCTCGCCGCGGCCGTCGCCGCCGCGCCCTCCGGCCTGAGCCCGGCCAACCTGCACAGCGCCTACAACCTGCCCTCGACGGGCGGCTCCGGCCTCACGGTCGCGGTGGTCGACGCGTACAACGACCCCAACGCCGAATCGGACCTGGCGACCTACCGCTCGACGTACGGCCTGTCGGCGTGCACCAAGGCCAGCGGCTGCTTCAAGCAGGTCAGCCAGACCGGCTCCACCACCTCGCTGCCGGCGAACGACACCGGCTGGGCGGGCGAGGAAGCGCTCGACATCGACATGGTCAGCGCGGTCTGCCCCAACTGCAACATCATCCTCGTCGAGGCCAACTCGGCGAGCGACACCGACCTCGGCATCGCCGAGAACGAGGCCGTCGCCCTCGGCGCGAAGTTCGTCTCCAACAGCTGGGGCGGCTCCGAGTCCTCGTCCCAGACCAGCCTGGACACCTCCTACTTCAAGCACCCCGGCGTCGCGATCACCGTCTCCTCCGGTGACTCCGCCTACGGCGCCGAGTACCCGGCGACCTCCCAGTACGTGACCGCCGTCGGCGGCACCGCGCTGACCACCGCCGCCAACTCCCGCGGCTGGAGCGAGTCCGTCTGGCACACCAGCTCCACCGAGGGCACCGGCTCCGGCTGCTCCGCCTACGACCCCAAGCCGAGCTGGCAGACCGACACCGGCTGCGCCAAGCGCATGGAGGCGGACGTCTCCGCGGTCGCCGACCCGGCCACCGGTGTCGCGGTCTACGACACCTACGGCGGCTCCGGCTGGGCGGTCTACGGCGGCACCAGCGCCTCCGCCCCGATCATCGCCGGCGTCTACGCCCTCGCGGGCACCCCGGGCAGCGCCGACTACCCGGCGAAATACCCCTACTCCCACACCTCGAACCTGTACGACGTGACCAGCGGCAACAACGGCTCCTGCTCCACCTCGTACTTCTGCACCGCGGGCGCCGGCTACGACGGCCCGACCGGATGGGGCACCCCCAACGGCACCACGGCCTTCACCTCCGGCGGCAGCAGCGGCAACACCGTGACCGTCACCAACCCGGGCAGCCAGTCCACCACCACCGGCAGCTCGGTCAGCCTGCGGATCTCGGCCACCGACAGCGGGGGAGCGACCCTCACCTACAGCGCCACCGGTCTGCCGACCGGCCTGTCGATCAACAGCTCGACCGGCCTGATCTCCGGCACCGCCACCACGGCGGGCACCTACTCCGTGACCGTCACCGCCCGGGACACCACCGGCGCCTCCGGTTCGGCCTCCTTCACCTGGACGGTCGGCTCCTCCGGCGGCACCTGCTCCGCGGCGCAGCTGCTCGGCAACCCGGGCTTCGAGTCGGGCAACACCACCTGGACCGCATCCAGCGGCGTCATCACCAACGACACCGGTGAGGCGGCCCACGGCGGCTCCTACAAGGCCTGGCTCGACGGCTACGGCTCCAGCCACACCGACACCCTGTCCCAGTCGGTGACCATCCCGTCCGGCTGCAAGGCCACGCTCACCTTCTACCTGCACATCGACACCGCCGAGAGCGGCAGCACCGCGTACGACAAGCTCACGGTGACCGCCGGGTCCACGACCCTGGCGACGTACTCCAACGTCAACGCGGCCTCGGGCTACGCCCAGAAGTCCTTCGACCTGTCCTCGCTGGCCGGCTCCACGGTCACGCTGAAGTTCAGCGGGGTCGAGGACTCCTCGCTCCAGACCAGCTTCGTCGTCGACGACACGGCGCTGACGACGAGCTGACCCCTCCGCGCACCTAGCTACGAAGGGCCCCGGCCGTCTTGACGGCCGGGGCCCGGTGGCGGTCGCGCGGGGAAGCTGATGCGCTGGAGTCAGGGATCCGGATGCGCTGGAGAAACGTCACAGCAGCGCAAGGACCGAACACCGGGCACGGGCTTGAGGAAAGGCGGCCGCCCCATGCGCCGTACGACCCCCCGCGGGACCATCACCACCACCCTCGCCGCCGTAGCGGCGGCGCTGCTGCTCGCGGGCTGCGGCGGCCAGGACGGCGGGGCGACTGCCGGGGGATCCCCGTCGCTGCCCTCGACCGCGCCCTCGCTCTCCCCCTCGGCCTCCCCGTCCGCGTCCCCCTCCGCTCCGCCCTCGGCATCCGCCCCGGTTCCGCCGTCCCCCACGGCGACCGGCAGCGGCTGCACGCCCGAGGTCCGCCTCACCGCCGCCGACACGGGCCGCACCGTGTGCCTGACGGAGGGCGGGCGGATACGCCTCACCCTGGACGGCAGCAAGGACCGGCCCTGGACGCCCGTCACCGCCACGGGCGACGCGCTGAAAGCCGTCAACGCCGGGATCGGCAGCCGCACCGGCGACACCGTCGCCGCCTTCGAGGCGGTCGCACCCGGGACGGCACGGCTCACCGCGACCCGCCCCCTGTGCGCCAAGCGCCCCGGACAGGCATCGTGCCTGGGCATCGAACAGTGGACGGTCACGGTCACGGTGACGACTCCATGAAACCGCTCGTCCCCTACCGCCGGCTCACCCCGCCAGGTAGCGCACCTGGTCCCACAGAGCGGGGTCCACCACGCCCACCCGCCGCCGGAAGTCCCACAGCGGCACGTCCCTCAGCTCGTCCGTCTCCAGGAAGCTCGGCCGGCCGCGGGCGTCGGCCACGGTGCCCGGCGGCAGCGGGATCACACCCGCGCGCTCGTCATGGAACCTGCTGGTGATCCCGGCGACCGTCGCGCTGTCCCCGTGCACCGTCAGCACCAGACACGGCCGCTCCCGGCCACCGCCGCGGCCCTGGGAAGGCACGTCCGCCCACCAGATCTCGGCCGGACGCGGATGCGCCCGGGCACGGTCGGCCGGGCACCTGGCCGCACGGCGGCGACGCCCGCCGCGCCCCCACCCGTCCACCAGCGTCGCGACCAGCGCGAGCAGCACCACCGCCGCCAGCGCCAGCCACCAGGACGTGTCCATACGGATGACGGTACCGGCGCGTGTGCCGCGACGCCCGCCCTCCCCAACTCCCGGGCGCTCCCTCATAAGCCCCATGCGCCCCGGTTCCAGCCGAACCGGTGACACAGCAGGTGAGTTCCCCCACAACGGCCCCTGGCAAAGGAGCGACCCGACCTTCTGCGCCTTAGGCTCGACGGACCGCACGACCCCCGTCACCGTTCCCGTCCCTGCCTTCTGCACTTATCGCCACGCGGAGGTTCCAGCTCTATGAAGCTCACCGTCGTCGGCTGCTCGGGGTCGTTCCCGTCCGCGGAATCGGCCTGCTCGAGCTACCTCGTCGAGGCCGACGGCTTCCGGCTGCTGCTCGACATGGGCAACGGCGCCCTTGGCGAGTTGCAGCGCCACTGCGGTCTCTACGACCTCGACGCGATCTTCCTCAGTCATCTGCACGCCGACCACTGCATCGACATGCTCGGGTACTTCGTCGCGCGCTACTACCGTCACGACGGCGGCCGCGCGGCACCCATCCCGGTCTACGGCCCCGAAGGCACCGAGCAGCGCCTGACCACCGCCTATGCCGACACCCCCTCGGCCTCCTCGATGAGCGAGGTCTTCGACTTCCACACGGTCAAGCCGGGCACCTTCGAGATCGGCCCCCTCACCGTCCACACGGAACGCGTGCGCCACCCCGTGGAGGCGTACGCCATCCGCGTCGAGCACGGCGGCAGCTCGCTCACCTACTCCGGCGACACGGGCCCGAGCGAGGCCCTGGAGGCCCTCGCCCGTGACACGGACCTCTTTCTGTGCGAGGCCGCGTTCACCTACGGCAAGGAGGACATCCCGGACCTCCACCTCAACGGCCGCGAGGCCGGCGAGACGGCCGCCCGCGCCGGCGCCCACCGCCTGATCCTCACCCACATCCCGCCGTGGACCGACCCGGAGATCAACCTGGCGGACGCCCGCGCCGTCTACTCCGGGCCGGTGCAGCTGGCGGCGCCCCGGGTGTCGTACGAGGTCTAGGCCAGGCCAGGCCTGGACCGGTCCAGGCCTGGTCCAGGCGCGCGAGGGCCCCGAGCGGTTTCGGGGCCCTCGACCGTGTGCGGAATCAGGCGACGGCGCCGTCCGATGCCTCGGCCAGCAGGCTGGCGAGCATCTCGAAGTCCTCGGTCACGCTCCGGCCGGCGCCACGCGCGGCCGCCTTCCGGTAGGCGGGCAGCACCGTCTCGTAGCGGCCGCTGGCGAGCCCGAGCATCGACTGCAGCTCGAACAGGCGGGCCATGAGATGGCGGTTCGACGGTTCCTCGGCCGATTCCACCGCGGTGATGCCGTCGACCAGGGCTGACAGCCGGCCCAGGAGCCTGCTGGATGAACTCCCGAATGCGGGTACGTCGAATTCCCCGGTCGCACTGCGGCCGGGGAATCCGGTGTCGGGTCGGTGCCGGAAAAAAGCCTTACTTGGCCTCGGCCTTCTGCAGTTCGGCGAGTTCCTCGTCCGACTCACGGCCCGGGGTGGGCAGGTTGAACCTGGTGATCGCGAAGCGGAAGACGACGTAGTAGACGGCCCCGAAGCACAGGCCGACCAGCGCCAGGCCCCAGGGGTTGCTCGCGATGCCCAGGTTCAGGAAGAAGTCGATCGCGCCTGCGGAGAAGCCGAAGCCGTCCTTCATGCCCAGCGCCCAGGTCAGTGCCATGGAGACGCCGGTGAGGACCGCGTGGATGGCGTACAGGACCGGCGCGATGAACATGAACGTGAACTCGATCGGCTCGGTTACGCCGGTGACGAAGCTGGTCAGCGCGAGCGAGAGCATCATGCCGCCGACGACCTTGCGGCGCTCAGGGCGGGCGCAGTGCACGATCGCGAGACAGGCGGCCGGCAGGCCGAACATCATGATCGGGAAGAAGCCGGTCATGAACTGGCCCGCGGTCGGGTCGCCGGCCAGGAAGCGCGCGATGTCACCGCTCTTGCCGTGGTATTCGCCCGCCTGCAGCCAGGGGAAGGAGTTCAGCAGGTGGTGCATGCCGATCGGGATCAGCGCACGGTTGGCGACACCGAAGATGCCGGCACCGACGGCGCCCGAACCCACCAGCCACTCACCGAAGTTGTGCAGACCAGTGCCGAGGACCGGCCAGATGTAGCCGAACACGATGCCGAGGAGCAGGCCCGCGAGCGCCGACAGGATCGGCACCAGCCGGCGGCCGCCGAAGAAGCCCGCCCAGTCCGGCAGCTTGGTGCGGTAGAACCGCTGGTAGATCAATGCGACGGCGAGACCCATCACCACACCGCCGAGGACCTTGGCGTCCGCCGCGGCGTCGACCATGACGATCTTGCCGTCGACGACCGTTGCCACCTTCGGGAGGTTCTTGTCGGTGAACGTGGCCAGCACGTTCTTGAAGACCAGGTAGCCCACGACCGCGGCGAGCGCCGTGGAGCCGTCCGACTTCTTCGCGAAGCCGATCGCGATGCCCACCGCGAACAGCAGCGGCATGTTGTCGAGGATCGCGTTGCCGCCGGCGGCCATGAAGCTCGCGATCTTCGTGAGGAAGGTGGGGAAGGAGGGGCGTCCGAGCATGTCGGTGTTGCCCAGACGCACCAGGAGGGCGGCAGCGGGAAGCACCGCCACCGGCAGCATGAGGCTGCGGCCGATGCGCTGCAGAACAGCCATCGCGCCCGCGCCCTTCTTCTTTTTGTCGGCCGCGGGGGCGGCGCTGACCGTGGACACTACTTCCTCCAGTGGGCATGGCGCCGCCCGGGGACAGGGGGAGGGGGACGGCGGCGTCTCCGTGGTCTACACCACTCGGTGGTGTAGACCTGTTGTAGCACGGTGAATGCGGGATAAGGAACCCACGAATTCTCTGGCCCTGGGCATACGGGGAGCAATGCCCATAGAGGGAGAAATGCGACACACTGCTTGGCGTCCTCCCCCAAGTGGTGTAGACCAGCGTCCCGGCGGTCGCGCTGCCGGGACCCCTCCTCGGGTGTCGACGACATGACCGCTCGCAAAGTTGGGCCAACTGTGGGTTACTGCGACAAAGCGGTTCGGATCAGGGAGACAAGACATGGCCAGCAAGGCTGAGAAGATCGTTGCCGGGCTCGGCGGCATCGACAACATCGAAGAGGTCGAGGGCTGCATCACCCGGCTCCGCACCGAGGTCAACGACCCCTCGCTGGTCGACGACGCCGTCCTCAAGGCCGCAGGCGCCCACGGCGTCGTCAAGATGGGCAGCGCCATCCAGGTCGTCATCGGCACCGACGCCGACCCGATCGCCGCGGAGATCGAAGACATGATGTGAGCAACCCCGGACCCGAACAGGTCCGGCGCTCACCCGCAAGGGGCCCGTTCCACCGAGGGACGGGCCCCTCGCGCGCGTACGGATAGGCTCGGACCCATGTCTCGAATCGACGGACGCACCCCCGACCAACTCCGCCCCATCACCATCGAACGCGGCTGGAGCAAGCACGCCGAGGGCTCCGTCCTCGTCTCCTTCGGCGACACCAAGGTCCTCTGCACCGCCTCCCTCACCGAAGGCGTGCCGCGCTGGCGCAAGGGCAGCGGCGAGGGCTGGGTCACCGCCGAGTACGCCATGCTCCCCCGCGCCACCAACACCCGCGGCGACCGCGAGTCGGTCAAGGGCAAGATCGGCGGCCGCACGCACGAGATCAGCCGCCTCATCGGCCGCTCCCTGCGCGCCGTCGTCGACTACAAGGCGCTCGGCGAGAACACCGTCGTCCTCGACTGCGACGTCCTCCAGGCGGACGGCGGCACCCGCACCGCCGCGATCACCGGCGCCTACGTGGCACTCGCCGACGCCGTCGCCTTCGCCCAGCGCAAGAAGCTGGTCAAGGCCGGCCGCCAGCCGCTGACCGGCACCGTCTCGGCCATCTCCGTGGGCATCGTGGGCGGCGTCCCCCTCCTCGACCTCTGCTACGAGGAGGACGTCAGGGC
This sequence comes from Streptomyces sp. NPDC047079, assembly GCF_040643755.1. Taxonomy (NCBI): domain Bacteria; kingdom Bacillati; phylum Actinomycetota; class Actinomycetes; order Kitasatosporales; family Streptomycetaceae; genus Streptomyces; species Streptomyces sp. NPDC047079. Next base: position 145,747 of record NZ_JBEYUZ010000001.1, read on the forward strand.
CGAGACCGACATGAACGTCGTCTGCACCGGCGACGGCCACTTCGTCGAGGTCCAGGGAACGGCCGAGGCAGCGCCGTTCGACCGCAAGGAACTGACCGCCCTCCTCGACCTCGCCGTCGCGGGCTGCGACCGACTGGCGGCGCTCCAGCGCGCGGCACTCGAGGCAACCGAGTAGCGCCGTCCGGCGTTTTGGGAGGTAGCCGCACAGCCGGCGCGGCAGGGCGCCGGGGCGGACCCGCGCACCCCGCCGCGCCGGCCCCGTACGCCTGGCCAGGCGTCGCAGGCGCCGGACCGGCCGGCGCCTCCACGGAAGACCGCGGCACCGTCAACGGGGAGGAACCCTTCCATGGCCGCGCGCCACCGCCGCACCACCGTCACCGCGTTCGCCGCCGTCGCCGCACTCGCCGCCATGGGCGCGAGCGCCGGCTGCGACGCCGTCGGCAAGGCGATCGACTGCGTCCAGACCGCCGACGCGATAGCCGACAGCGTCACCGACCTCCAGCAGGCCGCCGAGAACGCGGCGAACGACCCCACCCAGGCGAACGCCTCCCTGAACTCCATCGAGAAGAACCTCGACAAGATCGGCGACAAGACGGACAACGTCGACGTCAACAAGGCCGTCGACGACGTCCGCAAGGCGGTCGGGAACGTCCGCGACGCCCTCGAGAACGGCGACCGGACCCCCGACATCGGCCCGGTGACGGACGCGGCCGGCGAACTGACCAAGGTCTGCACGTCCTAGACACCGGCACCCGCACCGGCACCGCGGCCGGCGTGCGGCGATCAGGCATAGCCCCCCGGGGCACGGCGAAGCGGCACCGGCGGCGCACGGATACTGGAGGGCATGACCCGCCTGATCCTCGCCACCCGCAACGCCGGAAAGATCACCGAACTCAGGGCGATCCTCGCCGATGCCGGCCTCCCACACGACCTCGTCGGCGCGGACGCCTACCCCGACATCCCCGACGTCAAGGAAACCGGCGTCACATTCGCCGAGAACGCCCTGCTCAAAGCCCACGCCCTGGCCCGGGCGACGGGCCTGCCCGCCGTCGCCGACGACTCCGGCCTCTGCGTGGACGTCCTGGGCGGCGCCCCCGGCATCTTCTCGGCACGCTGGGCGGGCCGGCACGGCGACGACCAGGCGAACCTGGAACTGCTCCTGGCCCAGCTCGCCGACATCGACGCCCCCCACCGGGGCGCCCACTTCGCCTGCGCCGCCGCCCTGGCCCTGCCGGACGGCACCGAACGCGTGGTCGAGGGCCAGCTCAGGGGAACCCTCCGGCACGCCCCCTCCGGCACGAACGGCTTCGGCTACGACCCGATCCTCCAGCCGGAGGGCGAGACGCGCACCTGCGCGGAACTGACCCCCCAGGAGAAGAACGCGATCAGCCACCGCGGCAAGGCGTTCCGCGCGCTGGTACCGGCGGTGCGGGAACTGCTGGGCTGAGCGTGTATGCCGAAGGGCGCACCAGCCGTGGGCGGTGCGCCCTTCGCGCGCGGTAGGCCCGGTGGGACTCGAACCCACGACACACCGGACCTAAACCGGTGCCCTCTAGCCAGCTGGGGTACGGGCCCGCAGCGCCGCCTACTCTACTGGGCGCTGCGCCCCGCTCGCCGACCTCCTCTGCACCACGTGCTGGTGATCGCGTGGCAGTTGGGACAGAGCAGCCGCAGGTTCTCCCTCCGGTTGTCCCTCCAGTCCCCGTTGATGTGGTCGATCTCCAGAGTCATGGGCTTCCCGAGCCACTCGGGGCCGACCCCGCATCCGGCGCACCGCTCCGGCACGCCGATGTCCCGAAGCGCACGGCGCAGGCGTGCCGTGCCTATCCGGGGGTGACCGTCGTGGTGGACCAGGACGTCCTCAGGCCGTTTGGCATTGAGGCTCCGTTTCCCTCGCTGGTGTCCTTGTCCCAGGAAATGGGAGGTGGTCAGGCTCTCTTCGGCGATCCACCGGCGTAGCAGTGTCCGCTGCCCTCGGTTGTCGGGGCGTTGCAGGCGGCGCAGTACCTCGCTGAGGCAAGCCGACTCGGTGACCGCCACGCGCAGCTCGTCGGGCGTAGGGCGGAGACGTCTGTTGGGGCGGAAGTGGGAAGTGTCGATTCCGAAGTCGGCGAACCGCTTCTGGAGATATCGCCGGAGGTTGCCGTACGGCTGGGTGCCGAAGAAGGCGATGACCTCGTCGAGGCTGACACACTGCTCGGCTGCCTGGATCAACCGCTCGCGGGTGTACTGGACGCCACTGCTCATACGACGCCTTCCCGAGCACGGCCCCTGCCGCGGCCACGGTAACCATCCGTCGTCGAGTGGCAGTTGGGACAGAGGAGCCGAAGGTTCTCGAGATGCGGTTGTCCCGCCAATTGCCGTTGATGTGGTCGACCTCCAGTGGGAGTGGCTCCCCGAGCCAGACCGCTTCCATTCCGCAGAGGGAGCAGCGCTCCTCCACGCCCACCTCGCTCATAGCCCTCTTGAGCCGATGGCTCGGAACACGCCGAGCATGCGCTGAGGTGTCCTCGACGAGGATCTCCTCAGCGGTCCGGCGGCGCTGGTTGTGCCTCATACGCTCGGTTCGCGCCGCGGATGTGAAGTGCGAGGTATCGATCCCGTGCGCCTTGATCCTGCGGGCGATGTTTGCCTGATGTCCGCCCACGGAGTCGAGCCCGAGCCGACGTACCACCTCGTTGACGCTCGTGGATGCCGCGACCACGGGTTCGAGAACTTCCCTCGTCCACTTCACCCCCTCTCGCTTCGCTCCGGCCGCGTGTTCGCTGCCTCGCACGGAGTAACGAACCGCTAATCGGACAGTCACGGCCGCAATGCGGAACGGCTCGTGCCGATGGGTTCGGTACGAGCCGTTCGGGCGGTCGGGGATATGGGTCCTAGATCGCCAGATCCTTGATGATCTTCGCCACGTGCCCCGTCGCCTTCACGTTGTACAGGGCGTGCTCGACCTTGCCCTCCTCGTCCACGATCACCGTGGAGCGGATGACGCCGACGACCGTCTTGCCGTACAGCTTCTTCTCGCCGAACGCCCCGTACGCCTCCAGCACCGTCTTGTCCGGGTCGGCGAGCAGGGTGACCTTGAGGTCCTCCTTCTCGCGGAACTTCGCCAGCTTCTCCGGCTTGTCGGGCGAGATGCCGATGACGTCGTAGCCCGCGCCCGCCAGCAGCTCGAGGTTGTCCGTGAAGTCGCACGCCTGCTTGGTGCAGCCTGGGGTGAGCGCGGCGGGGTAGAAGTACACGATGACCTTGCGGCCCTGGTGGTCGGCCAGGGAGACCTCGTTGCCGTCGGCGTCCGGCAGGGTGAAGGCGGGGGCGGTGTCGCCGGGCTGAAGTCGCTCGCTCATCGTTACCTCACATGCAGGGGGCGGTTACCCGACGAGCCTAATCCGCGTCCGGGTGCTCCAGAGGGGTGCCGATGGGTGCGTTCGGCCCGGAGCTGACAGACTGTCGACCACAGATGCAGGAATTGCGCGGAACACGTCGCAAACGACCACGGAGGAAGCGCGGTGGCGGACACGTCGAGCACACCGGACACCAGAACTCCGGCGCAGATCGAGGCGGACATCAAGCGCCGTCGCGAAACGCTGGCCGAGACGCTCGACGAGATCGGCGTCCGGGTGCACCCGAAGACGATCGTCGGGGACGCCAAGGCCAAGGTCGTCTCCCATGTCGACAACACCCTCGGGCGCGCGTACGTCGGCGCGAACCGGGTCGTCGGCGAGGTGAAGGGGCAGCTGGTCACGGAGGACGGCGCGCCGCGGCTGGAGCGCATCGTGCCCGTGGCCCTGGTGGTGGTGGGGGTCGTGGGCCTGCTCGCCTTCGGCGCCCGGCGGCGCAGGGGCTGACCCGGCCGAGCGCGGAGTCGTCGGAGACAGGTAGGTTCGGGGCGTGAGCGAGAAGACCTACCACGACAAGTTGCCCATCCGGATGCTGCACGACCGTGTGCTGGTGCGGCAGGACGCCGCCGAGGGCGAGCGCCGGTCCGGCGGCGGCATCCTGATCCCCGCGACCGCGGCCGTCGGCCGGCGTCTCGCCTGGGCGGAGGTCGTCGCGGTCGGGCAGAACGTACGGACCGTCGAGCCGGGCGATCGGGTGTTGTTCGACCCCGAGGACCGGGCCGAGGTCGAGGTGCGCGGGATCGCGTACGTCCTGATGCGCGAACGCGATCTGCACGCCGTTGCGGCGGACCGCTTCGAGGGGTCGGAGGACTCCACGGGGCTGTACCTGTAGGCCTGGTAGGCCGCGAAGGTCGGCGGAGGAAACGGAGAAAGGGGCTGGTGACCCTCGTCACCAGCCCCTTTTGCCGTTCCTTTGCTAGGTTGGGCGGGCCCGCGAGGGACCCGACGAGACGCGCCGTACCGGGACCGCAAAGACGACGCACCCCTGTTGATCACCGGAACACGTCACCGGAACACGGAGGTGCCCCCATGGCCTGGGTCCTGCTCGTCCTCGCCGGCCTGTTCGAGGTCGGCTGGTCGGTCGGCATGAAGTACACCGACGGATTCACCCGCCCGTGGCCGAGCCTCGCCACCGGCGCGGGCATCGTCGCCAGCATGCTCCTGCTGTCGTACGCGGCGCGGTCCCTGCCCATCGGTACGGCGTACGGCGTCTGGGTGGGCATCGGCGCGGCCGGCGCGGCGGTGCTGGGTATGACCGTGCTCGGCGAGCCCGCGACCGCCGCGCGGATCTTCTTCGTGGGGCTGCTGCTGGTGGCCGTGGTGGGGCTGAAGGTGACCTCGGGACGCTGACCCGGCCGGTCGCCATCAGGGCCGTCCGGCCGCCGCGCTCAGAAACCCACGCCGCCGGTCGCGCCGCCGGTCCCGTCCGTCCCGCCGTTGCCGGTCGTGCCTCCGGCCCCGGGGGTGCCCGTGGTGCCGCCCGCGCCGGTGGTGCCTCCCGTGCCCGTCGTCCCTCCGGCCCCCGTGGTGCCTCCTGCGCCGGTGGTGCCGCCCGTGTCCGTGGTGCCTCCGGTCCCGGGGGTGCCGCCGGGGTCGGTCGGGCCGCCGGTGCCGGGGGTGCCGCCGTTCGTCCGGCCCTGGGTCTGGTCCTGGCCCTGGGTGCTCTGGTCGCCCGTCGTGCCGCCGTTGGCCTGGGTGCCGGTGGTGCCGGGCTGCTGGTTCGTGGGGCCGGTGGAGGGCTCCAGGGTCTGGTCGGCGCCGGCCTGGAGCCGGAGGTCGAAGTCCTGCACCGGCCTGCCCTTGAGCGCGTCCTTCGTGAACTGCGCCCAGATCTGCGCGGGCACGCCGCCGCCGTTGATGCGGGGCAGGCCCATCGCGCCGTACAGCGGCTTGTGGGCGGCGGTGACCGGGTCCTGGCCCATCACGGAGACCACCGTGGCGAGGTCGGGGGTGTAGCCCGCGAACCAGGCCGCCGTGTCCTCCTCCGCGGTGCCGGTCTTGCCGGCGGCCGGACGGCCGGCGGCCAGGGCGTTGGTCGCCGTGCCGTTCTGGACGACGCTCTGGAGGACCGAGGTGGTGGTGTCGGCGGCCTCGCGGCTGACGGCCTGGCGGGTCTTGCGCTCGGGCAGCTGGACCACGTCCATGCCGTCCTTGGTGATCTTGTCGATCAGTGTGTAGGTGCCGTGCTCGCCGTGGTTGGCGAGCGTCGCGTACGCCTGAGCCATGTCCAGGACGCTGGCGGTGGCCGTGCCGAGCGCGATGGACGGGTAGGGGTTCAGGTCCTTGGTGCCGGACGGGATGCCGAGGTCGACCGCGGTCTGCTTGACCTTCTCGGGGCCGACGTCCACGGCCATCTGCGCGTACACCGAGTTGACCGACTTGTCGGTGGCGGTGCGCACGGTGATGTCGCCGTAGGAGTGGCCGTCCTCGTTCTCGGGTGCGTAGGCGCCGCCGTTCCATCCCTGGACCGGGCGCTTGTCGGTGCCGTCGTAGACGGTGTTGGGCGTGATGGGGCGGCCGTCCTGGGTCTGGGAGCGGTTCTCCACGGCCGAGGTGAACACGAACGGCTTGAAGGTGGAGCCGACCTGGAAGTCACCGCGCGTGGCGTTGTTCGTGTACTGCTTGACGTAGTCGATGCCGCCGTAGAGGGCGACGACCTTGCCGGTACGGGGGTCGACGGCGGCGCCGCCCGCGCGGACATAGGTGTCGACCTTGCGGTTCTTCGTGTCCAGTTTGGACATCAGCTGGTCGTTCACCGCGTGGACGAAGGCGTCCTGCTTGCTCTTCTGAAGGGTGGTGGTGATGCGGTAGCCGCCGGCGGCGAGCCTGTCCGAGTCGACGATCTTGTTCTCGAGCAGATAGTCCTTGATCGCGTCGAGGAGGTAGCCGCGCTGGCCGGAGAGGCCGGTGGAGGTGGTGGCCTCCTTGGGCATGGGGAACTTGGTCCGGGCGCGCTCGGAGGCGCTGAGCCAGCCCTTCTTGACCATGCCGTCGAGGACGTAGTTCCAACGGGCCTGGGCCGCGGCCTTGTTCTCCGGGTGCGCGACGACGTCGTACTCGCTGGGCGCGTTGAGCAGCGCGGCGAGGTAGGCGCCCTTGGCCGGGTCGAGGTCCATGGCGTCGACGCCGTAGTAGGCGCGGGCGGCGGCCTGGATGCCGTAGGCGTTGCGGCCGAAGAAGCTGGTGTTGAGGTAGCCCTCGAGGATGTCGTTCTTGCTCTTCTCGCGGTCCAGCTTGATCGAGATGAAGAACTCCTTCACCTTGCGGGTGACGGTCTGTTCCTGCCCCAGGTAGTAGTTCTTGACGTACTGCTGGGTGATCGTGGAGCCGGACTGCTTGCCCTTGCCGGTGGCGGTGTTCCAGCCGGCGCGGACCATGGCCTTGGGGTCGACCGCGGACTCGGTGTAGAAGTCGCGGTCCTCGGCGGCCAGTACGGCGTGCTGGGCGTCCTTGGAGATCTGGGGGAGGCCGACGTTCTCGCGGTTGACCTTGCCGTCGCGGGCGATCTCGGTGCCGTCCGCGTACAGATAGACGTTGCTCTGCTTGGTCGCCAGCGCGTTGGCCGGCGGGATCCTGACCATGGAGTAGCCCAGGGCGAACAGGCCGGCGAGCAGCAGTATCCCGATGACGAAGGTGCCGAGCACCATCCGCCAGGTGGGGATCAGCCGACGCCATCCCGTGCGCCTCCGCTTCGGCTTCCCGCCGGACTGCGGATCCAGGGCCGCGGGCTGCGGCGGCTCTGTGGACGCCACGCCCTTGCTGCTCTGCTGCGGCTGCGGCTCGTCGCTCATCGTGGTGCCGGACTCCCGTTTCGCGTCGTACGTTCCCGTACGCCCTCATACGCCATGTGCGCCCCCTGATGAAGACTGTCGCACCAACCGTTCCGTTCCCGGTACCGCGGACCTGTGGGACGGGAAAACGTGTGGTACGCCACTTCGTCCGCGCGCTAGGCTCCTGCGCTTCGCTCCGGCACGTGTGGAAGGGGGTTCTCCCGTGGGGTCAGGGCGGTTGTACGCCGCTGTCGCCGCCGGTGGTTTCCGGCGGTACGCGACCTACCGGACCGCGACCGCGGCGGGGGTGTTCACCAACACAGTCTTCGGATTGATCTTGGCATACACCTACCTCGCCCTGTGGCACGAACGGCCTCACCTCGGGGGGTACGACGAGGCCCAGGCGTTGACGTACGTGTGGGTCGGGCAGGCGCTGCTGATGACCGTCTCGGTGATGGGCGGCGGCTTCGAGGACGAACTGGCCGAGCGCATCCGCACCGGCGACATCGCGATCGACCTGTACCGGCCCGCCGACCTCCAGCTGTGGTGGCTGGCCGGGGACCTGGGCAGGGCCCTGTTTCATCTGGTGGCGCGGGGCGCGCTCCCGATGGCGGTCGGCGCGGTTCTCTTCCCGCTGGCTCTGCCCTCCCGCCCGCTGGCCTGGGTGGCGTTCCTGGCCGCCGTCACGCTGGGCGCGGTGGTCAGCTTCGCGCTCCGCTTCCTGGTCGCGCTCAGCGCGTTCTGGCTGATGGACGGGGCGGGTGTGGCGCAGATCTCCTGGATCACGGCGACGTTCTGCTCGGGCATGCTGCTGCCGCTGAACGTCTTCCCCGGCGTGCTCGGCGAGATCGTGCGCGCCCTGCCCTGGGCGTCGCTCATCCAGGCGCCCGCGGACGTCCTGCTGGGCGCGGCGGACCCGGCGGCCGTCTTCGCCCGCCAGCTCGCCTGGGCCGTGGTGCTGCTGGTGGCCGGACGGATGCTCCAGTCGGCGGCGACGCGCAGGGTGGTGGTCCAGGGTGGCTGAGGAGACGTACGGGGGCGTGTACGCGGACGTGGAGACGGCCCGGGACCGGCGCTCGCCCCGACGGGGTGCACGGACGCACGGCAGGGTCCGTGAGGGCCTGCGCGCCTACCGGCTGATCAGCGGGATGTGGATCCGCTCCACGATGGCTTACCGGGCCTCGTTCGTGATGAACACGCTCGGCAACTTCGTGGCGACCGCGCTGGACTTCGTCGCGATCCTGCTGATGTTCTCCCGGGTCGAGGTCCTCGGCGGGTTCCGGCTGCCCGAGGTCGCCTTCCTGTACGGCCTCTCGGCGACCGCGTTCGGGCTCGCGGACCTCGCGATCGGCTCCATGGACCGGCTGGGGCGGCGGGTGCGCGACGGCACCCTGGACACCCTGCTGGTGCGCCCCGCGCCGGTCCTCGCGCAGGTCGCCGCGGACCGCTTCGGGCTGCGCCGGCTCGGCCGGGTCACCCAGGGGGCGTGCGTCCTCGGGTACGCGCTCGCCGCGCTCGATGTCGCCTGGACCCCGCTCAAGGTGGTGCTGGTCCCGCTGGCGCTGCTCAGCGGCGGGCTGATCTTCTGCGCGCTGTTCGTGGCGGGCGCGGCCTTCCAGTTCGTCGCCCAGGACGCCTCCGAGGTGCAGAACTCCTTCACCTACGGCGGTCAGACGCTGCTCCAGTACCCGCCGACCGTCTTCGCGAAGGAGCTGGTGCGCGGGGTGACCTTCGTGCTGCCGCTCGCCTTCGTCAACTGGCTGCCCGCGCTGTACGTGCTGGGGCGGCCCTATCCGCTCCACCTGCCGACGTGGGTCGCCTTCGCCTCGCCGCTGGTGGCGGCGGGCTGCTGCGCCGCGTCGGGGCTGGCCTGGCGCGCGGGACTGCGTTCGTACCGGAGTACGGGGAGCTGAGGGACTCATGGACGGTGGGCTCATGCACGACGGCGGCTTGCCGCGGGACGGTGCCTTCATGGAGCACGACGGCGGCGTGCCGCGGGACGGTGCCTTCATCGAACTGGACCGTGTGGAGAAGGTCTTCCATGTGCGCAAGCGGACCGGTTTCCTCAGGAGCGAGCGGCGGCAGGTGCGGGCCGTCGACGCGCTCTCCTTCACCGTGGCGCGCGGTGAGATGGTCGGCTACATCGGGCCGAACGGCGCCGGGAAGTCCACCACCATCAAGATGCTGACCGGGATCCTCACTCCGAGCGGCGGCCGGCTGCGGGTCGCCGGAATCGATCCTTCCCGCGAGCGGACGCGGCTCGCGCAGCGTATCGGGGTGGTGTTCGGGCAGCGGACGACCCTGTGGTGGGACCTGCCGCTGATCGACTCCTACCGGCTGATGCACCGGATGTACCGCATCCCGGACGGGCGGTACCGCGAGAACCTGGACCGCCTGGTCGAACTCCTGGAGCTGGGTGGCCTGTTGGACGTGCCGGTGCGGCAGCTGTCGCTGGGGCAGCGGATGCGCGGCGACATCGCGGCGGCGCTGCTGCACGACCCGGAGGTGCTCTACCTCGACGAGCCGACGATCGGCCTCGACGTGGTCTCCAAGGCCAAGGTCCGCGCGTTCCTGCGGGAGTTGAACGCCGAGCGCGGTACGACGGTGCTGCTGACCACGCACGACCTCCAGGACATCGAGCAGCTGTGCTCGCGGGTGATGGTCATCGACCACGGGCGCCTGGTGTACGACGGCGCCCTGGCCGGGCTGCACGAGGTGGGTGACAGCGAGCGCGTCCTCGTGGTCGACCTGGAACGGGAACTGCCGCCGATCGAGGCGCCGCCCGCGCGGGTGGTGAGGGTCGAGGGACCGCGGCAGTGGCTCGCCTTCCCGGCGTCCCGGTCGGCGGCGCCGCTGGTGGCACGGATCGCGGCGGAGTATCCGCTGGTGGACCTGTCGGTGCGGGAGCCGGACATCGAGGCGGTGATCGCGCGGATGTACGCCGACAGGGCTTCGGCATAGTCCGGCGCGCGGGGAACTCGTAGGCTGAGGCCCATGACCGACGCTGTGTCTTCCGGGGGACGTGACGATCAGCGGCTGACGCCGCGGGATTACGGGCCCCCGGCCGGGGATCTCCGTGCTTCCGACACCGATCGCGAGCGGGTCGCCGAGGTCTTGCGGGACGCGCTCGCGGAGGGGCGTCTCGACATGGAGGAGTTCGAGGAGCGGCTGGAGGCGACGTACCGGGCGCGGACCTACGGCGAACTCGCGCCGATCACCCGGGACCTGCCCGCCGCGGGCGTCGAGGGCCCGCCGGTGTCACTGGTCAAGGAGCCCGGGACCGGCGGGACTTGGCGGGAGCGGATCGTCGGCGGCGAGGGTTCCTCCTCGTGGGCCGTCGCCGTCATGTCCGGGTTCCAGCGCAAGGGGCGCTGGACGGCGCCCCGGCGGTTCAACTGCTTCGCCTTCTGGGGCGGCGGTGAGATCGATTTGCGGGAAGCCTGCTTCGCGGACCGCGAGGTCGAGATCAACTGCGTGGCGATCATGGGCGGGATGAACGTGATCGTGCCGCCGGGCGTCGAGGTGGTGGTACGCGGCATCGGGATCATGGGCGGCTTCGACCACCGCGAGGAGGGGACGCCCGGCGAGCCGGGCGCGCCGCGGGTGATCGTCACCGGTTTCGCGTTCTGGGGCGGGGTCGGCGTCGAGCGCAAGCTGACCCGGGCCGAGCGGCAGCGGCTGAAGGAGGAGCGGCGCCAGGAGAAGCTGGACCGCAAGGCCGCGCGCAAGGAACTGAACACCTCCCGCCGTCAGGGCCTGGACGGCTTGGAGGGCCTGCTCGACGCCCGCGAGGCCCTGGAGGAACACCGCGAACGGCTGCGCGAACTCCGCGAGGAGCGCCGCGACCGCCACGAGGAGCGCCGACAGTCCCGCCGCGAGACACGCGAGCGGCGCCGGTACGGGGACTACTGACGGGACTGCGGAACGGTCCGCGTCGGCGGTGACTGGTGGCGGGGTTCCGCGGCTACGGATGCCCGGTCGTGGTGGCCCTGCCGGCGGTCGGCCGGCTTCGGTGGGTCCGCGTCGCGGGTGTTCGTCCGCGGCGGGGGGCGTACCGGTGGATGCCCGGTCGCGTCGGCTCCGCGGGCACTGGTGGCCGCACCCGTGACCGCGTGCGTGGCGGGTGGCGGCGGTGCAGGCGTATGCCGCTGTTTCGCACGGGTGTTTCGCACGGGTGCGGGCCCGCGGCCCCGCACCGCCCGCCGGGGGCTCCGGGCGGCCGCAAGCCGGTCCGCCCGGGCAGGGGCCGGGCGGGAGCCTCGCCGTCACAGCTGCGCCGGTGCCGAGCCCTTCAGCGAGGTCAGGTCGAAGACCTCCGCCATTTTGGCGAAGCCCCTGTCGCTGGGGTGAAGGTGGTCACCCGAGTCGTAGCGGGCGCCCAGCCGGCGCGGGTCGTACGGGTCGCGCAGCGCCGCGTCGAAGTCGACGACCGCGTCGTACACCGTGCCCGACCGGATCCGCGCGTTGACGGCCTGCCGTACCTGCTCGCGGTCGTCCCGGTAGCCGCGGTGGCCCCCGAACGGCATCAGCGTCGCCCCGACGACCCTCAGCCCGCGTGCGTGCGCCTCGCGGACCAGGGTGCGCAGGCCCGCCGTGATCCGGTCCGCGTCGGCCCGGCCGGGATTGCGCAGGATGTCGTTGACGCCGAGGTCGACGACGACGGCCTTGACGTTCGTACGGCCCAGGACGTCACGGTCGAAGCGGCTGAGGGCGCTCGGGTTGTCCGCGGGCCGTCCAAGGCCCCCGGCCAGGACCCGGTTGCCGCTGATCCCCTGGTTGACCACGCTGTAGCGCGGCACGTCACCGGACCCGGCCGCGTGGCGCAGCCGCTCGGCGAGGACGTCCGTCCAGCGGCGGTTGGCGCCCTCGGTGGAGGTGATGCCGTCGGTGATCGAGTCGCCGATCGCGACCACGGTCCCGACCGCCTCGTCGCTGAGCACGTCGAGCGCCGTCAGACAGCGCCAGTACGGGCTCTGCTCGGTGTACCCGGCGCCGCTCGCGTCCTCCGTGCGGTCGCCCCCCGCGGCGTAGGAGATCTGCCGGGCGTGCCGGTGGAAGGTGACCGGGCCCGACGGGGTGGGGGAGTACGTGGTCACGAGCACGTCGGAGTCGGCCGGGACGGCGAGGGGCACGGCGTCGCTGACCACCTGCCCGCCGGCGGGCACGGCGACCGAGGCGGCGCCGCCGAAGGTGACCCGGCGCATGGTGTCGGCGGCCGCGGCCGGGCCGCCCGCCGCGGCGACCGCGATCGAGGCGTGCGTGACGGTCATCGGCTGCCGTCCGTAGAGATTGGACAGCGTGATACGGGCACTCGTACCGCCTACGTCGGTGTGCACGACGTTGCGCACGGACCGTCCTGCCATCCCGTACGTCCCGGTGCCGGGTTCGGCGCCGGAGGGCGAGGCGGACCAGGTGCTCACCCAGGCACCGACCGAGGCGGGGGCGGCGGAGCCCGGCTGGGCCGGGTGGCCGGCGGCGAGGGTGCCGCGGCTGCCGCCGTCATCGGCCGCCGCGGTGATGTATATGACGGCGGACAGGGCCACGATCACGGTGACGATCGCGGACAACAGGGCATAACCGTGACGCCTGGTCATGCGGCGCGTCTCTCCTCGGGCGAGAGGAGCCCGAGGCTCCGGAGTTGATGACTCTCATGATGCGTCATGAGGCGGGAGGGAACGGAGGGGCCCCACTGATCCCCGACAGGAACCCTGACGAGACCCTGAAAAGCCCCCGAGAGTTCCCCGACCGGACAGACGCGGGGAACTCCCGTTCCGTTCCAGGAGTCGGTCAGGAAGGGACAATGTGTAACGGGGGACACGATCGGGTGGAGCGGATGGAACGCATAAAACCGGATGAATCGGTAAGTGCCGGGCGGTCTGCCGGTGCTGGGCGATCCGTCGGCCCTGGGCGGTCCCGGGGCGGCGGGCGGTCCGCGGGCGGTGGGCCGTCCTCCGGCGCGGGCGCCGGCACGGGCCGTGCGGCCGCCGCGAGCGGAGCGGCCGTCCCGAGCCGTGCGATGACCGCCTTCAGCCCCGCCGACGAGGAGAAGCGCCAGGGCGTGCGCCGGATGAAGATCACGGCGACGGGCCTGCTGCTTCTCGTCGCGCTCGTGTACGTCCTCGCCACCTGGGCGCGGCACGCCGGCGCGGGCCCCTGGACCGGTTACGTGGCGGCGGCCGCCGAGGCCGGCATGGTCGGCGCGCTCGCCGACTGGTTCGCGGTCACCGCGCTCTTCCGGCACCCGCTCGGCCTGCCCATCCCGCACACCGCGATCATCCCGAACAAGAAGGACCAGCTCGGCGTCTCCCTGGGCGAGTTCGTCGGTGAGAACTTCCTCTCCGAGGAGGTCGTACGGCAGCGGCTGCGCGCCGTCGGCATCAGCAGCCGCCTGGGCGCCTGGCTCGCCCGGCCGGAGAACGCCGACCGGGTGACGGCCGAACTGGCGACGGCTCTGCGCGGCGCCCTGACCGTGCTGCGCGACTCCGACGTCCAGGCGGTGGTCGGCGAGGCCATAACCCGGCGCGCCGACGCCCAGGAGATCGCTCCCGGCCTCGGCAAGATGCTGGAGAGGGTCGTCGCGGACGGCGGCCACACACGGATCGTGGACCTGGTCTGCATCCGTGCCCACGACTGGCTGGTCCTGCACGACGACCAGGTCATGGCCGCCGTCCAGGGCGGCGCCCCCGGCTGGACCCCCCGGTTCGTCGACAAGAGGGTCGGTGAGCGCGTCTACAAGGAGCTGCTGCGGTTCGTCATCGAGATGCGCGACTCGCCCTCGCATCCGGCGCGTGGCGCCCTCGACCGGTTCCTCGCCGACTTCGCCTCCGACCTTCAGTCCGACACGGACACCCGGGCGCGCGTGGAGCGGCTCAAGGGCGAGGTGCTGGGCCGTGGCGAGGTCCAGGACCTGATCGCCTCCGCCTGGACGGCCGTCCGGTCCATGATCGTCTCCGCCGCGCAGGACGAGCGGAGCGAGCTGCGGGTGCGGGTGCGGGCGTCGCTGCTGTCGCTGGGCAACCGCATGGCGAACGAACCGGGGACCCAGAACAAGGTGGACCGGTGGGTGGAGGGCGCGGCGGTGCACGTCGTGACGACGTACCGCAAGGAGATCACCTCCCTCATCACGGACACGGTCGCGAGCTGGGACGCCGGGCACACCACGCGGAAGATAGAGGCGCACATCGGCCGGGACCTCCAGTTCATCCGGATCAACGGCACGGTGGTGGGTTCGCTCGCGGGACTGCTGATCTACACGATGTCGCGACTCCTCGGGGCGTGAGCCACGGACGGGGCGGGCTTCCTGGTGGCGTGAGTCGCCGCGTCGGCGCGGGGTGCCCGCAGGTGAGTCGGCGGCCGGTGGGCGGTGCCCAGGGCGTAAGGCACTGGTGAGCGGGCACTCGGGCCTCGTGCGGCGTCAGCCGGCGTCACAAGGAGGCAAGCATGTCCATCACCGCGCCACAGCCCGGCACGGTCACCACCGCTATACCCGCTCGACTCGATCGCCTGCCCTGGTCGCGCTGGCACTGGACGATCGTGATCGGACTCGGCACGGTATGGATTCTCGACGGCCTGGAGGTCACGGTCGTCGGCAACATCGCCAGCCGGCTGTCGGAGCCGGGCAGCGGACTGCCGATCAGCTCCAGCCAGGTCACCGGTCTCGCGGCGGCGCTGTATGTCGCGGGCGCCTGCACCGGCGCCCTCTTCTGGGGCCGCCTGACCGACCGCTACGGCCGCAAGAAGCTGTTCATGATCACTCTCGCGGTCTACCTCGGCGCCACCGCCCTGACCGCGGTCTCCTTCCAGTCCTGGTGGTTCTTCCTCTTCCGCTTCCTCACCGGCTTCGGCATCGGCGGTGAGTACGCGGCCATCAACTCCGCGATCGACGAACTGATCCCGGCGTACTACCGAGGCCGCGTCGACCTGGTCATCAACGGCAGCTTCTGGCTGGGCGCGGTCGGCGGCTCCCTGCTGTCGATCCTCGCGCTGAACACCGACATCCTGCCGAAGGACGTGGGCTGGCGGCTGACGTTCGCCCTGGGCGTCGTGCTCGGCCTGGTCATCCTCCTGGTGCGGCGACATGTGCCCGAGAGTCCGCGCTGGCTGCTGATCCACGGCAGGGAGCAGGAGGCGGAACAGGTGGTGTCCTCCGTCGAACAGAAAGTCGAAGCGGAGAAGGGCGAACCGCTGCCGCGGCCCCGGGGCGAGATCACCATCCACCAGCGCCGGAGCATCGGCTTCCTCACCATCGCCCGCACGGTCTTCTCCCGGTACCGCAAGCGCGCCGCCCTGGGCTTCTCCCTCTTCATCGGCCAGGCGTTCCTGTACAACGCCATCACCTTCGGCTTCGGCGCGATCCTTACCAAGTTCTTCGACGTTCCCGCCGACCACACCGGCTACTACTTCGCCGTCATCGCGGTCGGCAACTTCCTCGGCCCGCTGCTGCTCGGCAAGCTCTTCGACACCGTCGGCCGCCGGGTGATGATCTCCTCGACGTATCTGCTGTCCGGGCTGCTGCTGTTCGGCACGGCCTGGCTCTTCGGCCGGGGTGCGCTGAGCGCGGGCACGCTGACGGCCTGCTGGTGCGCGGTGCTGTTCTTCGCCTCGGCGGGGGCCTCCAGCGCCTACCTGACGGTCTCCGAGGTGTTCCCGATGGAGACCCGGGCCATGTCCATCGCCTTCTTCTACGCCCTCGGCACCGCGGCCGGCGGCATCAGCGGCCCCCTGCTGTTCGCGGACCTCACCAGCACCGGCAAGGTCGGTGACACGGTCCTCGCCTTCCAGATCGGCGCGGCGCTGATGTGCGCGGCGGGCCTGGTCGCGGCCGTGCTCGCGGTACGCGCGGAACGCCGCTCGCTCGAGGACATCGCCCAGCCGCTGACGGCGGTGACGGGCGGCGCGGCGAGCGCGAACGCGACACCATAGGCGACCCCCGGCGCGTCCGACCGGTCGGCAGGGCCCGGCATCGGCACACCGAGCCGGATGAGTACGGGTACTTGAGTACCCGTACTCTGTCGACTCCGCCGTTCCACCGGGACCCTCGTACGCATGACCGAGAAGCTGCTCCGCCCCATGCGAACGCGCCCCTGGCCCGAGCGCTGGCTGATCCGCCTGCTCGGCGCGGCCCTCGCCGCCCTGGCGTACCTGCTGTGCCTGCCCTGGGACCTGCGCAACCGGCCGACCACACCCGGAGGCATCGGGGAGACGACCCCCGTGACACCGGCCGGCGTCGTCGTCCTGGCGCTGGCCCTGCTGCTCCTCGCAGCCTACTTCGGCCACTGGGACCGGCTCGGCTGGGCCCTGCTGCTGGTGGCGGTGCCCCCGGCCACGCTGATGCATGTCGCCTTCCGCAGCCACCCGGAACCCGACGCCTCGCTCTGGCCCCTGGCCTGGGCCTTCTTCACCCTGCTGATCGCGGCCGGGGTGCTGGTGGCGGCCGGGGTGGCACGCGCCTGCCGGGGGGAGTGGGCCCGGGAGGACCTGACCCTCTCGAACCCCTTGTGAGACCCCGGCCCTAGGCCCCCGTGGTGGACCCGGGACGCACGATCATCAGCACGGTGACGGCTGCCCACAGGAGGTTGAAGACCCCGGTCACCATGGCGAGCCGAACGGTGGCCCGCTCGCCGACCGTTCCCCCGTGTCCCCCGTTCCCTC
Source organism: Streptomyces sp. NPDC047079 (assembly GCF_040643755.1). Classification (NCBI taxonomy): domain Bacteria; kingdom Bacillati; phylum Actinomycetota; class Actinomycetes; order Kitasatosporales; family Streptomycetaceae; genus Streptomyces; species Streptomyces sp. NPDC047079. The sequence continues at coordinate 162,566 of NZ_JBEYUZ010000001.1, forward strand.
CGTCCCCCTCGTCGATGCCCTCGAGGATCCTGCCCTGCCAGGGCAGCACCAGGGCGGCGAGGACGACCGCGGCGAGCGCGGTCAGCACGATGGACACGATCAGCCAGGTGTCACCCAGCACCCCCATGTTCCTCGCGGTGGCGAACCCGAACACCGGGACGACGACACCCACGACGGCGTAGACCCGGCAGACGCGATATAGGAGCGCGAGGTGGTGGCGGCTTGCCCCGGGCCCGGCGAGCGCCTTGCGGGCCGTGGGCGGGAACAGGCTCGCGGCGACGGTGACGGGCCCGACGGCGACGATCGCGGCGAGGACATGAACGGCGAGAAGGAACTTGGTCACGGGCCGACGCTAAGGGCCGGGCCGATCTTGAGGAAGTGGCGAAACTGCCACCGCTCAACGGATTCCCGACACCCGCCGCACCCGGTCGCCTGAAAGCCCCCGACCTGCGGACCTCCTCCGGACGGCCCGCCGGATCCGCTGGCTCAAGAGTGGGCGCGAACGCGTCGCACCCCTACGCTCTCGCCATGCACACCGTGGCGGTCCTGGCCCTCGACCAGGTGATCCCGTTCGACCTCTCGTCCCCGATCGAGGTCTTCACCCGCACCCGGCTGCCCGACGGACGTGCCGCGTACCGGGTGCGCGTCTGCGCACCACAGGAGGAGGTGGACGCGGGGGCGTTCCGGATCCGGGCCCCTTACGGCCTGGACGCCCTGGCGGAGGCCGACACGATCATCCTGCCGGGCACCGCGAACCCGGCCCTGCCGCTGCCGGAGGACATCAAGCAGGCCCTGCGCGCGGCCGCCGCCAACGGCACACGCATCGCCTCCGTGTGCGCGGGCGCCTTCATACTCGCGGCGACGGGCCTGCTGGACGGACGGCGGGCCACGACGCACTGGATCGCGGCACCGCTGCTCGCCGAGCGTCACCCGGAGGTGACGGTCGACCCGGACGTGCTCTACGTCGACGAGGGCCAGTTCCTCACCTCGGCGGGCGCGGCCGCGGCACTCGACCTGTGCCTGCACATGATCCGCAAGGACCACGGCTCGGCGGTCGCCGCGGATGCGGCCCGGCTGTCGGTGATGCCGCTGGAGCGCGAGGGCGGACAGGCCCAGTTCATCGTCCACGCCCGGCCGCCGGCCCCCGCCGGGACCATCCTGGAACCGCTGCTGCGCTGGCTGGAGGAGAACGCCGACCGGGACCTCACCCTGGACCACATCGCGGCCCGCGCGGGCATGAGCTCCCGCACCCTCAACCGCCGCTTCCGCGAACAGACCGGCACCACGCCCCTGCAATGGCTGCACCGGGCGCGCATCCGCCGCGCCCAGTACCTCCTGGAGACCACCTACTACCCCGTCGAACGCGTCGCGACCCAGACGGGCTTCGGCTCCCCCACGGCCTTCCGGGACCGCTTCAAACGGGTGGTGGGCACAAGCCCGTACGCCTATCGGAGGGCGTTTCGGGGGGTAGGGGGACCCGGCGGCACCTGGACGGCCGGGCGCGCCGGGGACGAGGGGGCCTGAGCGCCCGGCGGTGTCACGAAACCCCTTGGCCGCGCCGGTCGGCCACGGCCCACGACGCCGCAGCGACGGCCCCCGCCACCCCGAAAACGGCAGGCCAGGCGCCCACCTTCTTGGCCAGCGGATGAGACCCGGCGAACGCGGCGACGTACGCGGCGGTCAGCGCCCCGGCCGCCGCGCTCCCGGCCTGCCTCCGCCACTGCCGCGCCGCCGCGGCCCCCGCGACGGCCAGTACGGCCCCGCCGAGCTGCCGCTTCTTGCTCCAGCGGGCGACTCCGTACCCGCCGACGAGCCCACTCGCGGCCACCAGGGCCGTAGGAACCTTCGCCATCGCTGCCCGCCGCCTTCCGCTGATACGTCTACGGACCGGACCACCGGCCGTGTTCCCGACCGCGCGCCCCGCGCAACGAGGCTAACTCCGCGAGAGATCCCCGGCCGGGTTGAGCCCATGCTTGTCAACTTTCTGCCTCCGCGCTATATAAGAAGCCGTAGGGCATCGCACCCAGTGCCTGACGAAGGGAGTGACCTGTGATGCTCATGCGTACCGACCCGTTCCGTGAACTCGACCGACTCACGCAGCAGGTCTTCGGTTCCACGACCCGCCCCGCGCCGATGCAGATGGACGCCTACCGTGTCGGCGACGAATTCGTCGTCCACTTCGACCTCCCGGGCATCGACCCCGAGACGATCGAGCTGGACGTCGAACGCCACGTCCTCAACGTCCGCGCCGAGCGCCGCTCCTCGGCCCCCGAGGGCGCCGAGATGGTCGTGGCCGAGCGCCCCACCGGATCCTTCACCCGCCAGCTGTTCCTGGGCGACACCCTGGACACGGAGCGCATCGACGCCTCGTACAACGCCGGCGTCCTGACCCTGCGCATCCCCGTCGCCGAGGAGGCCAAGCCGCGCCGCATCCAGATCACCGGCGGCGACAAGCCCAAGCAGATCAGCGGCTGACAGCCGCGCAGACGCGCCCGTCCCACCTCTACGGAATCTCGTGGGACGGGCGCGGCAATCGGGGTACCCGGGAGGCGACCGGGTGGGGAACGGAAGACGGAGGAGTACCCGCACGATGAGCACGATCATGACGAGCGCGGCGGCGACGAGCACGATCGACGGGACGGCGGCGACCGGCGACCTGGCCACGACCAAGGGGCCGACCGCTCACGAGGACCTCGTGGCGGCAGCAGGACCGGCGGCGGAAGAACTGGCGAGGGCGGCGAACGACCTGCTGTCGCCCACCGACGAGCCGGCCACGACCCCGCCACGCCCGGACTGGCCTCGGCTGATCGAGGCGGTCAAGGACTCCGGCCAGTACACGACCACCAAGGAAGCCGAGCGTGTCACGCGCCTCGTGCTCTCCACCCTGGGCGGCCACGTGGTCGGCGACGAGCGGGTGGAACTGGCCCGCCGGCTGCCCGAGGAGGCGGCCCGGCTGATCGCGTCGCAGATCCCGGTGACCTGCCCGCTGACGGCCCCGGAGTTCGTGGACTCGGTCGCGGCCCGCATCGAGGGAGCCACCCCGGCGACGGCACGCTGGGACGTAAGCGCGGTCCTCAGCGCGCTGCCCGAACTGATCGGCGACGGCCTGACGTCCCGCCTCCTTGCCCAACTCCCCACCGGCTACGCCCTGTTGTTCGGCAAGGCGGACCTCCTGACACGAGCCGCCTGAAACGGAGCCCTGACTGCGGAGCGAAGGGCCGGACCCGGAAGGGTCCGGCCCTTTCGCACGCACCGACCGACGAGCGAGCCGACATGAGACGCACGTCACACCGAACCGCCCACCCTGGCTGTCACATCCCGCCGGTCCGCTCCGTCAGCGCTGTGTAACGGTCCACACGGCAAGGGAGCTCACCATGGAAGCCCGGCTCAACTTCTTCGGCAACAACGTCGCGGCCAAGTTCACCAGGTACATCAACTCGGCGGGGAAGGTCATCGCCGACTCGACCCTCCCGGCGGCGACCCAGGAGCTGGTGAAGATCCGCGCCAGCCAGATCAACGGCTGCGGCTTCTGCACCGACATGCACACCAAGGACGCCGTGGCCGCCGGGGAAACCCAGCAGCGCCTCCACCTGGTCGCGGCCTGGCGGGAGGCCAAGGTCTTCACGGACGCCGAGCGCGCCGCCCTGGAGCTGACCGAACAGGGCACCCGCATCGCAGACGCGGCAGGCGGCGTCTCCGACGAGGCCTGGGCGAACGCCGCCAAGCACTACGACGAGGACCAGCTCGCCGCGCTGGTCTCCCTCATCGCCCTGATCAACGCGTACAACCGCATGAACGTCATCGTCCAGCAGCCGGCGGGCGACTACCAGCCGGGCCAGTTCGGCTGACGACGACCAGGGCCCCGGAGTTCCGGAGGGTCGGCGGCCGGTGCCGACCCTCCGGCCCGAACCGCCGGGGCGACCAGGACGAGGGAGTCCATCGGTCAGTCCGTCTCGACGAAGGGGGAGCAGGCCTCGGCTGTCGCGTCCAGTCGTGACCTGCCCGCCTCGACCAAGGCCGTGATCGAGCGTGGCGCGCACAAGTCGCCTTCGTAGCGCGGTGGGGTCACCCAGTACGTGCCGGGCGGCTGCCGCCGGTCGATTCGGGGCACTCCCAGATACGTACCGTGACCAAGACAAGTGGCGACATCGTCGTACGCCCAGGCGAGACCCGCGTGCCCTTGGATCAGGGCGTAGTACGTACCACCAGCGACGCGACGGTCGTAGATGATCGACCCGTCCAGTAACTCACCCAGCCTTGACGCGACTTGCGATCTGTTCTCGGTGCCCACGGCGGCGTGTACGACACAGGACTCGATGCGCACCGCGGCGAATCGCTCGCCCAGAGGCAGGAGCGCCACACCTTGAGTCGCCCATTCCGTCCGAGCCTGCTCCGGCGCGGGGTGCGCTCGCGCAAGCCATTCGGCAACCGCTCTGTCCACGACATCACGTGGTTCCACGATTTGGCTCCTGTTCCTGGTTACAGTCGGGCCCATGCACACAGAGTTCCTGAAGGGAAGGTCGCTTTCGAGGACTTGAAGAGGTCTCTGAAGGGGCGCAGATGGGACCTTGGGTAGGCCTTAGGAGTGAAAACCTGCCCGGAAGGGGACCTGCTGTGGGACTGTTGCAGCAGCCGCCAGCAGGAGGTGTCCAAGTGTCCAGGTCCGCAGGCAACGTCCGACTCAAGGCCGCTCGCGTAGCCGCCGGGTTCAACTCACAGCAGGACTTGGCCGACGCTCTCACCAGGCACGCCGAGACCATGGGGATGCGCGGCCTGTCGATCGGGGTGCGACAGGTTCGCCGCTGGGAGTCGGAGAATCCGCCGTGGCCGCAGCCCGATTGCCAAAGAGTGCTTGCGCACCTGCTGGGTCAGAGCCTGGAAGCGCTGGGTTTCACTCCTCCGTGGAGCACCGATGGCCCCGGCCCCGAACGCACTCGACGCACAACTGCGGCCGGCGGAGCGACCGTCATGGGCCTGTCGGTGACAACCGGACGAACGGTCGCGGTGCCACAACCCGCCACTGCTGGCGCGGACTTCCAAGCTGTGACCCGATCCCATCGTCGGCTCTACTGGTCCGTCGCCCCGGCCAAGCTGCACCCGCCCGTGGTTGCACACGCGGCGCTGGGATGCGCGCTGCTCCCGGAGACGACGGACTCGACGCGCAGGGCGATCGCCGCCGCACTGGCCGAGACCTACCTCCTTGCGGGCCGGATCGAATTCTTCGATCTCCGGGAACCGAGCGTTGCGAACAACACTCTCGTTCTGGCGCTGCAAGCCGCAGGCGAGGCCGACGACTCGCTGCTCGGCTCGGCGATCATCGCGCACATGGGTTTTGTGCCGGGCTGGGTGGCCGACCGAGACGGAGTTCAGGAGCGCATGACAGCAGCCCGGACATACGCGCGCCGCGCCCCCGCTTCCGCCGAGTTCCTGGCATGGCTCGACGCAGTGGAGGCCGAGTGTGAAACCCGATGCGGCAACGCCCGCACCGCGCTGCACCTGATCGGCCATGCGGAGGACATCCTGGAAGCCGGTAACGATCACTCCTCGCCGGAGTGGATGGACTGGTTCTCCCCGGCCCGTTTGGCGGCCTTCAAGGGAAACACGCAGATGATCGCGGGCCACCTCCCGCAGGCCCGCGAGACCTTGCTCGAAGCGCTGGCCTCGATGACCTCTGCCGAAGGCAAACAGCGCACGGTCGTGTATGGCGACCTGGCCGCTGTCGAGGCGGCCTCCGGAAACCCGGAGCAGGCATGCGAGTACGCTGGTCGGGCTCTCGACCAACTTGCGGTGACCTGGTACGCCACGGGCATGGACCGAGTACGAGAGGTCCGCCGCGCGCTCGCTCCCCATCAGCGCGAACGTTGCGTCCGCGACCTCGACGACCGACTGTACGACTGGTCGACGACTCTCAGCGCACTGAGCCGTTGAATCGGCCGATCCGGTCGGACAGCTCGAGCAGGCTCTCCACACGGAAGGTCGGCAGCTCCCTGGCTTCGGCGCTGTTCCACTGAATCGTCGCCCAGGGCCCGCGATGCACGAGCGCGGTGTACATTCCCGCCCGACCGGCCGGCCGAACGTCGTTGTCGCACCGATCCCCGACGTAGAGGATCTCGTCCACGTCGAAGGGAGCGGCTTCCGCGACCTGCTTGAAGAACTCCGGGTCGGGCTTGCTAGCCCCCCAGTCGTCCGACGTACCGATCAGATCGACGTCCCTCGAGAAAAGCTCCCGCAGGATCCGCCCAGATCGCACGGTCTGATTACCGGCGATGCCGAGCCACAGCCCGTCAGCCCGGAGCTGAGCGAGCGCCGGCCGCACATCCGCGTACAGATCCTCCTCGCCGAACGTCTCGGCCTGCCCGGCAGCGGCCCGCTTCTCGCGCTCCTCGTGGAGATCGAACCCAGGCCGGAAATCCTGGAAGGTCTCGCGGTAGTCCCGCCCCTGGGCGATGACCGCCCCGAACATCGCGTGAAAGGTGTGGCGCGGCACTGCCAGCCAGTCGGCCCAGGTCCCGTACTCACGGGTCTCGTCGACCAGGCACTCACCGACGTCGAAGACGACTGCGCGAATCATGCAGGCAGGGTACCCGGGGGCGCCAGTGTGAGTTGGCCCTCTCGGTTCCCGCTGGTGGGGGACAGCTCGGTCAGTGCGGACTCAGTGGCGGTGCCGGCGTGCCACGAACCCGCGACAGCGGACGTCAGCCGGCGGCGATGGCCGAGTACGTCCACACATCGGCCGGAAGCTCGTGCTGGAGTTCCCAGGTGATCGCCATCGGCTTGCTGCCGGTGTGCGTCTTGTAGGTGGCAGGTCCCAGGAGGATCCAGGGTTCGGACTTGCCGATGTTGTTGTTCTTGTAGCGGCGCAGGAAGAGCAGAACATGGCTGCCCTCCTTGGCATGGTTCTGGTAGCGCAAGCCTGTTGGGGAGTTCTCGGGCGTCGTCCCCTGCGACTCCCAGTGGAACCGGGTTGGGCTCAGTGCGTAGTCCTTGTAGCGGACACTGGGTGAGAAGTCCCGCTCGCTCTTCTCCAGAGTGATGAGAAGGGCGTCGGTCTTGATTTCCTCGACCCAGGTCACTCCTTGACTGAAGACGCCGGGCATCTGTCCGCCCAACCGGGCCACACCGAGGGCCGCGAGGATCTCTGAGCGGTTGTAGGCACTGTGGATCTTCAGCGGGAGGTGGCTTAGCGGCCCGTCCAGGGGGATGGGGTAGTGGTCGGTCCGGTCGAGGACATAGGACAGAACCTGCTGCAATTCATCGCGGAACGCATGCTGGACGCCAAGGGATTTGAGGCCTTCGCGGTAACTGGAGAACCCGCCCGCCTTGTCCCACAGGTTGAAGAACAACATGCGGGCATATACCTGATCGGTGAGGGAGAGTGCGTCATAGTCGGGGGCGTCGTCCGCGAGAAGGCGTAGGTAGGCGTCGGCTCGCTCGGGGTCGTCCACGTGAAGGAAGGCGTGGACACGCTTGAGGAGTTCCTCCTCACCCGGCACTTCGGCCTCTTTGACCAGCCCAGCTCTGCGCAGGACTGCTGTCCAGGAGTTCTTGCTCTTGTAGAGCTCCTTGATCTCCCGTCTGCTCTCGCGCAGATAGGCAGCGAGCCGGGGCGTGCGGTAGCTCCTGACTTCCTTCGCCAGCGTGTTGATCGTGGCGTTGAGTTGCGTCCGAATGTTGTCGAGGACGAGGTCCTTCGACTTGCCTTCCAAGAGAATCTGGCAGCCGGATGGCAGTTGGGGGAAGCCGCGCTCGATGGCATCGACCAGGCGGTTGCGGGAGAGGTTGGTCAGGGCGCGGAACTGCTCCTCGAAGCGGAACTCCGCCCGGTGCTGGCCGATGAAGTCCAGCACCGTCAGGACCGGCTTGCTCTGTGTACGGCGCAGGCCACGTCCCAACTGCTGAAGGAAGATGGTCGCGCTGTTCGTGGGCCGCAGGAGGAGCAGGGTGTCGACATCCGGGATATCCAGGCCCTCGTTGAACAGATCTACCGAGAAGATCACCTGGATCCGGCCGGCCCTTAGGTCGTTCAGCGTTCGTTCACGTTCGGCCGGGGGCGAGTCGCTGTCGAGCGAGGCGGCCTGGAACCCCGCCTCCCGAAAGCGGTCTGCCATGAAGTGCGCGTGCTTCTTGGTCACACAGAAGCCCAGGGCGCGCATGGCAGCCGGGTTGGAGATCTTGTCCTTGACCTGCTTGATGACGATGAGAGCCCGTGCGTGGCTGGCCGTGTAGAGGTTGCCGAGCTCATCTCGATCGTATGAGCCTGCGCGCCAATTGAGCTGAGACAGGTCGGTGCCGTCTGGAACTCCGAAGTAGTGGAAAGGGCAGAGCAGGTCGTTTTCCAGGGCCTCCCAGAGCCGCATCTCCGCAGCGATCCGACCGCCGAAGAACTCGTCCTGCACATTGTGCCCGTCCATCCTCTCCGGTGTCGCGGTGAGGCCGAGCAGCTCGGTCGGTGTGAAGTGCTCAAGGACGCGGCGGTACGTGTTCGCCGTGGCGTGGTGGAACTCGTCGATGACGATGACGTCGAAGTGGCGCGGATCGAACTGCTCCAGCCGCCGAAGGTTGAGGGACTGGACGCTGGCGAAGACATGCGTCCACTCCTGGGGTTCCTGCCCGTTGTAGAGCAGCTCACCGAAGGAGGCGTCGCCGAGTACCTCCTGATATTTCCGCAAGGACTGCCTCAGGATCTCTTTGCGGTGTGCCACGAAGAGCAGCCGGGGGAGCTCTCCACCGCGCTGGTCCCGCAGAGAGCGATAGTCCAGGGCCGCCATGACGGTCTTACCGGTGCCGGTCGCCGCGACGAGCAGGTTCTCGTGATGGCCGCGGATCTCACGCTCGACTCGCAGACGCTCCAGCATGTCCCGTTGGTGTGGGAACGGTTGGACTTCGAGCCCGGACAAATTGATCTTAAGCTCGTCCCCCGCCCCCTTGCCGCCCGCCTGGGCCAACGCGTCAGCCAGCCGGTTCCCGTCGGTCTCCGGGTTATACGACTCGAAGGCGGCGTCATCCCAGTACGCGTCGAACGTCGCCTCGAACTTATCGATCACCCTAGGCGTGGCGACGGACGACAGCCGTACGTTCCACTCCAGACCATCGAGCAGCGCGGCCTTCGACAGGTTGGAGCTGCCTACGTAGGCCGTGTCGAAGCCGGTCTTGCGGCGGAACAGCCAAGCCTTCGCGTGCAGACGGGTTGACCGGATCTCGTAGTTGATCTTTACCTCGGCGTCGAACTCCCGGACCAGGCGGTCCAAGGCATACCGATCAGTGGCGCCGATGTAGGTGGTGGTGATCACTCGGATGCGGACGCCACGCATCTTCGCCGCGCGCAGCGAGTCCTCAAGCACCCGTATGCCATGCCACTTCACAAACGCGCACAGCAGGTCGATGCTGTCAGCCGTGGCGAGCTCGGCACGCAACTCGGCACCGAGGTTAGGGTCGTCCGGCGCGTTGGTGATCAACGCCGTTTCCGAGAGCGGCGTTAGAGGGCGGATCGCATAGGCACCAGGTGCTTCTTGCTCGGCGAGAGCGAGCAGTTGCCGTGGTCCGTCGACGATGGAGCCAAGGGTTTCGTCCGCATCCGGGTCGGGTGCGCTGGCAGCCAGCGACCGCATGATCTGGTTGGCGGCGGCCACCTGGTCCCTGTGCGGCATTTGACTCAGTCGACGCCTCACCGCCTCACCGATGTGCCGGGCCAGCACATGAGGGGCCGAATCTTTACTGACCTCGGCGTCGATGGCCTTCCAGCCCGAGGCTTCGAGCCCCTCTATCCGATGGCGCAGGTTCTCCGTGAGGAGCTGCTCGTAGACGCCCGCGACTGGCTGCGTCACATCCCCCGATTCCGTCACGACTGCTCCTTCGATCCCTCGCGGGCTCTCGCGTACGATCTCGCGCGCCGATAGGGATCTGTTCTAACAGCAGTCACTGGCAATCGAGTGTCCGATGACGAAAAATGATCACTTCCGGACAGCCGTCGGCTTGAGGGGTGAAGTAGTCGCGCGGTCGCCGTGGCCTACACCCCTACGCCGTGACACCCCTCATAAGCCCGTCCCGCCCCGCACCAGCACACCCCGCCCCGCTCCGGCGGCCAAACCACCGCCCGCCCCCGTGCCGCCAGAGTCGTCGCGTACTGGGGGAGCAGGGACGTGTCCTCCGGGGACGTGCCCTCTGAGGCTGCGAAGGCCTCGTAGGACGGGACCGTGCCGGTCACGATGCCCAGGTTCGGGGTGCCGGAGGAGGCCAGCTCCCTCAGTGAGGCCTCTATGGTCGCCAGGTGCTCCTCGTGGGAGGAGTACTCGGTGGCCAGCGACGGGTACGCGGACACCAGCTCGTGCAGTTCGGGTGCCGGCCAGTGCAGGACCGCGACCGGGAACGGGCGGGACAGGGCCTCCCGATAGGCGCCCAGTTCCGCTCGCAGGCGGCTGATCTCGGCCTGGAGCTCGGCAGGGTTGTCCGACCCCAGGGACCAGACGCGCTTCGGGTCGTGGAGCTCGTCCAGGGTCACCGGGGAGGAGTGGAGGGTGTCGGCCAAGGTGTCCCACTCGTCGTGGGCCGCGCCCAGCATGCGGCGGACCCGGTGGCGGCCGTAGAGAAGCGGGTGGGTGGACTGCGGGGGCTCCGCGGTGTCGCCGAGCAGGAGCCGCAGCCCCTCCGTGAACGTCTCCTCCGCCGCCTCCAGCTCGTCGTGCGACTCCAGCGACTCCGCGACGATCAGCCAGGGTGCCGGGTGGCGAGGGGCGGACGCGCGAATCCCGTCGATGATCGCCCGGGCCTCCGCCTCGTGGTCGTACTCCCACAGGTTCGACGCCTTCAGGGCGCGGACCAGCTGGGGGTTCTCCAGGGGCTCGGAGGACGACAGCAGGCGGTCGTACAGCGCGGTCGCGCCGGCGCGGTCACCGGCCAGTTCCCGATGGGCGGCGGCCTGCAACAGCAGGTGTTCCGCGTCCTCGGGATACAGCCCGGCAGTCCGCTCCAGGCGTGCTGCTTCGGCGTTGTGGTCGACGTTCTCGGCAGGCGTGTCGGGGCGCATGGGGGACACCGTACTGCCGCCGACCGACAAACGAGAGAGATTCGCAGGCCGGGGGCGGTACGGGGTGGGCCGACCGCAGCCCGGCCGCAGCGAGGGCACACCACCGTCGTCGACCACGGCGCGGCACCGCAGCGAACGGACCGGCCAACGGGGCAGTCCCACGTCCGATGCGTTCCTCATGTCTTGCTCAGAACCTTCGGAGGCAAGGCCGCCCGGCAGTACGGTGCCGGGAGCCGTACCCCGAACACGACCGGTACGGCTGGGAGTCGGGGGAGACCAGGGGGAGACCGGTCATGACCTTTACGCGTACGGCCACTGCTGCGCGCCCGCGGGCCTGGACCGTCGCGGGCGCGTGCCCATGGTGGCGCTGCTGCTCGCCGCGTGCGCCGCGTCCGAACGCCATGCGACCGGTGTGCTCTCCCGGGTCGTCAGGGAGGTCTGAGGTGTCTCGCAGAGCCTTCGGGGGCACGGCATCGGCCGGGTGACCGGCCGGTGCCTCAGGCGTCCCGGTCCCGGAGCGCCATGACACCGGCCGCGCCCACCAGGGCCAGGGCCGCCGAGACGATCAGGGCGATGTTCGCGCCATGCGCGGGAGCGCCGCCCGAGGTCACCAGGGCGATGGTGAGGGCCACGCCCGCGCAGGAGCCGGTGTAGCGGAAGGTCTGCTGGGCGCCCGAGCCCATCGCCGCCCGTGCGGTGGGCACCGACTCCACGGCGACCAGCGGGAGCGCGGCGTTGAGCAGACCGCTGCCGACGCCGCCGATCACCAGGCCGGGCAGCAGCCGAGTCCAGGAGTGGGCGCCGATCGCGCCGAGCATGGTCAGGACGCCGACGGTGTGCAGCGCGAAACCTAGGGCCAGTTGGTGGCGGGCCGAGACGCGGCCCGCCAGCCGCTTCGCCTGGAGCGCGACCGCGAAGGACAGCCCGGACCAGAGCAGGAACAGCCATGCCGTGTTGATCGGGCTGAGACCCAGCGTCCGCTGGAGCAGGGCCGGCAGGAAGCTGAACAGGCCGATCACGGCGAGGCCCGTGAACAGTCCGGCCGCCGAGGAGCCGAGGAAGCGCCGGCGGCGCAGCAGGGCCAGGTCGATCATCGGGGTGCGGGCGCGGTGCTCGATCAGGCCGAAGGCCAGGACCAGGAGCACGGCCGTCGCGAACAGCAGCAGCACCGGTGCCCTCAGCCAGCCGTCCCGGCCGAGAGTCAGCGCGGCCACCAGGGAGACGAGGGCGGCGCTGAAGACGGCCGCTCCCACGAGGTCGGGCCGGCCGGCCCGGGGTGCGCGGGACTCCGGAAGGGTGCGGGCCGACAGGGCCGCGATGACGAGCGCGGCGGCGCCGAGGATGCCGTAGGAGGCCCGCCAGGTGGGCATCGCCCCGGCGATCAGGGGGCCCGCCGCGATGCCGCCGCTGACGAACGCGCCCCATACGCCGGTCGCGTGCAGCCGGCCGCGCGCGCTCGGGTAGGCGTGCACCAGCAGGCCGAGGCTGCTGGCGAGGATGGCCGCGCTCGCCGCGCCCTGGGTGATGCGTGCCAGCGTGAACAGCCAGGTGGAGGTGGTGAGGGCGCCGAGTGCGGCGGTCAGGCCGAGGGCGGCCGTTCCGGCCACGAAGATCCGTCGGCGGCCGTAGTCGTCGGCGAGGGTGCCGGCCACCAGGAGCAGCGCGGCCAGGCCGAGCGGTGTGCCGTTGAGCAGCCAGGCCTGGGCGGAGAGCGGGGTGTGCAGGGCGGCGACGGTGTCGGGGAGCGTGACCACCAGTGCGGTGTAGTTGATCAGCGCCACGGCGGTGGCCGCGCTGGTCAGGGCGAGGGTGGGGGCGGCCCGTGGGGTCTCGGCGGCCGCGGGGGCGCTGACGGGGGTGGTCGCGGTGGTTTCCAGCTGGGACATGGCCTGCGCGGTCACCAAGGCGATGCCGTTCCTCTCCTTCTTCACCCTGGTCACCGTGGCGGTGGTGCCGCTGGCCGCCGCGCTGTACGTGGTCACCAGTACGACGTGGAGCGCGGTCGAACGGGTGGTGCTCTACCGCTGAGCGCGACGGCGACCCGGTCCCGGCGACGGTCCGGGGGGCCGTCCGGGAGGCGGATACGGCGGTCGGGTGCGGGTGGCCGGTCCAGTCCGTGAACGGGGTATTGCGGACCGGACGTTGAGCTTGGAGGATCGACCAGTCCTCCGATGGCTGCGCCCCGTCCGCACTCCGGCCGCACCCATCGGCCGGGCTGCCGCGATCGAGGGAGATTGTGACCATGAAGCTGCTGCGAGTCGGTACCGCGGGAGGGGAGCGGCCGGCGCTGCTCGACGCCGAGGGGACCCTGCGGGACCTGTCGGGTCTCGTCGCGGACATCGACGGGCCGCTGCTCGCCGACGACGCGGCGCTCGGCCGGATCCGCGCCGCCGCCGCGTCGGGCGAGCTGCCGGAACTGGACGCCGACGGACTGCGCATCGGGCCGCCGCTCGCCCGCATCGGCAAGATCGTCTGCATCGGTCTGAACTACCACGACCATGCCCGCGAGACCGGTGCCGAGCCGCCCGCAGAGCCGGTGATCTTCTTCAAGGCGGCGGACACGGTGGTCGGGCCGCACGACACCGTGCTCGTGCCGCGCGGGTCCGCCAAGACCGACTGGGAGGTCGAACTCGCCGTCGTCATCGGGCGGACGGCCCGCTACCTGGAGTCGCGCGAGGAGGCGCTCGCGCACGTCGCCGGGTACGCGGTGGCGCACGATGTCTCCGAGCGCGAGTTCCAGATCGAGCGCGGTGGGACGTGGGACAAGGGCAAGAACTGCGAGACGTTCAATCCGCTGGGACCCTGGCTGGTGACCGCGGACGAGGTGCCCGATCCCCAGAACCTCCGTCTGAGGCTCTGGGTCAACGGGGAGCTGAAGCAGGACGGGACCACCGCGGAGCAGATCTTCCCCGTCGCCGAAGTGGTGCGGTACGTCAGCCGGTTCATGACGCTGTACCCGGGGGACGTCATCAACACCGGTACCCCGGCGGGGGTGGCCCTGGGGCGGCCCGAGCCCAAGCCGTATCTCCGGGCCGGGGACGTGGTGGAGCTGGAGATCGACGGCCTGGGGCGGCAGCGGCAGGAGTTGAAGGACGCGTAGCCGCGGCGGCAGGAGTGGAGGGACGCGTAGCCGCCGCGCCGGGAGGACCGGGGAATGGCGGGAGTTCGGCGGCTGTGGTGTCCGTGGTCGCTCGCGCCCACGTGGCGGAGCCGCACGATCTCCCGCCCCGGACCCCTATCGGGACGCCTTGAACCTCTCCAGGGCTTCGACCACCAACGCGTGGTCCTCCAGCTGCGGCAGGCCCGACACCACCACCGTGCCGATCACGCCCGCGCCCTCGACCGCGATCGGGAACGCGCCGCCGTGGGCCGCGTACACATCGGGGTCGAGGCGGGAGGACTCCTCGAACGTCGTGCCCTTGGCGCGGAAGCGGGTGCCGACCAGCAGGGAGGAGCAGCCGTAGCGCTCGACCACGCGGCGCTTGCGGTCGATCCAGGCGTCGTTGTCCGGCGTGGAGCCCGGCAGCGCAGCGTGGAAGAGCTGCTGGCCGCCGCGGCGGATGTCGATCGCGACGGGCGCGCTACGGGCCCGCGCCAGCTCCACCAGCAGCGTGCCGAGGGCCCACGCGTCGTCGTACGTGAAATGATGGAGCGTCAGCTCCCGCTCCTGCGACTCGAGTTCGGGGATCTCCGGGGCCCTGGTCGTCACAGCGCCACCGCCACACCCTCGCGGGCCGAGCGCCGGGCCGCCTCGAGGACATCGAGGGCCGCGGCGGCCTCGTGCGCCGTGACCGGATTCGGACCTCCCTCGCGCAGGGACCTCGCTACGGCCGCGTAGTACGCCGGGTAGTCGCCGGGAAGGCTCGGTACGGGGCGGCCGCCGCCGGTCAGCGGGGACTCCCCGGCGCCGATGCGGGCCCACAGGGACTCGGGCTCCTGGCCCCAGTCCGGCCCGGGGCGCAGGCCCTCGCGCAGGGCCGCCTCCTGCGGATCCAGGCCGTACTTCACAAAGCCCGCCTCGGAGCCGAGGACGCGGAAGCGCGGGCCGAGCTGGGCCGCCGTCGCGGAGACGTACAGGTGGGAGCGGACACCACTGGTGTGCGTGAGCGCGATGAACGTGTCGTCGTCCGCCTCCGCGCCGGGGCGGCGGACGTCCGACTCGGCGTACACGGAGGCGCCGGGGCCGAAGAGGACGAGCGCTTGGTCGACGACATGACTACCCAGGTCGTAGAGCAGACCTCCGATCTCTGCGGGGTCGCCGGACTCGCGCCATCCGCCCTTGGGCCGCGGGCGCCAGCGCTCGAAGCGGGACTCGAAGCGCCAGACGTCGCCCAGTTCGCCCTCGTCCATCAGCTTGCGCAGGGTCAGGAAGTCGTTGTCCCAGCGCCGGTTCTGGAAGACGGAGAGCAGCAGACCGCGGTCCTCGGCGAGGGCCGCCAGCTCGCGTGCCTCGGCCGCCGTACCCGCGATCGGCTTGTCGACCACGACCGGCAGTCCCGCCTCCAGGGCGGCCGTCGCGATCGGCACGTGTGTCTTGTTCGGGGACGCGACGACGATCAGGTCGAGTTCCCCGGCCCGGGCCCACAACTCGTCCACGGAGGCGGCGATGCGCACGTCCGGGTACTCGGCGCGCACCTCCTTCTGCCGCTCGGGGTTCGAGGTGACCACCGTGTCGAGGGCCAGGCCCTCGGTGGCGGCGATCAGCGGGGCGTGGAAGACGGAGCCCGCGAGGCCGAAGCCGATGAGGCCCACACGGAGGGGGGTGTCAGTACCAGGGGCTGTGGCAGTCATGGCTCTACTTTCGCAACGCTGTTGCCAAAGTGCAAGCGCGAGGGAGAATGGCAGGGTGGACAGGACGTATGCGGGACCGGGCGGAGGCAGGCGTGGGGTCGGGGGAACAGTGGCGGGCGGAGTGAACCTGCTGGGGCTGCGCAGCCACAACGCGGCGCTTGTGCTGGATCTGCTGCGCACGGCGGGGGAGGCCGGGATCAGCCGGCTGGAAGTGGCGGAGCGGACCGGGCTGACCCCCCAGGCCGTCAGCAAGATCACCGCCCGGCTGCGCGCGGACGGCCTCGCGGTGGAGGCGGGCCGCCGCGCCTCCACGGGCGGCAAACCGCGAACGGTGCTGCGGCTGGTGCCGGGGGCCGGGCACGCGGTGGGACTGCACCTCGACCGGGACGAACTGAGGGCCGTGCTCTGCGACTTGACGGGCGCGGTGGTCGCCGAGCGGCGCGCAGCGCTGGACCTGGGCGCCGGCGCGGATGCCGTGGTGGAAGGGGCTGCCCGGGAGGTGGAAGCCCTGCTGGCCGGGGCGACGGAGAGGCGGCGGGGGGACGCGGGGACGCGGACCGCACACGGGGAGACGCGTACCGCGTACGAGGAGACGTGCTCGGCATACTCGGCATACGGGGAGATGCGTACGGCATCCGCGGAGACGGGGCAGACGCCCGGCGCGGACGGCGAACCCTCGGCGGCCCCCGGACCACGGCCCGCCGGCGACCCGGCGGACGCCGAACCCCGGCCCGTCGGCGACCCGGTGGCCCCCGGTGCCCCATCGGCACCCCCCATCCCGAACCTCCCCGTCCCCCTCCCGGTCCTCGGCGTCGGTGTCGCGCTCCCCGGCCCCCTCGACCATCTGCACGGTGTGCTGCACCGGGTCACCGGGTTCCCCGAGTGGGACGGGTTTCCGCTGCGGGAGGCGCTGGCGCGGCGGCTCGGGATGCCCGTGGTCGTCGACAAGGACACGAACGCCGCGGCGCTCGGGCTCGCCCTGGGCGGGGCGGCCGAGGGCGCCTACGCGTCGTTCGCCTATCTGCACCTCGGGACCGGACTCGGTGCAGGACTCGTCATCGGCGGGGCCGTGCACAGGGGCGCGCGGACCGGGGCCGGGGAGTTCGGGCACCAGGTCATCCAGCTGGACGGGCCGCCCTGCGACTGCGGCGACCGGGGCTGCATCGAGGCGCTGTGCCTGGCCGCGGTCGCCCGCGGTGACATGGCCGAGGCGGCGCGGGTCCTCGGCGCGGGCGCCGCGAACCTGGCCGGGCTGCTCGACATCGACCAGGTGCTCCTCGGAGGCCGAACCGTCGCCGCGCACCCCGAGCCCTTCGTGCGGGGAGTGGGCGCGGTCCTCGACGCACGAGCCCGGCGCGAGGGCTCGACCGCGGGCGTCCCGGTGCGTGTCGCCCCGGGCGGGGCGCGCGGGGTGGCGGAGGGTGCGGCCCAATTGCTGCTCGCGCCGCTGTTCGGGCGAGCGGAAGGCTGAGACGAGCCAAAGGGGTGGGCACCCGCCACAAGGGTGAGCCCACTGCGCTGACCGGGGGGACTTACGCCCGCCGAGCGCCGCTCCCCAGGCGTGGCGCACCCCGGAGAGCACCCCCCATGGAAGCTCATATGTTCATGCGACTGTCTCGACCTTCCCGACTGTCTCTGTTCCTGCCCTGCGCGCTCGCCGCCGTCCTCCTCCTCAGGCAGGCGCCTGCTGCCGCGCTCGTCGCCGACGCGCGCCCCGGCTGCTCCAGCGAAGCCGCTGACGCCTTCCCCCTCACCACCCGCATCCACGGCGGGCCCGGCAGCTACAAGCCCGGTGACGCCGACGACACCTGGTTCATCGACATCCAGAACACCACCGACCGGTCCTGCAAGAACGTCCACCCGGCGGTCGTCCTGGTCGACTCCCGGCGCAAGCTGAGGGATGCCGAGCCCAAGCTGGACTTCTACGGGGGCGACCGCTGGCACCCGGTCACCTTCACGCACACCGACCGGGAGGAGTTGGTCGGCGCCTTCGACGACGGCTTCCCCGGCTTCACGGTGGCCCCTCACCGGACGCTCACCGTGAAGGTGCGGTTCTCACTCACCGCGAGGGCCCAACCGAACGACGTCCGGGCGAAGGCAGCGATCCTGCGGAAGATCGACAACGCCGGCGACTGGGTCGGCGAGTCGGACGACTACTGGTTCCAGATCGACTCGGGGGGCGCCCCCGCCGCCGAACACACGGGCAAGGCTGCCGAGAGGCCGGGCAAGGCGACCGAGAAGCCGGACAAGGCCGCGTCCCCGTCCGGCAAGGCCGCGTCCCCGTCCGGCAAGGCGTCCGAACCGGGCAAGGACGCGTCGCCGTCGGGCAAGGCTGCCGAGAAGCCGGGCAAGGCTGCCGAGGAGCCGGACAAGGCGGCCGCTCCGGGCGAGGATGCGGAGCAGTCGGACAAGGGGCACTCGCCGGCGCTGAATGGGACGGCGGCCAAGTCCCCTTCCTCGCGTCCGGCGCCCACCGCCGAGGCGCTGGCCGTCGCCACGCCGCAACCGTCGCGCGACCTCGTCAAGTTCGTCGGCGGGCTGGCGATGGCCGCGGTCGGCCTGCTCGTCGCCGGAGGGTCCCTCGTGATGGCCCGCAGACGCCACTGACACAGCCCGCCCGCCGCCCGCCTTCCGGGGCCCTGGGTCCGGTCTGCGACGATCTGCCCGTGGACTACCCGAACGACCAGGACCCCGGCGCCCCCGTCCGCTCCGGCGTTCCCGAGCACGGCCGCATTCCCAAGTACTACGCGGTGAAGGCGCAAATCGCCGCGCTCGTGGCGGAGTTGGGCGAGGGCGGGCTGCTGCCCACCGAACGCGACCTGTCCGACCGCTACGACGTGGCCCGCGAGACCGTGCGGCAGGCGCTGCGCGACCTGCTCCTGGAGGGCAGGCTGCGCCGGCAGGGGCGGGGCACGGTGGTCGCCGGACCCAAGCTGGAGCAGCCGCTGTCCCTGGCCAGCTACACCGAGGGTGTGCGCAGACAGGGCCGGACCCCGGGCCGAAGCCTCACCACCCTGGACCGCTTCCCCTGCAACGACGCCCTGGCCGCCGAGACCGGTCTCACCCGCGGTGAACCGGTCTGGCACATGGAGCGCCTGCTCCTCGCCGACGACGAGCGGGTCGGTCTGGAGAGCACCTATGTGGCGGTGGCGCGGGTCCCGCGGCTCGACACCGACTTCGACCCCGACTCCTCCTTCTACGGCTACCTCCATGAGCAGGGCATCGCTTTCGGGGACGCGGACGAGCGCATCGAGACCGTGCTCGCCACCCCGCGGGAGGCCCTGCTCATCGGTACGCCGCCGGCGCTGCCGATGCTGCTGATCCACCGTGTCTCGCGGGACATGGAGGGGCGGCCGCTGGAGCGGGTGCGGACGCTGTTCCGGGGGGACCGGTTCTCCTTCACCACCCGTCTGGGCGGCTGAGAAGGGCGACGGCGGGCCTTCGGGTCCAGCCCTTTTCATAACGGAAAGATAACGGGTCTAGCCCAAACCTGAAGGGCGGTTCACGATCTGGATGCCGACCGGATCCTTCCGGTTTCCCCGTCCCAAGGAGCGTGGCCGTTGTGAGAGTGACAGTCGTCGGAGGCGGCGTGGTGGGCACCATGCACGCCTGGCAAGCGGTGGAACGCGGCCATGAGGTCGTACAGATCGAACGGGAGGCCGAGGCCCGGGGCGCCTCGCTGCGCAACTTCGGGCAGATCTGGGTGAGCGGCCGCGCGGGCGGCGAGGAGCTGGGGACCGCCCTGCGGGCACGGGAGCTCTGGGAGCGGATCGGCGCCCTCGTGCCGGCGCTGGGCTTCCGCGCCAACGGGTCGCTGACACCCGTCCGCAACGACCTCGAACGGGCCGTCGCCGAGGCCGCCCTGGCCAGGCCGGACGCGGCCGCCCGCGGCTACAAGCTGCTCACCGCGGCCGAGGCGCGCGCGGTGAACCCCGCCCTGCGCGGTACGTACGAGTCCGCCCTGTACTGCGAACGGGACGCGGCCGTCGAGCCCCGCACCGCCCAGCTCGCCCTGCGCGAACAGCTGTCGAAGTCCCCGAACTACACCTTCCTGCCCGGACGCGAGGTCCGCGAGGTCACCGGGCCCGGCACGGTCCGCGACGACCACGGCGACGTGCACCGCGCGGACGCGGTCGTGCTGTGCACGGGCGCCTGGCTCGGCGGACTGGTGAGGGAGCTCGCCCCCGATCTGCCCGTGCGCCGCGTACGGCTCCAGATGATGCAGACCGACCCGCTCGGCGAACCCCTGCCCACCTCGGTCGCCGACGCCGACAGCTTCCGCTACTACCCGGCCTACGGCGGGCAGGCCCTCGACCACCTGGAAGCCGGGCAGCCGCAGGCCCCGGTCGCGGCCGCGCACCGGATGCAGCTGCTGATGGTGCAGCGCGCGGACGGCGGGCTGACCATCGGCGACACCCACGAGTACGAGCACCCGTTCGCCTTCGACACGCTCGAGGACCCCTACGAGCATCTGGCGGAGGTCGTCGAGGGATTCCTCGGCCGGCCGCTGCCGAGAATCCGCCGTCGCTGGGCCGGGGTGTACGCGCAGTGCACCGACACCCGGCGCGTCGTGCACCGGCAGCAGGTGGGCGAGGGAGCGTGGCTGGTCACCGGGCCCGGCGGGCGCGGCATGACCTGCGCACCCGCGATCGCCGAGAAGACCGCGAACGAACTGGGCTGGTGAATCACCTGATGACCGACATACGTCTCCTCGTGCTCGACATGGCCGGGACCACCGTCGCCGACGGCGGGCTCGTCGAGCGGGCCTTCGCCGCGGCCGCCGCCGAACTGGGCGTGGAGCCCGGCTCCGCCGACCACGCCGAGAAGCTGGCCTATGTACGGGCCACCATGGGCGAGTCCAAGATCTCCGTCTTCCGGCACCTGTTCGGCGAGGAGAGCCTCGCCGAGCGCGCCAACTCCGCGTTCGAGAAGGCCTACGCCGAACTGGTCGACGGCGGACACGTCACCGAGATCCCCGGGGCCCGGGCGGCCGTCGAGGAACTCCGGGCCGACGGGCGGACGGTCGTGCTCACCACCGGGTTCGCCCGCGTCACCCAGGACGCGATCCTCGACACCCTCGGCTGGCGGGAGCTGGTCCCGCTCACCCTGTGCCCGGCGGACGCGGGAGGCCGGGGGCGCCCCTACCCGGACATGGTGCTGACGGCCTTCCTGCGCACCGGCGCCGCCGACGACGTACGCCAGGTCGCGGTCGTCGGCGACACCTCCTACGACATGCTCAGCGGGGTGCGCGCCGGGGCGGGCCTGGTGGGCGGGGTGCTCACCGGCGCCCACCAGGAAGCGGCGCTGCGCACCGCCGGGGCCACCCATGTGCTCGGCTCCGTGGTCGAACTCCCCGCGCTCGTGAGGGGGGTCGACCCCGCATGACCGGCATCCGCTTCGACCGGGTGTCGGTCGCGTACGACGGGACCACCGTCCTGGACGCGCTCGACCTCAGCGTCGAACCCGGCGAGGTGATGGCGCTGCTCGGGCCCTCCGGTTCCGGGAAGACGACCGCGCTGCGGGCCGTCGCCGGGTTCGTACGCCCGGCCTCCGGACGGGTGTTCGTCGGCGAACGCGACGTCACCGGGCTGGCCCCGCACCAGCGCGGCATAGGGATGGTCGTCCAGCAGTACGCGCTCTTTCCGCACATGCGGGTGGCGGACAACGTGGCCTTCGGGCTCAGGGCGCGCAAGGTGCCCCGGCGCGAGATCCCCGCACGGGTCGCCGAAGCGCTGGAGATGACCGGGATGGGGGAGTACGGGCGCCGGTATCCGCGCGAGCTGTCCGGCGGCCAGCAGCAGCGGGTCGCGATCGCCCGGGCGCTCGCCGTACGCCCCGGTGTGCTCCTCCTGGACGAGCCGCTGTCCGCGCTGGACGCCCGGCTGCGCTCCGGAATGCTGGCCGAACTCGCCCGGCGAAGACTGGAAATCCGCCACGAACAGCTGATCGCTAGGCTGGACTCACGCAGCGACGTACGGCAGGAGATCGCACATGGCAGAGCGCAGGCCCATCGAGTCGTGGCTCACCGACATGGACGGTGTGCTCATCCACGAGGGCGTTCCGATCCCCGGTGCCGATGCCTTCCTGAAGAGGCTGCGTGAGTCCGGCAAGCCCTTCCTCGTGCTCACCAACAACTCCATCTACACTCCGCGCGATCTGCACGCCCGGCTGAGCCGTATGGGTCTGGACGTGCCGGTGGAGAACATCTGGACCTCGGCGCTGGCGACCGCCCAGTTCCTGGGCGACCAGCGGCCCGGCGGCTCGGCGTACGTCATCGGCGAGGCCGGGCTGACCACGGCACTCCACGACATCGGCTACATCCTGACCGACCAAGAGCCCGACTACGTCGTCCTCGGCGAGACCCGCACATACTCCTTCGAGGCCATGACCAAGGCGGTCCGGCTGATCCGGGCCGGGGCCCGTTTCATCTGCACCAACCCCGACGAGACCGGCCCGTCCCCCGAGGGGCCGCTGCCCGCCACGGGCGCGGTCGCCGCGCTGATCACCAAGGCGACCGGCAAGAAGCCGTACTTCGCGGGCAAGCCGAACCCGCTGATGATGCGGACCGGACTGAACACGCTGGGGGCGCACTCGGAGACCAGCGCGATGATCGGCGACCGGATGGACACCGATGTGCTGGCCGGCATGGAGGCCGGGATGCAGACGTTCCTGGTGCTCACCGGGCTGACCACGCCGGAGGACATCGACCTGTACCCCTACCGGCCCTCCCACGTGGTGAACTCCATCGCGGACGTCGTCGACCTCGTCTGACACCCCCGGCCGGAGCCCGGCGGCCGGGCGCGGGCGGGCGGCCCAGGGGCCCGTACGGCCCTGGCCCGCCCCCCCGTACGGAGTAGCCGAGGGTCCCGTCCGGATGCGCCGGAGTGTCGGAGATGTGAGCCTCCTGGTATCGGGAGGTTCACGATGGGTTCACTACGGCTCACTCTGTGTGCGGGGGCCGTTGTCGCGGCCGTCCTCGCGCCCACGGCATCCGCGGCGGACGCGCAGGGCGTCTTCCTGACCCCCGCGGCCCCCGCGCCCGGCACCGACGTCCGGCTGTCCGCGCGGGGCTGCGCCGGTGCGACCGGCAGCGCCGCGTCCGACGCGTTCGTCGCCGACGCGCGGCTCGTCGGGAGGGACGGGATGCTGACCGGCGGCACCCGGGTCCGCTCCACGGCGCGTCCGGGCCTGTACACGGTCACGGTCGGCTGCGACGGCCGGGAGGTCAAGGGCGTACTCACCGTCGGTGGACCGACACCGTCCACCCCGACCACCGCCCCGCCCGGCCCGGCCTCCCCGAGCGCCTCCGCCTCCCCTCGTGCCTCCCGCTCCTCCGCTGCCAGCGGCCCGGCGTCCCCCGCCGCCCGCGCCACCGCCGTACCGGCCGCGCCCTCCTCGCCGGTCGCGCCCGTGCACGCGGGCGGCGGCGCCACCGCGCGTCTGTCGTCCGACGACGCCCGCAACGCCGGACCGGACGCGCGGCAGGCGATCATCGGACTCGCTCTCGTGAGCGTCGCCGCCGTGGTGGTCATCGCGCGGAGCATCCGCCGGGGCCGTGGCAAGGAGTGAACCGTGTCCGGATATGAACGTTCCACCGGCACCGGCCGTCTGCTGATGGGCGTCGCCTGGGTGGTCCTGCTGCTCGGCCTGTGGATGTGGGGGCGCGAGGCCACCGATGTGCACCCGGGCGTCTCCGCGCCGACGACCGGGGACATGGCCGCCGCCGGCCGTCCCCCGGACACCGAACTGCCACCCCCGGTCGAGCCGGTGGGGAGGGCGGCGCCGCTGCGCGTCGACATCCCCGCCCTGGAGGTGCAGGCCCCGGTCGTGGCGCGAGGCCTGGATGCGCAGGGCGCGATCGACCCGCCGCCCTTCGACCAGCCGGGCGTGGCCGGGTGGTACGGGGCAGGAGTGACGCCCGGGGCCCTCGGGACGGCGCTGTTCGTCGGGCACGTCGACACCGAGACCGGGCCCGCCGTCTTCTACCGGCTGAGCAGTCTGCGGCAGGGCGCCAAGATACGGGTGGTGCGCGCCGACGGCCGGGTCGCCGAGTTCACCGTCGAGGGCGTCCAGGTCCTCGCCCGGGACCGGTTCGACGCCCACCAGGCGTACGGGACACGGCAGCCGGGCCGGGCGGAGCTGCGGCTGATCACCTGCGGCGGCACCTTCGACCGTGCTAGCCGTACCTACACCGCGAACGTGGTGGTGTCGGCGTATCTGACGGGCGTGACACGCTGAGGACCGACGTGCCTGGCCTGGCCGGCCGTCTGCGGCTGGTGTCACGCGACTGAGAGGCCGCCTCTCTCGTCCCGGACGGTCGGCAAGCGCAACCCGCCCGCTGCACGACTTGGGGGTGCCCCCCTGATGGAGGGCACCCCCAAGTGCGCGGAGGCAAGGGGACTTCGACCCTCGGCCGCGCCTTTCCCCGCCCCGGTGGTGTCCGGCGACCGTGCGAAAGGCGAGGCCCTCGATCATCGGGGCCAGTGACATCGGACCGACGTAGGTGCCGAAGCCCTGGCGGATCTCCACGATGCCCACCGCCTGGAGTGCCTTCAGGGCCTCGCGCACGGAGTTCCGGCCGGCGCCGAGCAGTGCCATCGGCTCGGGCTCGGTCGGCAGTACCTCGCCAGGGGGCAGCCGGCGGTGGTACGAGCGCATACGGAAGGGCCCCTCGCCGTGGCGAGGGGCCCTTCCGGTCGTGCGCCGCCAGGGACTCGAACCCCGGACCCGCTGATTAAGAGTCAGCTGCTCTAACCAACTGAGCTAGCGGCGCCTGCTGACCCGGGAACTCTACCCGATCCGGAAGGGTGCTCCCGACCGGGCCGGCCGGTCCGGGCCAGGGTCCGGGCTCCCCGTACCCCCGAGTGACGGGCTCCCGTGCATCTTTCGGGGCGTCACCAGGCGAGGCGACTGGACAGTTGGAAAGCTGACACATTTACATAAATAGGACAAATCACCAGGGTGCGGCCAGGGAGTGTGAGGGGAATCGCATGAAGACTCCGGCATTCGAGGAAATCGATCCCACAAGCGACTGCGACTGCCCCGGATGCGCACGCGAACGCCGTGCCGTCCACCCTTCCCGCCCCAGTGAGCCGGCGCTGCGCCCGGCGGCCCGAAGGGCCCTCGTGCTGGCCGCCGCCGCGGGCGCGGTGCTCGTCGGCCCGGGCCAGGCGGTTCCGGCCGTCGCGGCCACCCACGGCAACCCCTGGCCGATCATTCCCACGAGCGAGGAGCCACCGGCCACCCCGCAGGGCCGCACATCACCGCTGCACGGCTCCGGCGTGATGCCGAACGGGGTGATGACGCCCGCGACGACCCGGGCCCAGATCATCAACCGGGCCAAGAAGTGGGTCGCGGCCAAGGTCCCGTACAGCATGGACGACTACTGGTCGGACGGCTATCGGCAGGACTGCTCCGGCTTCGTCTCCATGGCCTGGAACCTCGGCAGCAACGAGTGGACGGGCAGCCTCGACCAGTTCGGCGTCCGCATCTCCAAGGAGGAGCTGCAACCCGGTGACATCCTCCTCTTCCACAACGTCGACAATCCGGAGAAGGGGTCGCACGTCGTCATCTTCGGCGGCTGGACCGACTACACGCACCGGAGGTACACGGCCTACGAGGAGACCCCGCCGCGCGCCCGCCGCAAGACCACCCCCTACGCCTACTCGTCCAACTCCAGCCGCTATGTGCCGTACCGCTACAAGGGCGTATCGGACGGCAAGGCCGCCACCGAGGGCGAGAACGCCCCGCTCCCGGCGGGCGGCGCACCCGTGCCGACGGTCGGCATCCCGGGTCTCGCCTCCGTCGGCAAGGGCCCCGGCAACACCTACGTCGCCGAGCTCGGCGGCCTGCTCGCCGCGCGCGGCCGGTCCCTTCCCCCCAGGGCCTCACTCGGCGGTCCTTCGGCGGCCTCGCCGGGGGCTCTCTCGAGGACACCCGCGGGCGCCTCCCCGTCCGGGATGCCCGCCTACCCGGGCCGGGGTGCCTTCCGGCCGGGCGCCACCGGTCCCCATGTCGCGCAGCTGGGACGGCAGCTGACCGAGAAGGGGTTCGGCAGGCACTACGCCGCCGGGCCGGGGCCGCGGTGGGGCGAGGCGGACCGGCGCAATGTCGAGGCCTTCCAGCGTGCCCAGGGCTGGCGCGGCAGCGCGGCCGACGGCTACCCGGGGCCGGAGACCTGGCGGCGGCTGTTCTCGACCCGGTGACCCCTTATCTCCCGTTGTATCCCGGCCCGGTCTCCCGGCCCCCTGTCCGACGCATTCCGGCACGACACCTCCTGGCGCGGAGGGTGGAGGCACGTATGAGTACGACGTCATCGCCGTCCCCGGAGCCCGAGCGGGCACCACAGGACACCGGCACCTCGTCCGCCCGGCTCATCCACGGCGAGTCGACCACCGAGATCCCGGTCCACCTGCTGTTCCGGGACGCTTCCCAACCGGGGTCCCTGCCGCTCGCCCCGACCGTGGTGGGACGCCGGCGCGGCACCGGTGAGCAGCCGTGTGTGAGCGAGCCCGCCCAGCCGGTGCGGCGGTCGCCGGTCGCCGATCCCGAACTGGTCGAGCGGCCGGCCCGGGTGCTGCCCGGTTCGGTGGGCGTGCTGGCCGGGCTCGGTGGGCTGTGCGGCTGCGGGGTCGTCTCGTGGTGGGCGGGTGTCCTGTCGCCGGTGGCGATGCGGGTACTGGAGCTTCCGGCGAGCGCGGGCACGGGGATCGGGCCCGCGCAGTTGGCCGCGTACGCCGGAGCGGGGGCGCTCGGCATGCTCGGCTTCAGCGGGCTCATGCGGGGGCGCACCGGGTATGCCTGGGTGCTCGGCGTGTTCGGCCGCTACCGTGGCACCGCTCGCCGCACCGGACTGATGTGGGTGAACCCGCTGGTGGTGCGCCACCGGGCCGATGTGCGGCTGCGGCACTGGCGCAGCGAGCCGATCCCCGCGGTGGACGCCAACGGGGTCGCGTTGCGGGTGGTCGTGCTGGTGACCTGGCGGGTCAGGGACACCGCGCGCGCGGTGCTCGGGATCGACGACCACCAGACCTATCTGCGGGAGTGCGTGGAGTCGGCGTTGGCGCGGGTGGTGCCGCAGGTGCCGGCCGACGCGTCCGCCACGAGGGACGTGGTGACCCTGCGCGACGTCGAGGCGATCGGTGACGCGCTGACCCGGCTGGTGGCGGCGGACGCGGAGCCGGCCGGGCTGGAGGTGTTCGCGGCGCAGCCGACCAGGATCGAGTACGCGCCGGAGGTCGCCGAGCGGCTCCAGCGCCGCCGTATCGCCGCGCTCGACGCCGAGCACCGGGACACGGTGCTCAGCACGGTCGTGGACTCGGTCGAGGACACGGTGACCCGGCTGACCATGCGCGGCCTGGTCGAACTCGACGACTACGAGCGCAAGGCGCTGGTGAAGGATCTGACGGTCGCCTTCTACACGGGGCGCACGTCCGACGGGGGATGAGGTCCGGGCTGAAGACGGCATGCGATTGGTGTGGACATGTTCAACTCCCGGTCATAATCTGGGACTTGGTCTAGACCTGAATGGCGCGCGCACGGCTCGAGGAACTCCCCACATCCTTCAGGAGCGGCAGCATGCGCATACGTACGACCAGGAAGGCAAAGTGGTACGCGGCCGTGGTCGGCCTCGCCACCGCGGGCACGTTCGTGCTCTCCAGCGGTGGTGCCAGCGCCCACGGCTACACCGACCAGCCGCTCAGCCGGCAGAAGATGTGCGCGAACGGCGGCATCGTCACCGGCTGCGGCGACATCCAGTGGGAGCCGCAGAGCGTCGAGGGCCCGAAGGGCTTCCCTGCGGCAGGGCCCGCCGACGGACGGATCTGTTCGGCGAACCACACCAACTTCGGCGCGCTCGATCAGCCCAGGACACCCTCGGGCACGGCGTGGCCGACGACCCAGGTGCGCGGCGGGCAGAGTTACACCTTCCGCTGGCAGTTCACCGCCTCGCACGCCACGACCGACTTCAAGTACTACGTCACGAAGCCGGGCTGGAACCAGAACCATGCCTTGACCAGGGCCGACCTGAACACCACCCCGTTCCTGACGGTCCCGTACAACGGTCAGCGCCCGCCGTCCACGCTCACCCACACCGGAACCTTGCCGAGCGGGCTGAGCGGGCACCACCTGATCCTCGGGGTGTGGACGATCGCGGACACGGGCAACGCGTTCTACTCGTGCGCGGACGTCACGTTCTGAGCACCTCCCCGCCCCGAGTCCGTCCCGGGGACGGGTTCTGAGCTCCGCTTGAGGGAGCACGGCGATCCGGGCGGGTACGTTCCACGCACGTCGGCATGACCATGACGGCGTGCGTGGAGTCGTACCGGACTCGGGGGAACCATGGACTTCTTTTTCTACGCGCTGCCGGGCCTGATCATGGCCGGGGCACTGGCCATGGCGGCGACGGTGGTCCGCCGCTCGCTGCAGCTGCGGAGCAACTGGAACAGCGGCCTGACCGCCGAGGCGCGCTGTCTGCGGACGTACACGACGACCGGTCGCGGCGGTGACACGTCCGTCACCACGACGCTGCATCACGTCTACGAGTTCACCACCCGCGAGGGCAGCACCGTCCGCTTCGAGGAGTCG
This sequence comes from Streptomyces sp. NPDC047079, assembly GCF_040643755.1. NCBI lineage: Bacteria > Bacillati > Actinomycetota > Actinomycetes > Kitasatosporales > Streptomycetaceae > Streptomyces > Streptomyces sp. NPDC047079. The sequence continues at coordinate 190,965 of NZ_JBEYUZ010000001.1, forward strand.
AACGGCCCCGCGACGACGCTGGAGGGCGATATCGTTCCCGTCCACTACACGCAGGCCCACCCCGAACGCGCCACCGCCCACTCCCCGGCTCCGGGCAAGGCCCTGGCGGGGACGGTCGGCATCCTCCTCTTCCTCGCGGTGATCGTCGCCTTCTGTGTCGGCTTCATGGTGACGTACCACGCCTTCGCGACGGACGACGCGCTCGCGACCATGCCGTAGGGCGAAGCCCCCACCGCGCGCGGCGCAGCCGCGCGGATACGGCGATGGCGAGCCGGTTCGCGCTTTCCGCGAACACGACTCGCCATCGCCATCGTGCGCCGCCAGGGACTCGAACCCCGGACCCGCTGATTAAGAGTCAGCTGCTCTAACCAACTGAGCTAGCGGCGCAGACTCTGTCGCTCTTCGCTCTCGCGTCCGGCGACAAAAGAAATACTACCTGGTCCCGGCGGGTGGTCGTGACACCCTCAGATCGCGAGGGAGAGCAGGACCGGGGCCGCCCCCTTGTTCAGCCGGTCCGCCGCCTGCCGCAGCCGGTGCGCGTGCTCCACCGGCAGGGACAGGGCCAGGCAGCCGACCGAGGAGCCCGCGGTGATCGGAACGGCCGCGCACACCGTGCCCACCGCGTACTCCTGGAGGTCGAGCACCGGGACGGTCGGAGGGTGGGCGTCCAGGCGGGACAGCAGCACCTTCTCGCTGGTGATCGTCCGCGAGGTGAGCCGGGCCATCTTGTGCCGGGCGAGGTGGTCCCGCCGGCCGTTGACGTCGAGCTGCCCGAGCAGGCTCTTGCCGACCGCGCTCGCGTGTGCGGAGGAACGGAAGTCCACCCATTCGTGCACCGCGGGCGTCGCCGGGCCCTGCGCGCACTGGGTGACCCACACCTCCCCGTCGATGTACCGGCTGATGTAGACCGCCGCGCCCACCGAGTCGCGCAGCCGGTCGAGGGTCTGCTGGAGCTTCTCCCGCAGCGCCTCCTCATGGCCCCGCGCGGAGCCGAGCCGGCTGAGGGCGGCGCCGGAGACGTACGCGCCGTCGGCGGTCTCCTCGACGTACCCCTCCCGGCGGAGCATCCGCAGGAGAGAGGCCAGCCGCTCGGTGCCGAGGCCGGTCCGGCGGGCCAGTACGGCGTCGGTGACGCCGCCGGAGTGCCGGGCCACCGTCTCGAGGACGCGCAGCGCGTCCTGGGCCGAGTGGTACGGGACGGTCGGCTCATGCGTCAGCGCCACGATCTCCCCCTGCGCTTTTCGGGCCGTTCTCGGGACAGCTTGGCTTCTCCACGATAAGGCTCAAGGGCTTGCCGAAGAGCGGGTGTTGACGAACTTTGTGCCCGGTCCGGCCCGCTCATCAGGAACGCGCCACTTCGGCATATGCCAAGGTCATGCCCGGTCACCGGGCCGCGCCGGATCGCCGCGCTCACCTTGCGTAGTCACAGCACGGCGCTGAGGAATTCCCGCGTGCGCGTGTGCTCGGGAGCGCTGAAGATCTTCTCCGGGGCACCCGCCTCGACGACCTGGCCGGAGTCGAACATCAGGACACGGTCCGAGATGTCGCGCGCGAAGCTCATCTCGTGGGTCACGCACAGCATGGTGATGTCCGTGCTGCGGGCGATGTCACGGAGGACGTCGAGGACCCCGGCGACCAGCTCCGGGTCGAGCGCCGACGTCACCTCGTCGAGCAGCAGCACCTGCGGGCGCATCGCCAGCGCCCGGGCTATCGCCACCCGCTGCTGCTGGCCCCCGGAGAGCTGGCTCGGATACTTGTCGAGGTGGTCGCCGAGCCCCACGAGGTCCAGCAGCTCACGCGCCCGCTGCTCGGCCTCGTCCTTGGACAGGCCGAGCACGGTGACCGGGGCTTCGGTGACGTTCCGCAGCACCTTCATGTTCGGGAACAGGTTGAACTGCTGGAAGACCATCCCGATGTTCTTGCGGATCTCCCGGACCTCCTTCTCACCGGCCGGGAACAACTGCTGACCGCCGACCGTGATCGTGCCCTCGTCGGGCTTGTCCAGCGTCATCAGCAGCCGCAGGATCGTGGTCTTCCCGGAGCCGGAGGGGCCGATCAGCGTGACGTGCCTGCCCGCTTCCACCGAGAAGTCGAGTCCGTCGAGGACGGTGTGGTCGCCGAAGCGCTTGGTGACGTTCTCGAAGCGGATCAGCTCGCCGGTGGCCGCCGGCGGACGGGTGTGGGCGTCGGATTCCTTCATCAGGGGGGTGTCAGCGGACAAGACGTCGCTCCAGGGCTCGCAGGAGGAGGGAGGCGGGGTAGGAGATCAGGACGAAGGCCACACCGATGACGGTGAGCGGCTCGGTGAACTGGAAGTGCTGCTGGGAGAAGAGCCGCGCCTGGCCGAGCATGTCGAGGACGGTGATCGTCATCAGCATCGGCGTGTCCTTGAGCATCGCGATCACGTAGTTGCCGAGCGCCGGCACGACCCGGCGGATCGCCTGCGGCAGGATCACGGCCGTCCAGGTGCGCCGCGGCGGCAGGCTCAGCGCGGTGGCGGCCTCCCACTGACCGGCGGGCACGGCGTCGATACCGGCCCGGTAGACCTGCATCGTGTACGTCGAGTAGTGCAGGCCGATCGCGACGACACCGGTGATCAGCGCGGAGAAGGCGAGCCCCCACTCGGGCAGCACGTAGAAGAGGAAGAACAACTGCACCAGCAGCGGGGTGTCACGGATGAACTCGGTCACGGCCCCCACCGGCCAGCGCACCCACGGGGTCGGTGTGCGCATCAGCAGCGCCCACACCAGGCCGAGGGCGAACGAGATCAGCGAGCCGAGGGCCAGCGCCTGGAGGGTGACGAGCAGGCCGTCCCAGAAGTGCGGCATGAAGGCGCGGACGGCGCCCCAGTCCCAGGTCACGAAACACCACCTCCGACGGGCAGCGGGGCGGAGACGACCGGCTGCGGCGCCCTCCCCACCCTGGCCCTGAGCCGGCGCTCCAGGCGCCGCATCAGCCGGGTGAGCAGGAAGGCGATCACGAAATAGATGATCAGTACGTAGGCGTAGATCTGGGCGCTCTCCTGGAGCGCGAGCCGCACCAGGTTGCCGCTGAACGCCAGATCGCCCATGCCCATCACGGAGACCAGCGCGGTGCCCTTGAGCAGCTCCACCAGCAGGTTGCAGAACGACGGGATCGTCTCCGGGACCGCCTGCGGCAGCAGGATCTTGCGCATCCGCTGCCAGGGGGTGAAGCTCAGCGCGATCCCGCCCTCACGCTGCGCCGGGTCGACGGAGTTCAGGGCGCCGCGCACGATCTCGGCGCCGTAGGCCCCGTAGGTCAGTCCCAGCGCGAGGCTGCCCGCCCACATCGGCACCAGCTGCCAGCCGAAGGCGAGCGGCAGCACGAAGAACACCCAGAAGATCATGATCAGGGCGGAGGTGCCGCGGAACACCTCGGTGTAGAAGCCGGCGAGGAAGCGGACGATCCACCGGCGATGCGTGCGCGCGATGCCGACGGCGAAGGAGAGGGCCGTCGCGAGCAGCGCGCTGAGCACGAGGAGCTGGAGCGTGGTCCAGACGCCTTTCAGTACGAGTTCCCACAGGCCCGTGGTCATCCGCGGCACAGCTCCTTCGCGGTCATGTCGGTCATCTCGGCCCGGGTGAAGCCGAACGGCCGCAGGATGCGGAAGAGCTCGCCGCTCGCCCTCATCTTCTTCAGCTCGGCGTTGAAGGCGTCCCGCAGCGCGGTCTCGGTGCGCCGGAAGGCGAAGGCGCCGCCGTCGACGTGCGGCTTGCCCTTCACCAGGGGCGCGAAGGGCTTGGTGCCCTCCGTGGTACGGGACTTCTTCACGACCTCACGGATGGTCAGGGCGGTTCCGGCGAAGACGTCGACGCGGCCGGCCTCCACCGCGTTCAGGCCCGCGACCTGGTCGGGGACGATGAGGAGGTCGCTCTCCCGGTAGCCGGCCTCGACCGCGTACTGGATCTGCGCGTAGCCCGACCCGGTGGCGAGTTTCGCCTGCTTCTCGACGACGTCCCGGTAGGTGTGCAAACCCTTCGGATTGCCCTTGCGCACGATGAAGGAGTCGAGCATCTGGTAGTCGGGGTCGGCGAAGACAACCTGTTGGCAGCGGTCCGGAGTGATGTACATCCCGGCGGAGACGACGTCGAACTGCTGCGAGTTGAGCCCGGGTATGAGGGAGCCGAACTCGGTCGGCACGGGCTGCACCCGGTCGACCCCGAGGCGTTTGAAGACGGCCCTGGCCAGTTCCGGGGCCTCGCCGGTGAGCTTGCCGTTCTTGTCGATGTAGCCGAAGGGGATCTCGCCTGCGATACCGAGGCGGACGACGCCCTGGGCCCTGAGCCGGCCGAGCAGCTCCCCGCCGCCGCCCGACGCCTCGGCCACACGGCTGCAGCCGACGGCACCCAGCGCGCCGATCGCGGCGAGACCGGCGAGCAGCGACCGTCTGTTGGTGGTGGGTTTCCTTATGTGATCAGTCCGTGGTGCGGCCATGGGCGCGCGGCTACCCGGGACCAGGCGAGGTATTCAGGCCGTTTTTTCTACACGGCCTTTGCGGGACGTGGCGGGTTCGGGCGCGCGCCCCTGCGGACGGGCCCTGGGGGCTCAGTATCCGGGGACGTAGCCGCGTCGCTTGTCGACCACGTTCGGCAGTGGTTTGCCGGCTTCCCAGCGGTCGTACAACTCGACGAACTGGCGGCTGAGTTCGTCGTGCCGGCCGACCGTGTTCCCGGCCATGCGGGGGGACAGCAGCAGGCCCGGGACCTGCCACAACGGGCTGTCCGGGGTGAGCGGTTCATGCTGCAGGACGTCCAGGGCCGCTCCCGCTATCCACCGCTTGGACAGCGCCCCGACGAGCGCCTCCTCATCCACCAGCGCGCCATGGGCGACGTTGATGAACCGGGCCGAGGGCTGCATCACGCCGAAGCGGCGGGTGCCGAACATGCCGTAGGTCCGGTCGGTGAGCGGCGCCGCCGCGATCACCCAGTCGGCGCGGGCGATCAGCCGGTCGAGGTCGGCCGGACCGTGGATGCCGGTGAGCGGGACGCGGCCCACGATCGACGCCGTGACGTCGAGAGACTTGAGCGTACGGGCTATCGCGCGCCCGACCGGTCCGGAACCGACCACGCACGCGCGCGTGCCCGCGACCCGCGTCACCTCGCGCGGCCGCCACTCCCGCTCCCGTCGCAGGTCCCAGGTGCCCGGCAGGTTTTTGGCCATCGCGAGGACGAGCCCGGCCACGTACTCGGCCACCGGCTGCTCGAAGATGCCGCGCGCGTTCGTCACCACGGTGTCGGACGCGGTGAGCTCGGGGCACATCAGATGGTCCACGCCCGTGCTCGCCGTGTGCACCCAGCGCGGTCGCGGGCCCTCACCGGGCCAGGCCTCGCGCACCGCGTCCGTGGGGAAGTCCCATACCAGGAGGACGTCGGCGTACGGCAGCCGTTCGGCCAGCGTGGAGGCGTCCGCGTGCATGATCCGAGCCCGCCCGGTGAGCCGGCCCAGCCGGGGAAGCGGTTCGGCGTCCAGCACCAGCACGGTGGGGCCGGGCGGGGGAGCGGTCATGCGGGAACCGTTTCTCCCTTCGGCGGTGGCCGCCCGAGCGGCCGGCCGGGCATCCGACATGCGCGGATTGACCACACTCGCACCCGGCATCGGCGCCGTCAACACGGCCGTAAGGCCCCTGCCGGTACCCCCGTCCACCGGTCCCTCCGGCACCCGAGGGCAGCGGGTGGCCCGCGCCCCGTGTGCCAACCGGCTTCGGCCAACCAGGTGAGGAAGGGCACGGCCCCGCGTCACCTGGGTACCCGAGCCATGGGTCCGTCTCGGACTCTGCCGAAGGAGGCGGCACACCGGGACCCGCACTGCCGGAAGAACAGGAAGGTTGGGCATGACCGCACTCGGATTCCTCTACCCGGGCCACTACGCCGAGGACGAATTTCCGCGCATGGAACAGTTGCTGGGCAGCGACATCCGGGCGGAGCTCGTGCACACCGACGACGTCGAGGAAGCACGCCTGATGCAGGCGCTGACGAGGGGGGTCCTCACGGGTGCGGCCGAGCGCCCGGAGGACGGCGTACCGCGGCGGCTCGCGGCAGGTGTCGAGGAGCTGCGGCTCGCGGGCGCCGAGGCCGTGGTGTGGGCGTGCACCAGCGGCAGCTTCGTCCACGGCTGGGAGGGCGCCCAGGAACAGGTACGCGCCCTCGCGCTCGCCGCCGGGATGCCGGCGTCCTCCACCTCCTTCGCCTTCGTGCACGCGGTGCGCGAGATCGGCGTGCGGCGCGTGGCGGTCGCGGCGACGTACCCGGCCGACGTGGCGGAGCTGTTCGCCGGGTTCCTGCGGGCGGCGGGCGTGGAGGTGGTGTCGGTGCACGGCGCGGGCGCCGCCCCGGACGAGGTGAGCACCTGGGGCGCGGAGGAGGTGCTGGCGCTGGCCCGCGCGGGCGACCACGCCGACGCCCACGCGGTGCTGCTTCCCGACACCGCCCTGCACACCGCCGCGTATCTCACGGAGCTGGAGAAGGGACTGATCAAGCCGGTCCTCACGGCGAACCAGGTCACGATGTGGGAGGCGCTGCGCCTGGTGGACCGCCGGGTGCACGCACCGGCCCTCGGGTCGCTGTTCACCAAGGAGCCGGTCGTCCAGGTGTGACGGGCGCGCCGGGCGGCGGGCCGGGAATCGCCCCGCCGCTCGGGAATAACCGGGGACTGCCTCCTGTTACTGCCGACGGAGACGCGCCGCACAACACAGGAGGCAACCCGGTGGACGAGATCCGAGGCACGGCACAGGGCGGCGCCCCCGTCCCCCTCTCGGTACTGGACCTGGTCACGGTGGGAGCGGGCCACACCGCCTCCGACGCCCTGCGCACCAGCGTCGACCTCTCCCGCCTCGCGGAGTCCCGCGGCTTCCACCGCTACTGGGTCGCCGAACACCACTCCATGCCGGGCGTGGCCTCCTCGTCGCCCGCCGTGATCCTCGCCCACCTCGCCGCCCACACCGACCGCATCCGCCTCGGCTCCGGCGGCGTGATGCTGCCCAACCACGCCCCGCTGGCCATCGCGGAGCAGTTCGGCACGCTGGAGGCCATGGCCCCCGGCCGCGTCGACCTCGGCCTCGGACGCGCCCCGGGCACCGACGGCGCCACCGCCGCCGCCCTGCGCCGTACCGAGCGGCTGAACGAGGGCGCCGACGACTTCCCCCAGCAGCTCGCCGAGCTGACCCGCTTCCTCGACGACGACTTCCCGGACGGCCACCCCTACGCCCGGATCCACGCGGTCCCGGGCCCGGTCCAGGCCACCTCCCCGGGCGGCGTCCAGTCCCCGCACCGCCCGCCGATCTGGCTGCTGGGCTCCTCGGGCTTCAGTGCCCGCCTGGCCGGCATGCTCGGCCTGCCCTTCGCCTTCGCCCACCACTTCTCGGCGCAGAACACCATCCCGGCGCTCGACCTGTACCGCGAGTCGTTCCGCCCCTCCGAGGTCCTCGACGCCCCCTACGCCCTGATCGGCGTCTCCGCTCTCGCCACGGACGAGGAGAAGGAGGCCCGCCGCCAGGTGCGCGCGGGTGCGCTGAGCATGCTGCGGCTGCGCACCGGCCGGCCCGGTCTCTTCCCTGCCCCGGAGGAGGCCGAGGGGGACCCGCTCGGCCCGCTGGAGGAGGAGTTCATCCAGTCTTGGTCCGCGAACGTCGTCCACGGCACCCCGGACGAGGTGCGTGCCGGCCTCGACGACCTCCAGAAGCGCACCGGCGCCGACGAGTTGATGATCACCACCCATGCCCACCGGGGCGAGCTGCGCGTGCGCTCGTACGAACTCATCGCGGACGCCTACGGGTTGCCGCTCTCCTGAAGCCGACGGGGTGCCGTCGCACGGGGGACGGCACCCCGCCCGGTCGGGAACGGCCGTCGGTCTCGCCGGTCGGGAACGGCCGTCGGTCTCGCCGGTCAGGGGCGGCCGTCGGTCTCGCCGGTCAGGAACGGCCGCCGGTGTCCGCATCCACCAGCTCCGAGATGCGGTCCGGCGGCACGGGCCGCGAGTACAGCCAGCCCTGGCCGGTGTCGCAGCCGATCCGGCGCAGCCGGCTGGCCTGCGCGGAGGTCTCCACGCACTCCGCGGTGACCGTCAGGCCCAGCCGGTGGGCGAGCCGGATCATGGCCTCGACGACGACCTCGTCGGCGGGGTTGGGATGGGCGTCCGTGCCCTCGTACTGGAAACCGCGGACGAAGGAGCCGTCCAGCTTCAGCACGGACACCGGCAGCCGGCTGAGGTAGGCGAGGTTCGAGTAGCCCGTGCCGAAGTCGTCGATGGCGATGCGCACTCCCATGTCGCTGAGCGCCTGGAGCGCCTGGAGCGGCCGGCCGGCCGAGCCCATGACGGCGGACTCGGTCAGCTCCAACTGGAGGAGATGAGGGGCGAGTCCGGTTTCCGCGAGAGTCTCGGCCACGTCCGCCACCAGGTCGGAGTCCCAGACCTGACGCACCGCCACATTCACACTGACGAAGATCGGCGGCTCGTCCGGGCGCTCCAGTTGCCAGCGGCGGGCCTGACGGCAGGCGGTCTTGAGCACCCAGCGCCCGAGCTGCACGATCGAGCCGTCCTCCTCCGCCAGTCCGATGAACCGATTCGGCGTCAACGTGCCGAACTGCGGGTGATGCCAGCGCACCAGCGCCTCCACTCCGCGCACCCGCCCGTCCTCCATGCCCACGAGCGGCTGGTACTCCAGGGCGAATTCGCCCCGCTCGATGGCCGGACGCAGACCCGAGGCGAGGGCCTGACGGGTCATACGGTGGGCGTTGCGCTCGGGGTCGAAGAGGGTCCAGCGGGACTTTCCGTCGGCCTTCGCCCAGTACAGCGTCGTATCGGCCGCCTGCATCAGACCGGTCGCCGTGGTCCCGGCCGCGTGCCGCTCCACCACCCCGATGGACGCGGAGACCGACAGCCGCTGCCCGGCCAGGTCGAACGGCGCCTGCAACGCCTTGAGCACCGACTCGGCCAGCTCGGCGAGTTGGTCGGTTCCTGTCGAGTCCTCGACGAGCAGGGCGAATTCGTCGCCGCCGAGCCGGGCCACCAGGGGAGTGGTGGCCCGTGCGTGGCCCGCCTCGTCCGCGCAGTGCGTCAGACGCTCCGCGACGGCCGCGAGCAGACGGTCGCCGACGCGGTGGCCGAGGGTGTCGTTGACCGCCTTGAAGCCGTCGAGATCCAGATAGCACAGCCCGATGCGGCCGGTGCCGCTCTCCTCGTACGACTCCGCCTCCAGCGCGGCAGACAGACGTTCGAAGAACAGTGTGCGGTTGGGCAGCCGGGTCACCGGGTCGTGCATCTGCAAGTGGCGCAGCCGGGACTGGAGTTCACGGCGGGCGCTGACATCGGCGACCGAGAGCAGGACGGCCTTCTCGGCCTCGGGCAGCGGGGTGACGGTCACCTGCACCCAGAGGGAGTGTCCGTCGGGGTGCTTGATGCGGCGCGTGCAGCGCAGCCGGGCCTGGCGGCCGCGGAGCACTTCCCGGTACGCGTGCCAGGTGCGGGCGTCGGAGGACAGGTCGACCAGGTCGGCGGCGACCTTGCCGGTCAGCCCGTCCGTGCCGGTGCCGAGCAGTTCGCCCAGTGTGTCGTTGGCGGTGACCACCTGGCCGCCCCGGTCGACGACCGCCATGGCGAGCGGTGCGGCGGCGAAGACGGCATCGAAGGAGGGGGGTTGAGGGCCCCCGGGCGGGGAGAGGGGTGGCTGGGGCAGCGCGTCCGCGGGGGGCGGAAGCGGATACGCCCCGAGCAGGGGCGGAGGCTCAGGCGTACCGGTTGACGTACCGTCGTGACTTTCTGTGACGACCGGGCCGACGAGGTCTGCCGCGGGCGCCGGCCCTTCGGACATTCCGCTCACCGCTCGCTCCCGCAGTGCACTCGTTCTTGGTACGGATCTCGTGGGTCTCGTCGGGGTCGACGGCCGCGTGGTGAGCGGCCGTACAAGTCGTGTTCGTGCAGGAAAGTGTGCCGATCATAGAGGCTGGCCCAGGGGCCTTCCAGCCGCTGTCCAGTCTTCCGGAACGAGCACATGCTCTGACAGATCGTTTCTGCTCGCACCTTGTGCCGGTCCATCAGGCCGCCTTCGGCTGTGACGTTCCGTGAGTATTCGGGGCGTCGGCCCACGTCGGCCGCCCCCTCGGTGCCCGTGCGCCCTCGTGTGCTCCCGCCTCGCACCGCGCCTCCCCCGGCCGTCGAGGTTCCCTTCTGGCCTTTCCCCCGACTGACGGCCTCTCACCCTTCTGGGGCAGACAAACAGGGCGTAGTAATACAAGTACGACAAGGCTGGGTGTGGAGTCACCAGAACCGCACCCGGAGGTCGACGTGCCGCGTCCGCTCCCCCACAAGGGCCTCAGTCATGAGGTCCCGCGGAGACGTGTCCGGAGTCGGGGGCCCGTTCTGCGCAAAACCGTGGCCGCGGTCACGTCGATGACGGCGCTGGCCGCGACCTCGCTCGTCACGGGCCCCATGGTGGCCGGCACCCTCTGGGCGCCGTGCGAACTCGCCCGCAGCGAGGCGCACCACTCGGAGGGCGTCGACACCTGGAACGCCGCCTACACGCGACCCACCCGGCCGCTGAACGCCGTCCTGGTCTTCCTGTCCTTCCCGGACTCCGTGCCGACGACCACGCCGGCCGAACTGACCTCCGACTACTTCCCGGCCACCAGCCACTTCTTCGACCGCGCCTCCTACGGCCGGTTCACGGTGCGCCCGCATCCGATGGACCACTGGATCGGGATGCCCCACCCGTCCGTCTCGTACGCCGTACGGCGCGACTGGGACCCCGATCACCGGAGCGCTTACCTGCGCGACGCGCTCGCCGTGGCCGACAGGGAAGTCGACTTCTCGCGGTACGACGTCGTGTACTTCGTGGCCGACCCGGACGCGCCGGGCATCGACTCCGACGCCACGAAGGTGGTCAATCTTGAGGCCCCGCTACAGGCCGACGGCACGGAAATCCGCCGGGTGGTCACGGTCTTCGAGAAGCACCCGCCGGACCGTCTGGTGCTGGCCCACGAGACGGGTCATGTCTTCGACCTGCCCGACCTCTACCACCGGCCCGCGGACGGCAAGGGCGACTGGGACACCTATGTCGGCGACTGGGATCTCATGGGCAGCCAGTTCGGCCTGGCCCCCGATCTCTTCGCCTGGCACAAGTGGAAGCTGGGCTGGCTGGACGAGCGACAGGTGGTGTGCGTACGGGGCAGAGGGACCAAACGGCTGACCCTGGAGCCGCTGGGCGCGGGGGCGCAGGGGGTGCCGCAGGTGGCGGTGAACGCGGGCGCGCCCGCGGCCGGGACGACGGGAGCGGAGGAGGCACGGCCTCTGGGGCCCGGTGTGGAGGCGTTCGGGTCCGGGCACGGCACCAAGCTGGCGGTCGTGCGCACCGGAGCCGACAGCGTGCTCGCCCTCGAGGCGCGCGGCGCCCTGGGGAACGACAGTGCGACCTGCACCCAGGGGGTCCTCGTCTACCGCGTCCACGGCGACACGGCGTCGGGCGGCGGCCCGATCGAGGTGCTCGACGCCCATCCGCACTCGGCGGCCTGCTGGAACACCTCGGTGTACCCGGCTCTCGCGGACGCCCCCGTGGACGTGGGGGAGAGCTTCAGCATGCCCGACGACGGCGTCCGGGTGGAGGTGGAGGACCGAACGCCCACGGGCGCGTGGACGGTACAGATCACCAGGGAATGAGCCACGGGGGCGGGACGACGGAGGGACGTGAGTGGCGGGAGGGACCGGAGTGGCACGAGGGGTGAGTGGCTCCAGGGGCGGGAGTGGCAGGAGTGGCGGAGAGGGGGCAGGGCCGGGGGTGCCCGCGCGGTGGTTTGGGGGGTGTGGGTGGCGGAGCCCCCACCGCGCGCGGCGCAGCCGCGCTGATACGACGATGGCGAGCCGGTTCGCGCTTTCCGTGAACTCGGGTGCCGGGGTGCCGGGGCGCCGGGCGGTGCCCGCGCGGTGGTTTGGGGGGTGTGGGTGGCGGAGCCCCCACCGCGCGCGGCGCAGCCGCGCTGATACGACGATGGCGAGCCCGTTCGCGCTTTCCGCGAACACGACTCGCCATCGCCATCGTGCGCCGCCAGGGACTCGAACCCCGGACCCGCTGATTAAGAGTCAGCTGCTCTAACCAACTGAGCTAGCGGCGCCTGCTGACGTCGTAGACATTAGCACCCTGGTCGGCGGGAGGAAAAATCGATATCCGTACGGCTGTGGAGGCCGTGGCGCGGGTCGCCCGGACCGCGGCCCACAGGACGACGTCCGGGCCGGGAAGCCATGGATGGCGGGTGTCGGGCGCGACGAGCCAGCGGGACTCGGGGCGGCTGCCGCGGGCGCCGGCCGGAGGGGCCACGGGGCTGATCGCGGGCACGGTCACGGCGTCCCCGGGGCCATGGCACAGCAACGGCGGAACCGTACGGGTGCGGCCGCCCCACTCCTCCCAGTCCAGCAGCGCCTGCAGTCGCCGGGCCGTGCCGGGCGCCGTGAACAGCAGGATGCGTCCCCGGTGCTCGGCGACCGGCCCGGAGCCCGGTCCCTCCTCCCAGAGCCGGTCGACCATGCGCCGCCCGAAGATCGCGGGGGCGTTGACGACGTCGAACGCGATGCCGCAGGGCAATACGACGGGGGCGGTGGGCCGCTGCGCCCGGTCCGCCGACGTACTACGCGGATAGGTTCCTGCGGAGGCGAGCCAGGCGGCGCCCTGCGAGGTGGGTCGGAAGGGTTGTTCGGTGAACGGCGTGCGACTGCTCATGGCAGCCAGATGTACCTGGGGTGAGCGATCCGTCTCCGAGGGTTGCGGAAAACCGGGACAGTTGAGGGATGCGCGGAGTATCGTGCCGCCGCATATGCCAGAAGATCATTCGGTAAGCAGTGCGGCGGACGTTCAGCCCAGGCTTTCCGGCCCGCTTGCCTCGGCGCCCCGCAGCAGGTCCTGTCCGAACTCCACCATCTTCTTCGCGTAGTCCTCGGTCCACTCCGCCTGCTCGGCGATGGCCGCCGGTGTCAGCCGGTCGAAGCGGCGCGGATCGGCGAGCTGGGCGGCGGCGATCGCCTGGTACTCCACGGCACGGTCCGTGGCCGCACGGAACGCCTGCGTCAGCTCGGTCGCCCGCGCGAGCAGCGCCCGCGGGTCGTCGATGGACTCCAGGTCGAAGAAGTGCTCAGGGTCGCAGGCCGCCTCCGCGGGCTCGAAGAGCAGGGGCGCGGGGCGTAGCCGCGGCTCGTTCCGACGCGGCGTGGGCTCCGCCATGTCTTCTCCTCCTCGTACGGTTCGGGTGGCGCCCCCTGGGGAGGGTGGGCCACCGTCCATTGTCTCGCGGCGGCGCAAGGGCGCAGGACGGGGCGGCACGCGCCCGCTCGTGCTCCGTGCGCCGCGTGGGTTCCGAAGTCTCAAGGCGTCTCGGCCCGGCGATGTTCCCCGCTGCTCAGGCGGTCGCCGTCTTCCCCTCCGTCACGGCCGCCACGGCACCCGGTGCTCGGACAGATGTGCCAGCACCGCGTGGTTCGCCTCCCAGCCGTCCGGGAACTTCACCGTCACCCCCAGCTGCACCGGCTCGGTCGAGGGGTGGTCGTCCAGCAGTTCCGTCACCCCCGCCCGGCACACCACGATGCACGCGTGCCGATGCCGTGAGGCCAGCACGCACAGCCGCCCGGTCTCGAGGTGGAACGCCGTCGCGTCCGGTCTTCCCGACAGCGGATGCAGCACCACCGTCACGTCGAACTCCCGGCCCTGGAGCCGGTTGGCCGTGTCCACCGTCACGTCCGTCACCCCGAGGTCCGCCAGCGCGGCGCGCACCGCCGCCGCCTGGTCGCGGTGCGCCGTGCCGACGGCGATCCGGTCCGCGGTCAGCGGCACCGGCTCCTCGGCGCGCTCCGAGACCGCCGCTCCGCCCCGGTCCAGCAGCCGCCGCACCACCGCCGCGACCGCCCGGACCGCCTCCGGGTCCGTACGCGGGGTGTGCCGGGCGGGCAGTTCGAGGAGTCCCCAGCCCGTCTCCGCCGCCTCGTCGATCACCCGGTCGGGGCCCGAACCGTCCGAGGGCACACCGAACGAAAGCCTGCGGTCGCCGTGCCCGGTGCCGCTGCGGAACGGCGTGTACGGATAGAACGCGTGCGACACCAGCGGCGCCGCCGACGCGGGCAGCCGCCACGACACCGGCAGCCGGTGCTGCGGCAGCTCGGGGTTGTGGGCCAGAAGCGTGGTCACGGCCGACGCCGACGGGTCGTACGACAGGCCCGCCCACTGCTCCGCGCCCACGATCGCGAACGGGTCCAGCTGACCGGGATCGCCCACGAACAAAGCACGTTCGAACAGACCCGCCACCGCCAGCAGCGCGTCCGAGCGCATCTGGTACGCCTCGTCGACGATCGCGTGCCGCCAGGGTTCGACGTCCTTGACGTGGGCCCACTTGGCCGCGGTCGAGATGACGACGTCCAGTCCCGCCAGATCTTTCGCCTTCGTCGACTTGCGGACGTTCGGCAGGTCGTCGAGGGCCTTGTCGTAGGGGTCCGGATCGTTGCTGTGCAGCCGCCCGACCGGGAGGCCGGGTTCCTTCTCCGCCAGCCGCAGCACCAGGTCGTCCACTTGCGCGTTGGTCTGCGCGATGACCATCAGCGGGCGCCCTGCGGACGCGAGTTCGAGCGCGGCCCGGACGACGAGCGTCGACTTCCCGGCGCCCGGCGGCGAGTCGACGACGACGCCCCGATGCGCGCCGTGCAGCGTGTCGTGCAGGATCGCCTCGGTGGCCCGGGCTGCCGCGGTCCCGGGATCGAAGGCCCTGCCCGGCCGGGCGGAAACGGTCACAGCACGTCCTCCTCGGTCACCGGGTCCTGCCGGGGCAGCGCATCGGCCTCGCCCGGCGGCCCGCCATGGGTCCAGGGTGTTTCCTCCGGCTCGGGCAGCTTCGCCCCGCCGCGCTGCTCGTGCTCGAACAGCGTGAAGCAGACGCGGTCGCCCTTCTCCGGCACGGAACCGGCCTCCGGCTCCCTGCCGCGGCCCATCTTGTCGACGATGCGCAGGACCACGAGGCCGCCCCCCACGCCGCCACCGTCATGTCCCTCGTCGCCCTGTCCCTCGTATCCGGCGAACTCGGCCGCCTGCGGCTTTCCGCCCAGCGACCGGTACACCTTCGCGCGCTCCCCGAGATGCGGCCGGTCCTCGGTCCGTACGGTCACCAGCGGGCGGGGGCTCGGACGCTTGCCCTCGCTGTACGCCATCACGACATCCGTGACCTCGCCCGCGAACGCCTCCCCGGCCAGCCGCCGCCCGGCCATCACCAGCGGGTCGTCGAGGGCCTCCTGGGCGTCCAGCCGGGCCTGTTCGCGCTCGCGCGTGGCGAGCTTGTTCGCCGCGGTGACCGCGT
Source organism: Streptomyces sp. NPDC047079 (assembly GCF_040643755.1). Classification (NCBI taxonomy): domain Bacteria; kingdom Bacillati; phylum Actinomycetota; class Actinomycetes; order Kitasatosporales; family Streptomycetaceae; genus Streptomyces; species Streptomyces sp. NPDC047079. The sequence continues at coordinate 206,297 of NZ_JBEYUZ010000001.1, forward strand.
CGTCGCGGCGCGGCTGGGGCGGCTCGCCGGCGGCCACCCGGTCCCGGTGGCCGGTGAACGACCAGCGGTCCCGGGTCCACCGCTCCGCGACATGCGCGCCCTCCGGCAGCGCCCGCAGCAGATCGATCCCGCGCCACACGGCATCCCACGTCGGACGCGTACGGCTCTCCACCAGCTCCTGGATCTCCCGCTCGACGGGGGTCAGTTCAGCGAACCGGTCGTCCGCCTCGACGCCGTCCTGCGCGGCGGCGAGGCGGGCCCGCGCGCGGTCGTAGCGCTCGATGGCGGGGGCGAGCAGCTTGTTGTCGAAGGCCGGGTCCGTGGCGGGTCCGGCCGGCGGGCACAGCAACTGGCCGTCCGCGTCCCGCGCCAGTTCGGCCCGCAGCGCCGCCTTGGCGCCCGAGGTGCCCTCCGGCGGGTCGATCCAGGCGAGCAGCGCGCCCAGGTGCTGGTCCTCCAGGCTCGACTGCCCGGTCGTCCAGTGCCGTGCCAGCACCTCCGTGGCGGCAAGCAGCAGGGAGGAGCCGGGCACCCGGGCGCGCTCCCCGAAGTGGGTGAGCCACCGGCCGAGGAGCGGCACCCGCGGGGGCGCCGGGTGCGGGGTCTCGGGGTCCTGCTCGGCGGTGCGGCGGAACCGCATGGAGCGCCCCAGGAGCCGTACGAAGTCGATACCCGCCCGGCTCGGCACGATCAGCTGCGGGGCGTCCGCGCACAGCTCGACCTCCACCTTGACCCGCTTGCCCGTCTCGGGGTCGGTCTCGGTGCGCTCGGCGGCCTCGACCGCTTCGGCGTACCCCTCGACATAGGGCAGGACGATGTCGGCGAGGGCGGCGAGGAACGCGAATCTGAGGTCGCGGTCGCGCGGCTGGGGCACGACGAGCAGCCGGGGCGTGTCCCGGTCGGTGCCGACGAGCGCGCCGAGCGGTGCCCCGGCCTCGCCGGCGGTGGTGAGCGGCACGAGGACGAGGGGCCGCTCGGACAGATGCCGGTGCCGGACGGTGGCGGCGGGCTGGGCCCGCCCGGACCGCACGGCCTCCAGGCGGGCGAGGGTGGCGATCAGTGACATGCGGAGCCCTCCCGGGTGGCGAGCGCCTCCGCGCGCAGCCGTGCAGCCCGGCGCAGCGCCGCCACCGCCGGGTCGTCCGCGTCCCCGGCGGCCCCATGGGCGGCGGCCAGGACGTCGTCCACCGTCCCCAGGCCGCCGAGCTCGGCACGCAGCGACCGCCCGTAGGACGTCACCGCGCCCTCGGCGCGGGAACGGGCACGGCAGTGGAAGGCCATTTCGCAGGCGGCCAGGCACTCGGGAGCGTAGGTCGCGGGAACCGACTCGACGGCGGCCGCCAGCTCATTCGGGGGAAGCTCGGGCGCGAAGCACGCACCCTCCGGGAGGGCGTCCGCGATCTCCTCGATCCGTGTGAGGCGGGCCAGCTGCCGTCGGGTGACCGCACGCTGCTTGCGGATGTCGACGGGGGAGGCCGCGGGCAGGTTGGAGAAATCCTTGGGACAGACCAGCAGAATCCGGTGGCGCACCACGGCCGCAGGGGTGCCGTCGCGTTCCTGAGCCCCCGCGCCGAGGCGGGCGGCGACCTCCTCGAGGGCCAGCACATAGACCGCGGCCTGGCGGGCCGCGGCCCCGACCTTCGCCGGGTCCGCCGAGCCGTCGAGCATCGGGAACGACTTGATCTCCACGACGGTCCAGCTGCCGTCGGGGTGGACGACCACCGCGTCCGGTTCCAGGAACGCGGGGGAGCCCGCCACGTCCAGGGCGAGCATCGGATGGTCGAGGAGGGCCCAGGTGAGCGCCTGGGTGGCCTCGCGCAGCGCCAGCGCCGTACGGGCGGCGCGGCCCTCCGGGCCGACGGCGGCAAGGTCGGGGACGAGGGCCTCGTCCGGCTCCGCGGCGGTCGGGTCCAGCTTCTCGTGCACCAGCCGGAGCAGCTCCGCGCCGCCGTCCGCCTTGACCCGGGCCTCGAAGGCGTTGCCCCGCATGAAGGCGAACTGCGACTGCCCGAACGCCGACGGCGAGCCGAGCGCGCCCGCCAGCGCCGCCTTGTCCACCCCCGCGCCGTCCAGAAGCGCACGCCGTCTGCACCCCGGGTTCGCGGCGAGTGCGGCGAGGGCGCGCGCGTCGAGTGCCTTGGGCGGTACGGACGGGCCGCGCAGCTCAGCGAGTCGCTGCCGTAGCGCCGTCCCCCGCGTCCGCGGGAGAGGCACCCGGCTCGGCTCCCGGCCCGGTGCGGGAGATGCGCTGTCGGGGAATTCGCTCACCCGTCGAAGTCTGGCATCCGGCACTGACAATCGGGGAACCTGTGGTCTGCGGGGCGACCGTGACCGGGGCGGACCGCGCCCGCAGCCGGGCACTGACCGCGTCCACCGCCCCCATCAGCGGCCGGGCCGACACCAGGCCGACTCCCATGACGGCGACACCCGCGACCGCGTCGAGGAAGTAGTGGTTCGCCGTGCCCATCACCACGAGGGCCGTCAGCAGCGGATAGCCGACGGCCACCGCCTTCGCCCAGCGGGTGCGGCCGTGGCGCCAGAGCATCACCCCGCACCACAGCGCCCAGCCCACGTGCAGGCTCGGCATCGCCGCGTACTGGTTCGTCATGCCGCCAAGGCCCCGTGGTGCGCTCGCCTCGCCGCCCCACCAGCCGTACGAGCTGTACTGGGCCATGCTGTCGACGAAGCCGTGACCGGCGGAGAGCAGCCGGGGCGGGCAGGTGGGCAGCAGTGTGAAGCCGATCAGGCCGATGAACGTGGAGGTCATCAGCCAGGTGCGGGCCGCCCGGTAGTGCTCCGCGCGGCGTCGGAAGACCCACACCAGGATCGCCGGGGTCACCAGGTAGTGCAGCGAGGCGTACCAGAAGTCGGCCGGAACGCCGAGCCACGCCTCACGGGTGAACAGCCGGTTCAGCGGGTGCTCGGCGTTGATGTGGAGCAGCTTCTCCAGACGCAGGATCGCCAGGCCGTGGTCGACGGCGTCGGAGACGTCACCCCGGGCGAGGAGCCGGCCGGCGGAGTACGAGGCGTACACCAGGAGGATCAGGGGCAGTTCGGTCCACCAGCGCAGCCGGGCCGGGTGAGCCTCCCCGGTGCCTGATGTCTCGGCCTGCGGCATCCGATTCGCCCTCCCCCTTGTCCGCGGCGCCTCCCGGCGGGCCGGTCGTGCCACCGTACGGCGTCCGCGTGCGCCCCCTTGGGGCGCCCCGGCCCTCAAAGACGCAGGGATCGCCCCCCGGGTTGCCCGGGCGCGGGTGGGAGATGATGGAGTAACCCTCTGTTGATTTCTCCCGGAAAGGTCCCTCATGGCACCGCGCATCCTGCTGGCCCGGCACGGACAGACGGAATGGTCGCTGTCCGGCAAGCACACCGGCAGGACCGATGTGCCGCTCCTGGAGGAGGGGCGACGGGGCGCCAAGCTCCTGGGCGAGCGGCTGCACCGGGCGCCGTTCGACGGCCTGCCCGCGGTCGAGGTGCGCACGAGTCCGCTGGCACGCGCGCGTGAGACGTGCGAGCTGGCCGGGTTCGGCGAGCGGGCGAGCGCCTGGGACACGCTGATGGAGTGGGACTACGGGGCGTACGAGGGGATGACGCCGGCCGAGATCCAGGCGATCCGGCCGGGCTGGCTGATCTGGCGCGACGGTGTCCCGGAGGGGGAGAGCCTGTCGGAAGTCCGTGCGCGCGCGGACGAGGTAGTCGCCTGGGCCCGCGCGGCGGACCGTGATGTCCTGGTCTTCGCGCACGGCCACATCCTGCGTTCCATAGGGGCGCGCTGGCTGGGCCTGCCGCTGGACTTCGCCGCGCGGATCCGGCTCAACCCCACGTCGTTGTCGGTGCTGGGGTGGGCGTACGGGGAGCCGGCGATCGAGTCCTGGAACGACCGCGGCCATCTGACGGTCTAGCGCGTCCCACGGCTGGTCCGCGCGGGCCTGCGAATGCGCCCGCGCGAACCTGGGGGTCTGGCCGCGCGGACCTGGCGTTCACTCGTGCGGACCCTGGATTCGGCCGTCCAGACCTGGGATTCGGCCGCGCGGACCCGGGATGCGGCCATGCCGGGCCGATGCGGTCGTCGTTTCAGGCCATGCGCGGCAGGCTCGCGTGCCGGTCGAGGAATGCCGACACACCCGATGCCCGCCGGTGCGGCAGCAGGACTCTCGCCGTGCCCGCCAGCATGGTCAGGATCCTGGACGACTGGACCTGGTCCAGGAGGTCCAGTACGCGCAGTCCCGCTTGGGCCGCCTCGTCGGGGCGGCCGCCGCGGGCCAGGTCGTCGGCCAGCTCCGCGGTGTACAGGGCGATGTTCCGGGTGAAGTGCGGGTCCTGAAGGTGCGCGGCGCGCCGGGCGTGCCGGGCCGCGCGCGGCCAGTCGCCCAGCGTCGACCAGCACTGTGCCTCGAGACCCTCGAGTTCGGCCTCTCCGTAGAAGGTCATCCACTCGGGGTCCGCGTCCGACGTCCCCCGCTCGAACAGGGCCTGCGCCCGGGCCAGCGCCTGCTCGCAGCCCGCCCGGTCGGCGAGCCCCGCCCAGCCGCCCGCCTCCCGCAGCGCGAGCAGCGACATCAGGCGGTCCGAGCCGAGCGGCCGGGCGGCGCGCTGGGCCGCCTGTGCCGCCCGTACGGCCTCCCGCGGCCGGCCCGCGTCGCGTGCGAGGAACGCCGTGTTGCAGAAGGCGTGCGCCTCCAGGGCGGGGTCCCCGGACATCCGAGCCGTGGCCAACGCCTCCGCGTAGTGCGAGCGGGCGTCGTCGAAACGTCCCGAGTCGTGGGCCAGCCAGCCGACCGAGATGGCCAGTTCACCCGCGCCCGCGTACAGCCGCTCCGTGACCGCCTGCCGGGTCGTGCCCGCGTCGAGCAGCGCGTACGCGGTCCGCAGGGGGGCCGCCGCGCGCCGGTAGAGGCCGTCCGCGCCGTGCCGGTCGTCGAGCAGTCGGATTCTGCGTACGGCCTCCTCGAGTGCGCCCGCCTCGGATGTGCCCGCACGGTGGACGGGGCGTTCGGCGGCCGCTGCCGAGCCGCCGGAGGGGAGCCCGAACGGGCCCAGGGAGGCGGCCGCCACGGTGGCGGTGCCCCCGGTCATGAATGCGCGACGCTGCACGTCGCTCTCCTCGTGGTTCTCTTCGTCGCCCGGGCGTGTGCCGCACGACTCGCGTGTCTCGTGGATGGCTCGGGTGTCCCGCATGTCATACGTCTCACATGCCCTCGGGGTCTCACCGGGGGCATGGGAGTAGCGACCGGCGTACGTGGGGGGCGCCTCGTCGCCGGAGCGCGCCCCCCGGCCGCGTACCGAAGAGCGGGGTGCGAATCCCAGGTCCGCGAGCGTGCGACCGGGGAACATGTGCAGGAACACCCGTTCGTAGGCGTAGTTGGGGCAGCGGATCTCACCAGCCTCCACCCGACCGATGTAACGCGCGTCACAGCTGACTCGCTCGCCGATCTCGCGTGCGGCGCGCCGCACCGCCGCGGCGAACTCGCCCGGCGAGCGCTGTCCGCGCAGTTGCCGGAAGGCGAGATTCGGCCGCGGTGGCCGGGGGGACTGGGACGAGCTCATGGCCGGGCCCTCTCTTACGAACCGTCGAACCATGCCGGATTCAGGATGGCTTGTCCGTGTGGTGCCAGTTGGCTCCGTGTGTCCGGCGGTGCAAGAAAGTACCTTCCTCGCGGGTGTTGCCATGCACGGTTTGGCTACAAACCGGATATCTCATGCGCGATCTGCCATGAACTGCCATCCTTAACGGCGGTGTTGTGCCGTTGCCGTTGACGTTCCGCCGCGTTGAACGCTGTGGACCGGGAGCCGCCCGAACTCCCGACCCAACTCACCGTCGAGGAGGGGTTCCGTTGGAGGCCGGGATGCAGACCAGGCAGAGCACCGAGTTCCTGACGCAGTCGTCGACCGCGCGGCACATGCCGAAGCCGGAGTGCGGCGCGCTGCCGCACCGAGCACCCGACCTCGTGACCGTCCCGACCCGGCAGGGCCTGGAGGCGGTCGACATCCTCCGCCGCGGCGCGGGCGACCGCGTCGGTCCCGTCCTGCACGACGACGGCTGCGACACCCTCGGCTTCCTGGTCCCGCCGGGCACGGCTGACGGGTGGGACGTCCCGGGCAGCACCTGCACGCAGACCGAGGGAAGAGGCCTGAGCCTCGTCGCCGCGCAGTCCCAGGCCGAGGGCACCGCCTGGCTGCTCCCGCCCGGCGACGCGGAGCCGGCCACGGACCCGGCGGTGCTGCGCGAGGCGCTCGGCGAGGCGGCACGGCTGATCGAGGCCGCGGACAACTGTCGGTAAGCGCTCGCGGACACCCCGGCATCACGCCGCGGGGCCCACCGGCCCCGAGCGGCCGCCCCCTGTCGTTGCCCCGATAATGGCGGGATGGGGAGGTCACGGAACGCGCGGCGCGGACAGGCCGCCGAGGCCGTCGTCGAGGCGGTCGACGGCGGCCTCGCCCAGCTCGTACCCGACCGGGACCGGCCGCGTGCCTGGACCCTCCTCGTCGACGGCGCCCCGCAGTCGCACGTCGACCTCGACGACCCGGCCCACCTCGCCTTCGAGTACCAGCGCCGCCTCGGCCACGTCATCGACCTGGCCGTCCCGCCCGGCCGTCCCGTGCAGGCCGTGCACCTCGGCGGGGGCGCGTTCACCCTCGCCCGCTACACGGCCGCCACCCGTCCCCGCTCCACCCAGCAGATCGTCGAGCGCGACGCGGCACTCGTCCAACTCGTCCGCCGGGCCCTGCCGTTGGACCCGAACGCCCGTGTCAGGGTGCGTTCCACGGACGCCCGCGAAGGACTCGCGAAGGTGCCGGACGGCTGGGCGGACCTGGTCATCGTGGACGTGTTCAGCGGGGCGCGCACCCCGGCGCACCTCACCTCGGTCGAGTTCCTCGTCGAGGTCCGCAGGGCGCTGAAGGACGGCGGCCTCTACGCGGCCAACCTCGCCGACGGCCCGCCGCTGGCCCATCTGCGTGGCCAGATCTCGACGGCGGCGGCCGTCTTCCCCGAACTCGCGCTGGTCGCCGACCCGGCCGTCCTGCGCGGCAAGCGCTTCGGCAACGCCGTACTGGTCGCCTCCGCCCATCCGCTGCCGGTCGCCGAACTGACCCGCCGCGCCGCCTCGGACCCGCATCCCGCGCGCGTGGAGCACGGCAGGGCACTGGCCGACTTCACCGGCGGCGCCACGGCGGTCACGGACGCGGCGGCGGTGGCGTCACCGGCGCCGCCGCCCTCGGTGTTCCGCTGACCACCGACGACCGGCCCGCAGGTTCCGTGGCGCGCCGGTGGTTCGGACGGCTAGGGGTGTTGGGAACCTGGTGGCAGCGTTCCTCGCCGTCTACGTGTTGATCGGCGTGGTGACGACCCTGACGGGTGCCTCCGTCAAGGAGGCGTGGCTGGCACCGCTGCCCGTACTGCTGGTCGTCGGAGCAGGGATCGGCACCACACGAGCACGCCGTCGATAGGTCCTGCCCCCGTGCATGCATGACCGCGGTGCAGTGGCGCCACAGTGCACCACTGCGCCGCCGCAGTGCGTGCTACCGGCTTGGGTGATCGGTCCGGGGGCGCCGGCGCTGGAGGGACCGAGAAGGGAGCAGCACTACTAGTAGTTCACGATCTCCACGCGGGGCGGGCCGTCGTGCCAGGTGCAGAAGACCGACACCCGGTCGGCACCCGAGCTGAACTCCACCCGGATCCATGTCTCCGTCTTGAACACCTGCATCGACCAGCCCGCCCCGGGCGTGGCCGACACCAGCGCCGCGGAGGTCTGCCCGAGGTCGAAGACCGCGCGCCCGCCGGCGGTGTCGTAGCTCTTCACCCGGCTCGAGGAGGGCGCGGAGGGCGAGGGCGCGGTCGCGGTCAGGGAGGGGCCGGGACGCGTGGCGGCCGGCTTCGGCGGGGTCGGTTTCGGGCTCGGCGCCGGCGTGTCACGGGGACTCGCCGACGCCTCGGGCCGCTCCGTCGAGGACGTCAGCGGCGCCCCCGTTCCCTTCGCCGTGGCGCCGCCCGCCGTGATGGGCAGGGCGCGCGGCGGGTCGTAGGCGGTCCCCGCCATGACCGTGTGGACACCCCACCACGACAGCGTGACCGCCGCGCTCGTGGCGAGCGCCCAGGCCAGTACGTGTACGAGTCCTCTGAGCATCCCGGCCATAGTGCCTCACACGCCTCGTGCGTGTCTCACGGGTCGCACACAGTTCCGTTTGTCCCGTTGGCGCACGGGAGTTGTCCACAGGCCCCGGCCGGGCTCCCCCGTATGGCGTACGGTGCCGCCCATGGCAAGTGTTCTCGTGGTGGAGGACGACCAGTTCGTACGCTCGGCGCTCATCAGGCACCTGACCGACGCCGGGCACACCGTGCGCAGCGTCGGCACCGCGCTGGAGGCGCTGCGCGAGGTCGCCCACCTCTCCTTCGACGTCGTGATCCTGGACCTGGGACTGCCCGATCTGGACGGGGCCGAGGCGCTGAAGATGCTGCGCGGCATCACGGACGTACCGGTGATCATCGCCACCGCGCGGGACGACGAGACGGAGATCGTCCGCCTGCTCAACGCGGGCGCGGACGACTATCTGACCAAGCCGTTCTCGGTCGAGCACCTGTCGGCACGGATCGCGGCCGTGCTGCGCCGCTCTCGCGCGGTCGCCGCGGACGCCGCCCCGCCGTCGGTCATCCGGGTCGGCGGCCTCGCCATCGACCCCCTGCGCCGCCACGCCGAACTCGACGGAAGCCGACTCGACCTGACTCGCCGTGAGTTCGACCTGCTCGCGTTCCTCGCCGGCCGGCCCGGTGTGGTCGTCCCGCGCCGCGAGCTGCTCGCCGAGGTGTGGCAGCAGTCCTACGGGGACGACCAGACCATCGACGTCCACCTCTCCTGGCTCAGGCGCAAGCTCGGCGAGACCGCGGCCAGGCCCCGCTATCTGCACACCCTCAGGGGCGTCGGCGTGAAGCTGGAACCACCGAGGACGGAGCCACTGCCATGAGATGGGCACTGGTCAAGGTGTGCGTGGCGGTGACCACGATGGTGGTGGTCGCCTTCGCGGTCCCGCTCGGGCTGGTCATCAAGGAGATGGCCCGCGACCGGGCCTTCTCGAACGCGGAGCGGGAGGCCGCCGCGATCGCGCCCGCGCTCTCCATCACCACCGACCGGGAAGAGCTGGAGCGGGTCGTGGCCTCGGCGGGCTCCGGCGACGGGATCGCGGTGCACATACCGGCGGGCGACGGCACGAAGGCGGCCGACATCGGCCTTCGGCGCGCCCCCGGGGACGACATCGAGATGACACGCCGGCTGGGGCGGGCTTCCACCACGGAGGTCCCGGGTGGCTTCACGCTGCTCCAGCCCACCGCGCTCAGCTCCGGTGCGATCGCCGTGGTCGAGGTGTACGTGCCGGAGTCCGAGGTGACCAACGGCGTCGGCACGGCCTGGGCGGTGCTCGCCGGGGTCGGCGTCGCACTGATCATCGGCTCGGTGGCGGTCGCCGACCGGCTCGGTGTGCGGATGGTGCAGCCCGCGCAGCGTCTGGTGGAGGGCGCGCACGAGCTGGGGGAGGGAAAGCTCGGGGCACGCGTCCCGGAGGCAGGGCCGACCGAACTGCGCCTGGCGGCGGTCGCGTTCAACTCGATGGCCGACCAGGTCGTCCAGCTGCTGGCGAACGAGCGGGAGCTGGCGGCGGACCTGTCCCACCGGCTGCGCACCCCGCTGACCGTGCTGCGGCTGAACGCGGCCTCGCTCGGCGAGGGGCCGGCCGCCGAGCAGACGCGGACGGCCGTGGCCCAGCTGGAGCGAGAGGTCGACACGATCATCCGCACCGCCCGGGAGGCCAAGCCGCAGACCGCTGCACCGGGCCCGGGCGCCGGGTGTGACGCAGCCGAAGTGGTCCGCGAGCGGATGGGGTTCTGGTCGGCGCTCGCCGAGGACGAGGGCCGTAAGTGGCGGGTGGCCGGGGTCGACCGTCCCGTACGGATACCCGTCGCCCGCGCCGACCTCGCGGCAGCGCTCGACGCGCTGCTCGGAAACGTCTTCCGGCACACCGCGGAGGGCACGGCGTTCGCGGTCGACGTGCACAACGGCGAGGACGCGGTGATCGTGCTCGTCTCGGACGCCGGGCCGGGCATAGCCGACCCGGAAGCGGCGATGGCCCGCGGCCGCGGCTCGGGCAGCGACGGCTCGACGGGCCTCGGCCTGGACATCGTGCGCCGGCTCGCGGAGTCGACCGGCGGCGACGTACGGATCGGCTCTTCGGTGCTGGGCGGCACGGAGGTGCGGATCTGGTTCCAGCTGGACGGCCGGGCCCCGGTGCGGCGGGGGCACCGCGGGGCGGTGAGGAGACGGCGGCCCGGCAGAAGATCGGTCTCTGCCTTTAACCGTCCCCGATCCCTCCCTTAAGCGCACCCTAAGATCCTCAACCACCGCCCGCAACAAGCGGTTTGCCCGATTCCGGCTCGCTAGCGTGCTGCCTCACCCACCCCCGTGAGCAGTGAAGGCAGGCACGCGATGAGAGTTACCCACCGGCGCAGGATCAGCGGCCGCAACAAGGTGATCGGCGGCCTTGTCACCGCCTCCGTCGTCGGCGGCGGAGCGATCCTGATCACCGGCACCGCGCACGCCGCCGGGGTCGGCGCCGTGTACACGAAGACCAGCGACTGGTCGACGGGGTACACCGCGCAGTACGTCGTCACGAACGACAGCGGTCAGGCCGGGGACGACTGGACGCTGCGGTTCGACCTGCCCTCCGGGGCGAAGCTCAGCTCCCTGTGGAACGGCACACCGACGGTGAGCGGACAGCACGTCACCGTGCGGCCGCCGTCCTGGGACAAGGACGGACTCGCCGCGGGCGAGTCGGTGACCGTGGGCTTCGTGGTGAACGGATCGGGCGATCCGACGGGCTGTCTCATCGACGGAGCCACATGTTCGGCCGACGACGGTGCGACACCGGAGCCGAGCGGCCGTCCCACCCGGTCCACGACACCGGCACCGACGTCGACGCCGCCGTCCACCGCGACGGCGACCGCCAAGCCGACCCCGACCCCGACCGCGCCGGCCACCCCGCCCCCGTCCCAGACCACGGGCAGCGGCACGACCACCGGCGCCGGTTTCGCCCCGTACGTCGACACTTCCCTCTACCCGGCCTTCGACATGCTCGCCTCCGCGAACGCGACGGGCGTCAAGAACTACAACCTCGCCTTCGTCACCGACGGCGGCGGCTGCACGCCCAAGTGGGGCGGTGTCACGGCCATCGGCAGCGACGCGGTGGCCGCGCAGATCGGTGACCTGCGCGCCAAGGGCGGTGACGTGCGCGTCTCCTTCGGCGGCGCCTCGGGTTCGGAACTGGCGACCACATGCTCCTCCGCCGACGCCCTCGCGGCGGCGTACGGGAAGGCCGTGGACGCCTACCGGCTCACCAAGGTCGACTTCGACGTCGAGGGCGGCGCGCTGCCGAACACGGCGGCGAACACGCGCCGCGCGCAGGCCATCGCCAAGCTCCAGCAGCAGCACCCCGGCCTGGACGTCTCGTTCACCCTCCCGGTCATGCCCGAGGGCCTGACCCAGGACGGGGTGAACCTGCTGGCCGACGCGAAGTCGAACGGCGTGAAGATCTCCGCCGTCAACATCATGGCGATGGACTACGGCCCCGCCTACAGCGGCGACATGGGCACCTACGCCGAGCAGGCCGCCACCGCCACCCAGGCGCAGATCAAGAGCGTCCTCGGCCTGTCCGACGGCGCCGCCTGGAAGACGGTCGCCGTCACCCCGATGATCGGGGTCAACGACGTCTCGTCCGAGGTCTTCAGGGTCGACGACGCCACCCAGCTGGTGAACTTCGCGAAGTCCAAGGGCCTGGGGTGGCTGTCGATGTGGTCGGCCGCCCGTGACAAGCAGTGCCCCGGCGGCGCCAAGCCCACCGCGGACGCGACGTGCAGCTCGATCACCCAGGACCCGTTCGCCTTCGCCAAGGCGTTCGCCGCCCAGAGCTGAACGCGCCGCCCGCCCGGGGGCGCGGCACCTCCCTCCCGTGCCGCGCCCCCGGCCGGTCAGGCGGTCACCGGCGGCAGCGTTCCCGTCCGGGCCGCCCGGCCGTACCAGTGCGCGCTGGACTTGGGGGTGCGGGCCAGCGTCGCGTAGTCCACGTACACCGCCCCGAACCGCTTCCCATAGCCGTACGCCCACTCGAAGTTGTCCATCAGGGACCACAGGTAGTAGCCGCGCACATCGGCGCCGTCCGCGAGGGCGCGCCGGACCGCCGACAGATGCGCGTGCAGATAGGCGATCCGCTCCGGGTCGTGGACGCTGCCGTCCGGGTCCGGCTTGTCGTCGTACGCCGCGCCGTTCTCCGTCACGTACAGCGGCAGCCCCGGTGCCTCCCGCGTGTACCGCATGATCAGCTCGTGCAGACCGCTCGGGTCGATCGTCCAGCCCATCTCCGTGCGCTCGCCCGGCGTCTGATGGAAGGCCACCTCGTCCGCTCCCGGCCAGGGCGAGTACGGGCTCGTGCCGTGACCGTCCGCTCGCGCGCCGCTCGCGCTCCCCTCCCCGGCCGCGGACACGAGCGCCGGTGTGTAGTAGTTGAGACCGAGGGCGTCCAGCGGCTGGTTGATGACCGCCAGGTCGCCGTCCCGCACCTGCGACCAGTCCGTGACCGAGGACGTCGCCGCGAGCAGCGTCTCCGGGTACGCCCCGTGCAGCATCGGGCCGTGGAAGACACCGTTCGCCAGGTCGTCGATCTTCCGGCCCGCCGCCAGGTCCGCCGGGTCCTGCGACACCGTACGCACAACGGACGAGTTCAGGCTCACCGCGACCGTGTTGCGGGACGGCATCACGGAACGCAGCGCGGAGGTCCCGAGGCCATGGGCCAGATTCAGATGGTGGGCCGCGCGCAGTGACGCCGCCGCGTCCGTACGGCCCGGGGCGTGCACCCCGGAGCCGTAGCCCAGGAACGCGCTGCACCACGGCTCGTTCAGGGTGATCCACTGCTCGACACGGTCGCCGAGTGCCTCGCCCACGATCCGCGCGTAGTCGGCGAACCGGTACGCGACGTCCCGCTCGGGCCAGCCGCCCGCGTCCTCCAGCTCCTGCGGCAGGTCCCAGTGGTAGAGGGTGATCGCGGGCTTGATGCCGTGGGCGAGCAGTTCGTCGACCAGGCGGCGGTAGAAGTCCAGGCCCCGCTGGACCGCGGGGCCCCGGCCCATCGGCTGCACCCGCGACCACGAGACCGAGAAGCGGTACGCCGTCAGGCCCAGCTCGGCCATGAGCGCGACGTCCTCGCGGTAGCGGTGGTAGTGGTCGACGGCGATGTCACCGGTGTCGCCGTCGGCCGTCCTGCCCGGCGTATGGCTGAAGGTGTCCCAGATGGAGGGGGTGCGGCCGTCCTCCCGTACCGCCCCCTCGATCTGGTACGCGGACGTCGCCGCGCCCCAGAGGAAGGCGGGAGGAAAGATCACGGGCGTTGCGGACTCAGGCATGGAAGCGCTCCGATTGATGGTCGGGGAGACCGACGGTGGTGGCGGAGGAGGGGTGAGGGGAGGGGTGAAGGGGCCGGGGCGGCGGTGACCCGGCCCCCGGACGACAGGGGCCGCAAGGGGACTCACCGCCACGAGCGGAGCGGGCGGGGTGGGCGCCCCCCGCGCGAGCGGAGTCGGAGGCGCGGAAGATCAGCCCTTGATCGCGCCCTGCATGATCCCGCCCACGATCTGCTTCCCGAACAGCAGGAAGGCGATCAGCAGCGGCAGCGTGCCGAGCAGGGCGCCGGCCATGATCACCGCCTGGTCTGGGACATAGCCGGTGCCCAGCGAGTTGAGCGCGACCTGCACGGTCGGGTTCTGCTGGTTGAGGGCGATGATCGGCCACAGAAAGTCGTTCCAGGCGAACACGAAGGTCAGCAGACCGAGCACGGCCATCGCGGGCCGCGCCGCGGGGAAGACCACGTGCCACACGATCCGCGCGCTGCTCGCGCCGTCCACGCGTGCCGCCTCGATCAGCTCGGTGGGCAGCGCCTGCACCAGGTACTGCCGCATGAAGAACGTACCGAAGGCGGTCACCAGCATCGGCAGGACGACGGTCTGCAACTGGTTCGACCAGCCGAGGTCGGACATCCACAGATACAGCGGTACGACGGCCAGCTGCGGCGGGATCATCATCGTGCCGATGGTCAGCAGCAGCAGCGCGCCGGAGAACCGGAACCGCAGCTTGGCGAACGCGAACCCGGCGAGCGTGGAGAACAGCACCGTACTGACGGTGATCGTGGTCGCGACGAGCGTGGAGTTGAACATCGCGGTGCCGAGTCCGGCCTGGTCCCAGGCCGCCTGGAGGTTCTTGAAAAGGTTCCCGCCGAACCACAGCGGCGGGGGCGTCTCGGCGAGCCGCCGGTCGGTGCGGGAGGCCGCGATCGCCGTCCACACCAGCGGCGCCAGCGAGACCAGCGCGAAGACGGTCAGGACGGCATACGTGACCGGGCCCGCGTCCAGTTGCTTGCCCGCGCCCATGACCCGGGGCCGCCCAAGGCGCCGGCCGCCCCGCGCCGTGGCCGCCGCCTCGTCGGGCGCCTGAGGAAGGGTCAGTTCACTGGTTGTCATCGGGAGTTCCTCAGCCTTCGCGAGAGCAGCATGTTGACCGCTGCCACCACCAGCAGGATCAGGAACATCGACCAGGCGATCGCGGACGCCTTGCCCAGGTTGCCGATGATCCAGCCCTGGTCGTACATGTACAGGCCGAGCGTCTGGTACTGGTGCTCGGCACCGCCCTTGGAACCGCTGACCCCTCCGAACAGCAGGGGCTCACCGAAGAGCTGAGTCGCGCCGATCGTGGAGACGATCACCGTGAAGAGGATCGTCGGCCGCAGCATCGGGACCGTCACATGGCGGAACTGCTGCCACCGCCCCGCGCCGTCCAGGGCCGCCGACTCGTAGAGATCGCTGGGGATCGCCTGCATCGCCGCGAGGTAGATCAGCGCGTTGTACCCGGTCCACCGCCAGATCACGATCGAGGACACCGCGAACTGCGAACCCCAGTCCGACTCCCGCCAGTTGACGGGGTCGACGCCGACGAAGTGCAGCAGCCAGTTGATCATGCCGCCGTCCCAGGAGTACAGCAGCGTGAAGACCAGCGTCGCCGCGGCCACCGAGGTGGCGTAGGGGGTGAGCATCACGACCCGCCAGACGGTCGAGCCGCGCAGCCGGTAGTTGAGCAGATGCGCGAGCCACAGCGCGGCGAGCAGCTGCGGCACCGTCGAGATCACACCGATGGAGAAGGTGTTCTCCAGCGCGTTCCAGAAGAACTCCGAGGAGAACAGGTTCTTGTAGTTGTCCAGACCCGCCCAGGTCTGGTGGTCCAGCGCGGACAGCTGCACGTTGTGCAGCGAGTACCAGGCCGTGTAGAGCAGCGGAACCAGCGAGAAGGCTCCGAAGACGATGAAGAAGGGGGCGATGAACACATACGGCGACGCCTTCATGTCCCAGCGGTACAGCCGGCTGCGCCAGGAGCCGGTGCCCGCCGGTGGCGTACCGCGACCGTGAGCGCCCCGGGCCGCGCCCGGCTGGTTGCCGGGCGCGGCCTCGGCGCTCGACGCGGGGTGCGCGAGAGCCTCTTGGGAGCTGGTCACTGGCCGAGCACGTCCTTGATCTCCTTGGTGGCCGCGTCCCAGCCCTGGGCCGGGGTCTTGCCCTTCTGCTCGACCTGGAGGATGCCGATGTCGGCGATCGCGCTGTCGATCGGCTTGTCCTTGGGGCCGAGGGGCTGCGTCGGGATGGTCTTGGCCGAGTCGGAGAAGATCTGTGTGAGCGGCGCGTTCGAGAAGTAGGCAGTGGTGTCGGCCTGCGGCGTGAGGTTCGCGTACGCCGACGGGGTCGACGGGAAACTGGCCTGCTTGGCGAAGACCTTCGCCTGCTGCTCGGGCGCGGTCAGCCACTTCGCCAGGGCGATGGCCTCCTTCTGGTGCTTGCTCGCCGTCGGCACGCCGAGGAAGGAGCCGCCCCAGTTCGACGCGGTCGGGGCCGCCGCCACGTCCCACTTGCCCTTGCCGGAGTCACCGGACTTCTGCTCGATGTAGCCGATCATCCACGCCGGGCAGGCCACGGTGGCGAAGGTGCCGTTGGCGAAGCCCTGGTCCCAGGTCGGGTCGAACTGCTTCAGCTGCGCCGACATGTCGCTCGTCGCCGCGGTCATGGCGACGTCCCAGGCCTTCTTGACGCCCTCGGACTTGTCCCAGACGACGTTGCCGTCCTTGTCGTAGTTGCGCTCGCTCGCGCCGCCCAGCACCGCGTTGTAGACCGAGGCGGCCGAGTCCACGAACTTGGTGCCCTTCGGCGCCTTCTTCATGTACTGCTTGCCGAGGTCGACGTACTTGGCCCAGTCGCCCTTCCACTGCTCGGCGAGCTTGGTGCGGTCCGTCTCCAGGCCGGACTTCTGGAAGAGGTCCTTGCGGTAGCAGATGGCCATCGGGCCTATGTCGGTGCCGAGCCCGATCGTCCTGCCGTCCTTGGTGGTGGCCTGCGCCAGCTTCCAGTCCAGCCACTGGGACTTGTCGACCTCCTTGCCGAGGTCGACGAACTTGGCGGCCTGCGTCTGTACGGCCTCGGTGATGTTGCCGATCTCGATCGCCTGGATGTCGTCCGTACCGGCACCGGCCTGCAGCCGGGTGAGCACCTTCGGCCAGTAGACGTCGGTACGGGTGGTGACGTTCTCCTTGATGGTGATGTCCGGGTGCAGCTTCATGTACTCGTCGTAGAGACCGGTCTGCTTGTAGCCGAAGACGCCGAACGTGCCGATCGTCACGGTGGTCTTGCCCTTGCCGCCGCCACCGCCGTTCGTATTCGACGAGTCGTCGTGCGAGTCGTTGGCGCAGCCGGCCAGCAGCCCCGTGGCCAGCGCGGCGACGGCCGCGAAGGCCACCAGCCTGTGGGACCGGCGGGTACTCGTGCGCATTGCGTCCTCCTGTTGCCTGACGTGCCGACCCCCCGGCCAACTGCACTGGTTGGACCCGTTCGTACTCACTGCGGCTCGGGCGGGGAACGTGCGGGACGTGTATGTGTCAGGTAGTGTGGGAGCGCTCCCACAAGTGATGTGTTGAAGAGTCGTGGGTCGGGGCGGGGGTGTCAAGGGAGCGGACGCGCCGAACCGCGTTCGGTTATCGGGCTGTTAACCGCAACCGCCGGAACCCCCACGGCCGTCCAGCGGGGTCCGGTGGCCCGCCGCGGACGATCGACGGGGCGGACGAGACTGTTAGATTCCTGGTCAGCGTGAGAAATCGGTGGGAGGCGGAGCCCCATGGCAAGCCACGGAGCGCGGGGCCGGGGCGGTGGTCGGCCCACCCTCGAAGAGGTGGCCGCACGCGCCGGTGTCGGCCGCGGCACGGTGTCCCGGGTGATCAACGGCTCGCCCCGGGTCAGTGACGCGACGCGCGCGGCGGTCGAGGCGGCGGTGGCGGAACTCGGCTATGTGCCGAACACGGCGGCGCGGGCGCTGGCCGCCAACCGTACGGATGCCATCGCCCTCGTCGTCCCCGAGCCGGAGACCCGCTTCTTCGCCGAGCCGTACTTCTCGGACATGCTGAAGGGCGTGGGGACCGGGCTGTCGGACACGGAGATGCAGCTGCTGCTGATCTTCGCGGGCAACGACCGCGAGCGCCGCCGACTGGCTCAGTACCTGGCGGCGCACCGGGTGGACGGGGTCCTGCTGGTCTCGGTGCACGCGGACGATCCACTGCCCGACCTCCTCGCCCAGTTGGAGATCCCGGCGGTGATCAGCGGCCCCCGCTCGGAGCGCGAGACGTTGCCGTCGGTGGACTCCGACAACTACGGCGGCGGCCGCTCGGCGGTCGAGCACCTGCTCGCCCGGGGGCGTTCGCGGATCGCCACGATCACGGGACGTCTCGACGTCTACGGCGCCCAGCGACGCATCGACGGCTACCGGGACGCGCTGCGCGACGCGGGCCGCGCGGTGGACGAGACCCTGATCGTCCCCGGCGACTTCACGGAGGAGGGCGGCCGTCGGGCCATGACGGAACTCCTGGCGCGCCGGCCCGCTCTGGACGCGGTGTTCGCGGAGTCGGACGTGATGGCGGCCGGAGCCCGTCAGATACTGCGCGAGGCGGGCCGCCGTATCCCCGACGACGTGGCGCTGGTCGGCTTCGACGACTCGGCGATCGCCCGCCACATGGATCCGCCCCTGACGAGCGTGCGCCAGCCGATCGAGGAGATGGGCCGCGCGATGATCGACCTGCTCCTGGAGGAGATAGCGGACCGGCGCCCACCGGCGTCACGCACCCTGGAACGCCGTCAGGTGGTCCTGCCGACGGAACTGGTGGAGCGGGACTCGTCCTGAGGTCGGTCTCACGAACACGGTCGTACGAGAACGTGGACGGCTGCGACACGCCTGGCGTCCCTGCGAGATCACAGTGCGGACGTGTGTGTAGGTCCCATGCATGTCTCGTGCATACTCTGTGCCGCTCGACTCGTCGCGCACGCTCTACG
This sequence comes from Streptomyces sp. NPDC047079, assembly GCF_040643755.1. NCBI lineage: Bacteria > Bacillati > Actinomycetota > Actinomycetes > Kitasatosporales > Streptomycetaceae > Streptomyces > Streptomyces sp. NPDC047079. The sequence goes on from NZ_JBEYUZ010000001.1 coordinate 224,739, forward strand.
TGCCAGTCGGGCTGGAGGGGGTTGCCATGGAACACGAACGGAACGGCTGGCGGGACGAGTACGAAGGTCACCCGGAGTACCGGCGCATCTTGGCGGCGATGGAACGGCCCTGGTGGAAGCGGCCTGTGGTCATGGCGGGAGGCGTCGTCGCTCTCGCCCTGGCTTCGTTCTTCCTGGGTGGTGCGGTCCTGGGCTCCGACGGCGGCACGGGCACCTCTTCCCCAGACCCGTGGGTCCAGGGGCCGTTGGATGACCAGCAGCAGAACAGCCGGCAGCAGAACAACCAGCCTGTCGGCGTGACCGCCGCGCAGAAGTTTCAGCTCCTGAGCAAGTTCTGCAATCAACAGGCGGGCGGTCCGTACAACGTGTCGGAGTCTGCGCTCTTGGAGTGCACGCGCAGCTACTACGTAACGGATCAGGGACAGGTCCTGCCGAAGTAGGTCCGCTGCCGACCAAAAGGACGCCGTCAAGCGCCCGGCTTTCCGTGACGGCGGGCCTCAAGCGGAGGGCAGCCCCTTGCGGATGCTCGCCATATGGGGACCGTGGAGCTCTTCTCAAGATCCCGGGTGGCGACCGGTGTGCCACCGAGGCGACGAAAGGGGCCGATGACTGCATTACTGCAGGTCATCGGCCCCTATACAGAGGGTGAGTGACGGGACTTGAACCCGCGACATCCTGGACCACAACCAGGTGCTCTACCAGCTGAGCTACACCCACCACGACCGGTTGTCTCGGTTTCCCGCACCGGCCGAGAAAAAGTGTACAGGGTCTGAAGGGGTGCTCGCGCCAGCGTTTCCCCGGGGCCCGTCCGGGCCCCGGCGAGGCCGCTACTGCGCGGGCAGCACGTGTCGGGCCGCGATCGTGCGCGCCGTGTCGGAGTCGGGGCCCGGCTGCGGTACGAAGATCGACTCCCGGTAGTAGCGCAACTCCGCGATGGACTCGCGGATGTCGGCCAGCGCCCGGTGGTTGCCGTTCTTCTCGGGGCTGTTGAAGTACGCCCGCGGGTACCAGCGCCGGGCCAGTTCCTTGATCGAACTGACGTCCACGATCCGGTAGTGGAGATAGTCCTCCAGCGTCGGCATGTCGCGGGCCAGGAAGCCGCGGTCCGTACCGACGGAATTGCCGCACAGCGGCGCCTTGCCCGGTTCCTTGACGTGCTCCCGTACGTACGCGAGCACCTGCTCCTCGGCGTCGGCGAGCGTCGTGCCGGCCGCCAGCTCCTCGAGCAGTCCCGAAGTGGTGTGCATCTGACGCACCACCTCCGGCATCGTCTCCAGCGCCGCGTCCGGCGGCCGGATCACGATGTCCACGCCCTCGCCGAGCACGTTCAGCTCGGAGTCGGTGACCAGTGCGGCCACCTCGATGAGCGCGTCGTCGGACAGCGAGAGTCCGGTCATCTCGCAGTCGATCCACACCATGCGATCGTTCATGTGTCCCACCTTATGGCCCGCCCGGGTCATGCGGACCTCCCGTGCATGGCCGTGCGGGCCCGTACAGGGGGAAAGGCACGCGGCCCGCCCCCCGGCGGGCCGCCACGGGCACGCCGAAGGGGCGATCCAAGGCTGGGATCCGTGATACGTACCACGCCGACGCGTACTACGACCTCACGGATCCTGCCCTTCCTCTCGTCGCACCGGCGGCGGTGCTAGTGCGCGCTGCGCTGTCCCGGCAGGCTCGGACGGCTCGCCGCGTACAGCTCCGGTACGTGCCTGCCCGGGTGGTCGACGTGCTTGCCGTGGTGGTCCGTGGACAGGGACGCCGTGTGCCCGAGCGCGCTCGCGGCCGCCGTGCGGCGGGTCTGCAGGGGAACCGGGGCGGCCTCCTGCATCATCTGCGGCGCCGCGGGTCCTCCGGGGCCGTCCGGGTCCCCCGGCCGGTCGCCCTGTGGGCGGCGCGCCCGGTACGCGGCCCGGTACGCCGCCGGCGACGAGCCGAGCTGGCGCCGGAAGTGCCCGCGCAGGGCGACGGGGGAGCGGAAGCCGCAGCGCCCGGCGACCTCGTCGACCGAGTAGTCGGAGGTCTCCAGCAGCCGCTGTGCCTGGAGCACCCGCTGGGTGATCAGCCACTGAAGCGGCGCGCTGCCCGTCAGCGAGCGGAAGCGGCGGTCGAACGTCCGCCTGCTCATGTACGCGCGCGCGGCCAGTGTCTCCACGTCGAACTGCTCGTGGAGGTGCTCCAGCGCCCAGGCGACGACCTCGGCGAGCGGGTCGGCGCCGATCTCCTCGGGTAAAGACCTGTCGAGGTATCGCTCCTGGCCTCCGCTGCGGCGCGGCGGGACCACCAGGCGCCGTGCGAGAGCGCCCGCCGCCTCGTTGCCGTGGTCCGTGCGCACGATATGGAGGCACAGGTCGATGCCGGCCGCCGTGCCGGCCGACGTCAGGACGTCGCCGTCGTCCACGAACAGCTCGCGTGGATCGACGTGCACCGACGGATAGCGCTTGGCCAGCGTCGGCGCGTACATCCAGTGGGTGGTGGCCGGCCGTCCGTCCAGCAGTCCGGCGGCGGCCAGTACGAAGGCGCCGGTGCACAGCCCGACTATGCGGGCGCCCTCTTCGTGTGCTCGGCGCAGCGCGTCGAGCGCCTCCTCCGGCGGCGGTGAGGTGATCGAACGCCAGGCCGGCACCACGACGGTGCCCGCCCGTGAGATCGCCTCCAGCCCGTATGGCGCGGTCAGCTCCAGGCCCCCTGTGGTCCGCAGTGGGCCTTCTTCTCCGGCGGCCACCAGCAGTCGGTAGCGCGGCACCCCGGCGTCCTGGCGGTCGATCCCGAACACCGAAAGCGGTATGGAACTCTCGAAGATGGGGCCGCCGCTGAACAGCAGCACCGCGACGATCTCCTTGCGGCGTCGTCCGGACAGCTTCCGGGCCGCGGCATCCGCTGTGGCAGTGGAGTCGTGGCTCATCCTGCTAAGCCCCCCTCGGTGGTCGCGGCTCCTCGGTTGTGTCGCTCCTGCACGTTTCCCCTCGGTCCTGCACGAGTCCCCCGCCGTAAGACAATCATGATCGAATTTACTGCGTCCTGCTGTGCCGGCGTGACCAGTTCACCATCCGGCACATTGTCGACATGGCAACTTGGCGTGAAGCATTCGATCACGAAGGGTTGCACTCGCGGGCCGTACAGGGAAGTGCGCCTCGTCTCAGTGGCCAATCCCCATAGGGTGCGGGAGCCCTCCGGGACCCTTTCGGTGCAGGTGGAACGGGGCGTGAGGGGCCGTTCGGCCCCCTGATGCACGGGTGTGAGAAGTTGGCCGAAAAGAAGCGGGGGCGTGCGCGGAAACCGGTCAGTCGACCGGAGTGTTTGCTCCCCCGATCCGCCCGCCCCCATGCGCCCCTGTTCCGGCCTCGCCGGACCGGGCGGGGCAAACTGGGCGGTTCCGGTTCGCCGACCGTGCCGCACCCCGCTCGGCCTGCCGCAGCAGCGCGCGGCAGGCCCAGGTGACCGCCGAGAGGCCGAGCGTGGCGCTGATCGCACCGGCGACCGAGGTGCCGCTCCAGACGAGGACCAAGGGCACCAGGGCGCAGGTGAAGCAGGCCCAGCGGATCACCACGGTCGCCGTGTCCGGCGTGGGACGGTTCCGGGGGGCGGGGTGGGGTGCGGGGTGGGGTGCGGACACGGTGGGCTCCCTGGGGCGATCGGTCACCGGGATCAACGCGCGGGTGACCGGCGGGACACCGGGATCAACGCGCGGGCGACCGGCGGGTCACCGGATGTCGGAGCCCGGCGAGGGGGCGCTCACTGGCCGGGCCCATATCGCGGAAGCCGGACCTCTGCCCCGGTTCCCCGGTGAACCCTGTGCAAAGCGCCTGTACGAGACAGCAACCATTGCGTTACGGGCGTCCTCTCGTGCATGCTCCCTGGAACCCAGTGATGAGGGTCCCCCTGTTCGAGCCGAGTCGAGAACTCGGGGAGCGCGCAGGATCTGGGCTGAGGAGGCGTGCCGCCGTACCCTTGGGGGTATGGGGTTGGGAAGATGATTCCCGGACACAGCTCCGCCGCACAGTGTCGTCCCACCCACGAGGATCACAACGCCGAGACACTCATGGCCGGTCACGAATTCTTCGATCCCGCGGACCGCAAGCGCCGCGTCGCCGATCCCACGGCGGCCGAGCCCTTGGCGGCGGAAGAGTCACGCCCGTCCTGCGACCCCGCCTTCAAGCACGGTGTGGTGGTCGGCTTCGACGGTTCCACCTCGAGCGAGCGCGCGCTCGCCTATGCGATCGGCATGGCCCACCGCTCCGGTTCGGGCCTGATCATCGTCCATGTCGCCAACCGGCTGCCCACCACGGTGTGGGCGGGCTGCGAGCCGCCGGTCTTCGTCGACGTGCCGGACCACCGCACGGAGGTCCTCGGCCTGGAACTGGCCTGCGCGGGCCATCTCGCCGAGGTGCCCTGGATCCTGGTGGAGCGCGGCGGCGACATCTGCCACGAACTCGAAGAGGTGGGGCGGGAGTACGAGGCGGACGCGATCGTCGTGGGCTCCACGCACGGCATCGTCGGCCGCATCTTCGGCTCGGTCGCCGGCCGACTCGCCAAGCGCGCGCGGCGCCCCGTCGTCGTCATTCCCTGACCCGCACGCCCCGGCGATGTCAGCCGGGCGCGCGCCGTGGCATCGCAGAGGCACCGGTGCCGGCGCGCGGCCGGATCGCGCGGGCCCGCTCGGACCGTGGCAGTGGTGCACCGGCCGCCGCAACCACGGTGTTGTCCTTTCGCAACTGCCCGTTGGCTCAGGTGAGATGAGGCGTGGGTAGTGCCGGCTTCCTCCGCGCGGACGCCTGAACCTACTCGCGCGTAGAGGTGTTTGTGCCCTTGTGAAGGGCATATATCGGTCACCGCACGACCGTACGTGCAGGACAAGAAGGGAGCCCGCCGTGGACAACGACGTCTCTGCGGGAAGCACCACCTCGATCGTCGGCCGACTCGCTCTGGGCATCACGCTGTTGGCCTTCGGTCTCGGAACCACCAAGGTGATCGACGGTGTGACGACGGCCGACGCCGTGTCACTGGCCCACTACGTGGGCGGCGTTGCCCTGTTCCTCGTCGGCCTGCTCGCCTTCCGCGACCGCGCCACCGCCACGGGTACGGCCTTCTCGGCGCTCGGTGCCCTCTGGTTCACCTGGGCCGTCTCCGCCGGTGGCCGGATGTCCGACAATGCCGCAGGGCTCTTCCTCCTGCTGTTCGCCCTCGTCGCCCTGACCCTGGCGCTCGGAGCGGCCGGCGACGTCCTGGACCAGGCCGCCTACGGTCTGCTCTGTGTCTCGATGGTGCTGCTCGCCGTCTCCCGCTTCGCCGGCAACGACGCGCTCGGCAAGGCCGGCGGCTGGTGCGCGGTCGTCGCGGGCGCGGTCGCCTGGTACGCGGCGACGGCGCTGCTGGCCAAGTGGCCCACGGCCCTGCCGCGACGCGCTGCCGGCCGGGGGGTGACGGCCACCGGCTGAGGCGGCGTGGGGCCGGGGAAGGGCGGCCCCGGCCCCCTGAGGGACGACCCCCTGGGCTGGTGGCGCACAGGGGGTCGTTCACGTCGTGAGAGGCGGGGGGAGCGGTTACTCCACCGTGACCGACTTGGCCAGGTTCCGCGGCTTGTCGATGTCCCGGCCCAGCGACAGTGCCGTGTGGTACGCGAGGAGCTGAAGCGGGATGCCCATCAGGATCGGGTCCAGCTCGTCCTCGTTCTTCGGGACCACGATCGTGTGGTCGGCCTTCTCCTGCTCCCGGTGGGCGACCGCGAGGATCCGGCCGCTGCGGGCCTTGATCTCCTCCATGGCCGCGCGGTTCTTCTCCAGCAGGTCGTCGTCCGGCACGATCGCGACTGTCGGCAGGGCGGGCTCGATCAGCGCCAGCGGGCCGTGCTTCAGCTCGGAGGCCGGGTAGGCCTCGGCGTGGATGTACGAGACCTCCTTCAGCTTCAGCGAGGCCTCGCGGGCCACCGGGTAGCCACGCACCCGGCCGATGAAGAGCATCGAGCGGGCGTCCGCGAACTGCTCCGCCAGCTCCTTGATCTCCTCCTCCTGCTTGAGGATCTCGGAGATCTGCTCGGGCAGCTTCCGCAGGCCCTCGATGATCCGCTTGCCGTCGCGCACCGACAGGTCCCGGGTGCGGCCGAGGTGCAGCGCGAGCAGCGCGAAGGCGACGGTGGTGTTGGTGAAGCACTTGGTGGAGACCACGCACACCTCGGGGCCGGCGTGGACGTACATGCCGCCGTCCGCCTCACGCGCGATCGCCGAGCCGACGACGTTGACGATGCCGAGCACCCGCGCGCCCTTGCGCTTCAGCTCCTGGACGGCGGCCAGTACGTCGTAGGTCTCACCGGACTGGGAGACCGCCACGTAGAGGGTGTCGGGGTCCACGACCGCGTTGCGGTAACGGAATTCGGAGGCGGGCTCGGCGTCCGCCGGGATGCGGGCCAGCTCCTCGATCATCTGGGCGCCGATCATGCCGGCGTGGTACGAGGTACCGCAGCCGAGGATCTTCACCCGGCGCACCGCGCGCGCCTCGCGGGCGTCCAGGTTGAGGCCGCCCAGGTGGACGGTGGAGAACCGGTCGTCGATGCGGCCGCGCAGCACACGGTCGACGGCCTCGGCCTGCTCGTGGATCTCCTTGTGCATGTACGTGTCGTGGCCGCCCATGTCGTACGACTCGGCCTCCCACTCCACGGTGGTCGGCTCGGCCGTCGTACGGGTGCCCTCGGTGGTGTACGTGCGGAAGTCCTCGGCCTTGAGCGTGGCCATCTCGCCGTCGTCCAGCGTCACTATCTGGCGGGTGTGGGCGACCAGCGCGGCGACGTCGGAGGCGACGAACATCTCCTTCTCGCCGATGCCGAGCACGACCGGGGAGCCGTTGCGGGCGACCACGATGCGGTCGGCGAAGTCGGCGTGCATCACCGCGATGCCGTACGTGCCCTCGACCACCCGCAGCGCCTGGCGGACCTTCTCCTCCAGGGTCTCGGCCTGGGAGCGGGCGATGAGGTGGGTGAGGACCTCGGTGTCGGTCTCGGAGAGGAACTCGACGCCGTCCGCCTCCAGCTTCTTCCTGAGCTCGGAGGCGTTGTCGATGATGCCGTTGTGGACGACGGCGACCTTGTGGTCGGCCGACATGTGCGGGTGGGCGTTCACATCGGAGGGGGCGCCGTGGGTGGCCCAACGGGTGTGGGCGATACCGGTGGTGCCCTTGAAGCGCGCGGGGACCTTGGCCTCGAGGTCGCGGACCCGGCCCTTGGCCTTCACCATCTTCAGGCCGGCCGTCTTGGGGGACGTGACGACGATGCCCGCGGAGTCGTAGCCGCGGTACTCCAGCCGCTGAAGACCCTCCAGCAGCAGCGGGGCCACGTCGCGCTTACCGATGTATCCGACGATTCCGCACATATGTGTCCTTAATTCCCTTCGTCCCCATTGTGATGAACTTGTGGTGAGGTGGTCTACGGCGTCTCAGGAGCGGCTCAGCCGTAGACGATGCGGCGCAGCTGTCGGAGCGTGAGCTCGGGCGGTGCGACCGCGCGGTACCTCAGATCCGCCTCGATCCGTTCGAAGATCGTCGTGTTCACCAGTCCCTGGGCCTGGAGTTCACGGTGGCGGCGACGGACGAACTCCTCGGTCGTCTCGTCGAAGTAGGCGAGCACGTCCTGGACCACGCGCAGCGCCTCGCCCCGGCTGAGGGTCGTGGACCGCGTCAGATGATCAACAAGTTCGTCGTGCACCCGGTAGATCCTGCGGCACGAGCGGCGGAATCGCAAGAATGGTGCCCGATTTCGGGCAGACGTCCGTTGAAACTTCCATGGGTCCCTGTTCGATGGCTGTCCATCCTGTGTCTTGCGCCACGTTTCCTACGTGGGGGAAGTTCAGGCCACATGGACACACCTCGTATGGGAGTACCTGAAGAGCTCGCCGCCCGCATGGGCATGGCGGAGCAGCACGAGTACCTGCGCAGGAGATTCTCCCGGCGCACCATGATCAGGGGCGGGGCCGTCACCCTGGGCGCCGTCACCGGTGGCGCGTTCGTGCCGGGCGCCACCGCCCAGGCCGCCGACCCGGGCCTGCGCACGACCCCCGCTACCGAGACGGTCGACGGCGCCCTCGTCGCCCCCTTCGGCCGTCATCTCGCCTTCGGTAACGACCCGCGCACCGAGATCACCGTCTCCTGGCAGGTCCCGGTCGCCGTGAAGAAGCCGTTCATCCGCGTCGGCGCCCACCCCTCGGACCTCTCCCGCAAGATCCCCGCCGAGGTCCGCACCCTCTACACCCCGGCGGGCGTCGGCGCCAGCGGCGACCACACCCAGTACTACCTGCACGCACAGCTCACCAACCTGCGCCCCGGCAGGACCTACTACTACGGCGTCGGCCACGCGGGCTTCGACCCGGCCGAGCGGCACCTGCTCGGCACCCTCGGCACCTTCACCACCGCTCCCGCCGACAAGGAGCCGTTCACCTTCACCGCCTTCGGCGACGAGGGCGTCAGCTACCACGCCCTGGCCAACAACAGCCTGCTGCTCGGCCAGAACCCGGCCTTCCACCTGCACGCCGGCGACATCGCCTACGGCGACCCGGCGGGCCAGGGCAAGACCTCCGACACCGGTTTCGACTCGCGCGTGTGGGACCAGTTCCTGTACCAGACCGAGTCGGTCGCCAAGCAGGTCCCGTGGATGCCGGCGTACGGCAACCACGACATGGAGGCCTGGTACTCGCCCAACGGTTACGGCGGCGAGGAGGCCCGCTGGACCCTGCCGGACAACGGCCCCGACAAGACGAACCTGCCGGGCGTCTACTCCTTCGTCTACGGCAACACCGCGGTCATCTCGCTGGACGCCAACGACATCTCCTTCGAGATCCCGGCCAACCTCGGCATCTCCGGCGGCACCCAGACCAAGTGGCTCGAGGCGCAGCTGAAGAAGTACCGGGCGAGCCAGGACGTCGACTTCATCGTCGTCTTCTTCCACCACTGCGCTTACTGCACCTCCACCGCGCACGCCTCGGAGGGGGGCGTGCGCCAGGAGTGGGTGCCGCTGTTCGAGAAGTACACCGTGGACCTGGTCATCAACGGCCACAACCACCAGTACGAGCGCACCGACGTCATCAAGGCGGGCGCGGTCGCCAAGAAGCTCCCGATCGGCGGTACGGCCTACCCCGAGACCGAGGGCGTGGTGTACGTGACGGCGGGCGCGGCGGGTCGCAGCCTGTACGCGTTCAGCGCCCCGCTGTCGTACGAGGGACACGAGAACGAGGTCGAGTCCGTGCCCTCGTTCATCAATGTCAAGGAAGGCAAGCAGAACGAGACGGTCACCTGGTCGCGCGTGCGCTACCTCAACTACTCGTTCCTGCGCGTCGACGTCACGCCCGCGTCCAGGGGCCGCTACGCCACGCTGAAGGTGCGCGGCATCGCCGAGTCCGGTGACCAGGTGGACCACTTCACGGTGGCGCGGCGAGCGAAGTAGGGCCACACCGCGCCCGGAAGGCGGGGCGCGGCTACGGCATGCGGTCCTCACCTGCGTGTGAGGACCGCATGTCCGGCCATCGTGAGCTCCCCGTCCGTTCAGCTGGTGCGTCATGCCCGCCCCGCTCGACCGGAAAGCCCGCCAACGCGCCCGGCAGAACGGCGAGTTCACCCAGCCTTCTGCGTCCTTCCGGATGATTTCCGCCACGAGGGGGGATCGTTCCGCTCGCCGTGCGAGAGAGTGGTCTATACCCATTGGGCGCGGGCCCGACGAGCCCGCGAACACTCGTGGAAGGGAGCGCATGTGTCACAGCACCACAGAACGCCCCGCATCCTCGGAACGTTGCTGCTCGTCGCGACGGCCGCACTCAGCCTCGGCGTCGGCGTCGACGCCCGGCCCGCCGCGGCCGCCCGCGGCACCACCCCCTTCGACCGGGTGGTCCCGGCACCGGCCTCGGCCGAGGCCGGTGGATCCCCGTACGAGATAACCCGGGACACGCGCATCCGGGTGGACGGCACACGCGAGACCCGCCGGGTCGGCGAGTACCTGGCGGGCCTCCTGCGTCCCTCCACCGGCTACCGCCTGCCGGTCACCACGGGCGGTGCCGGAGGTATCCGACTGACCCTCGGCAGCGGCCCGTTCGGCGACGAGGGCTACCGGATCGCGAGCGGCGCCCGGGGCGTGACCATCACCGCCCGCCGCCCCGCCGGGCTCTTCCACGGCGTCCAGACCCTACGTCAGCTCCTGCCCGCGGCCGTCGAGAGGAAGACCGTGCAGCCCGGCCCGTGGACGATCGCGGGCGGCACCGTCTCGGACTCCCCGCGCTACGCCTACCGCGGCGCGATGCTCGACGTCTCCCGCCACTTCTTCACCGTCGCCCAAGTCGAGCGCTACATCGACGAACTGGCCCTCTACAAGATCAACACCCTGCATCTGCATCTGAGCGACGACCAGGGCTGGCGCATCGCCGTCGACTCCTGGCCGCGCCTTGCGACCTACGGCGGCTCGACCCGGGTCGGCGGCGGCCGGGGCGGCTACTACACCAAGGCGCAGTACCGGGAGATCGTCCGCCATGCCGCCTCCCGCTACATCGAGGTCGTCCCCGAGATCGACATGCCGGGGCACACCAACGCCGCCCTCGCCTCGTACGCCGAACTGAACTGCGACGGTGTCGCGCCCCCGCTCTACACCGGCACCGATGTCGGCTTCAGCTCGCTGTGCGTATCGAAGGCGGTGACGTACGACTTCGTGGACGACGTCCTGCGGGAACTGGCCGCCCTCACCCCGGGCCGCTACCTCCACATCGGCGGCGACGAGGCGCACTCCACCAGCCACGACGACTATGTGACCTTCATGGACCGGGTGCAGCCGCTCGTCGCCAAGTACGGCAAGACCGTGATCGGCTGGCACCAGCTGACCGGAGCGCACCCCGTGAAGGGCGCGCTCGCCCAGTACTGGGGCCTCGACGACACCAGCGCGGCGGAGAAGGCCCAGGTCGCCCAGGCGGCGCGGAACGGCACCGGGCTGATCCTGTCCCCGGCGGACCGGGTCTACCTCGACATGAAGTACACCGAGGACACGCCGCTCGGACAGGACTGGGCCGGACTGGTCGAGGTCGAGCGTTCCTACGACTGGGACCCGGGCAGCTACCTTCCCGGCGCGCCGGCCTCGGCGATCGCCGGCGTCGAGGCGCCGCTGTGGTCCGAGACGATCGTCACCGACGCCGACATCGACTACATGGCCTTCCCGCGGCTGCCGGGCGTTGCCGAGCTCGGCTGGTCGCCGGCCGCCACGCACGACTGGGACGCGTACCGGGTGCGCCTCGCGGCCCAGGGGCCGCGCTGGGAGGCGCTGGGGATCGGGTACTACCGCTCGCCTCAGGTGCCCTGGCCCACGCGGTAGGTCCGGGTCCGCGGGACGACGACGGGCACCCCGGTGGACCGTACACCGGGGTGCCGCCACCCCCATACGAACCTGACCAAGCACTACTAGCCGCCCGCGATCGGGTTCCTCAGGGTCCCGACCAGCTGGAGTGCCCCCGACGGGTCCGCGAGATCCACCATCTGCCGGTTGTCGCGCAGCTGGAGCCGGTTGAGGCAGGACAGGGCGAACTCCGGGGCGAACAGGTCGTACTGCCGGAACCGCTCGGCGAGGTGGGGGTTCGCGTCCTGGTACTCGCGGACGACCTCGGCGACCGTGCGCCAGAAGCCCTCCTCTTCCAGGACGCCCTCGGTGGCGAGGTTCGCCGCGACGAAGCGGAAGAAGCAGTCGAAGACGTCCGTGAAGACCGACAGGAGTTTACGGTCCTCGGGCACCTCCACCCGGATCCGGGCGACCTCCGGCGGCAGCACCGCGTCCGGGTCCATCACCGCGATCTCCTCGGCGATGTCCTTGAAGACCGCGCGCCGCACCACGCCGTCCTTCAGGACGAGGATGACGTTCTCGCCGTGCGGCATGAAGACCAGGTCGTAGGCGTAGAAGCTGTGCAGCAGCGGGGTGAGGTAGGCCCGCAGATAGTGGCGCAGCCACTCGGCCGGGGCGAGCCCCGACTGCTCGATCAGCGCCCCCGCGAAGGAGGCGCCCTCGTGGTCGACATGGGCGAGGGAGGCCATCGTCGCCGGCGTCTCGCCCTCCTGGAGCGAGGCGACCGGGCTCTCGCGCCACAGGGCGGCGAGCATCTTGCGGTAGGGGGAGGTGCGGTCGGTGGCCGCCTCGTACTCAAGATGGCGGTAGCCGACGGCCGCCCGCTCGCGCAGGATCGTCAGGCCGGTCGACTTCAGCACCGGATCGCTCTCGATCAGCCCGTGCAGCCAGTCGTTGATCGCCGGGGTCGCCTCCATGTAGGCGGACGAGAGACCGCGCATGAAGCCCATGTTGAGCACGGACAGGGCCGTCTTCACATAGTGCTTGCCGGGGTTGTCGCGGTTGAAGAAGGTCCGTACGGACTGCTGGGCCAGGTACGTGTCGTCGCCCTCGCCGAGGCAGACCAGGTGCCGCCGGGCGACCTCCGCGGCGAAGGCGACGGTGAGCTTGTTCCACCACTGCCACGGGTGGACGGGCATGAGGAGGTAGTCCGCCGGGTCCAGGCCCTGGTCGGTGAGCCGCCGGTGGAAGCGTTCGAGGGTCGCGGCCCCCAGCTCTTGCCGTATGAAGGGTTCATAGGCGATGCCCGCGCCCGCCGTGAACACGGCCCGTGAGCGGTGCGCCGCCAGCCACACGAGCCGGACGGGGCTCGCGGTCTCGGGCGCGTACGACAGGTACTCGTGGATGCCGAAGCCGAGCCGCCCGTTGTTGGCGACGAAGCAGGGGTGGCCCTCGGTCATCCCGGTCTCTATGGCCTGGAACCCGCTCCGGGTCAGCTCGGCGGAGGTGACCTTCGGCTTGCTGAGCTTGTAGCAGGTGCCGGAGAGGGTGGAGGAGATCTCCTCCAGGTAGACGGGCAGGATCTCGTCGCTCAGTCCGAGGGACGTCCTCAGCTCGATGAAGAAGTCCAGGGCGGAGAGCGGCAGTTCGGTGCCCTCGCGATGGCGGGTGATCGACTCGGGGTCGACCTGCCAGTGGTCGAGGGCGCGGAGGGTGGCGCTGAACCGGTAGCGGGTGAGCCCGTCGTCGCTGTGGACGACGTAGTGGCCGTCGTCCCCGAGCTCGGGGGTGATCAGCCGCTCGTGCGCGAACTCGGCCAGCGCCTTGCGTATGAGGAGGCGGTTGGCCCGCTCCCAGCGCTCGGGGGAGAGGTGGGCGACGGCGTCGGACAGGCTCATGCCGTCACCGCCCGCTCGAACTGCGTGCGGGTGCAGAAGCTGAGCAGCGCGGTCTTCTCGGGCTTGTGGATCTCGCGTTCGGGCACGAATCCGACCGCCGCGTTCAGGGCGTGCACGGCCGTGTTGCGCACATCGGGTTCGACCACGATCCGTTCGGTGGCCGGGTCCCCGAACAGGCGCCGCAGCACGGCGGTGATGACGGCCCGGGTGAACCCGCGCACGGGCCGGTCGGTGGGGGCGACGAGGAAGTGCATGCCGACGTCGCCGGGCCGGGGCTCGTACAGGCCGGCCAGTTCCCGGTGGGCGGGGTCGTACTGCTCCATCAGAAAGGCGGGCTCGCCGTCGTGCAGCCCGAGGAAGGCGTGATGGTGCCGGTCGGCCGCGATCTCCATGTAGGCGCGCTCGACGTCCTCGAGCCGGGCCTGCTGCATCATCCAGAAGGCCGCCTTCGGGTGGGTGACCCAGTCGTGCAGGAGTTCGGCGTCCTTGAGGGGGTCGAGGGGGCGGAAGGTGAGGGTGCCGACGGCACCGGTGGTCGTGCTCATGCCGCGAACTCCTGGAAGGCGATGGTCTTCTCGACGGGGTAGTACTCGGCGCCCAGCAGCTCCCGGATGATGTACGCGTTCCGGTAGGCGCCCATGCCCAGGTCGGGGCTGGTGATGCTGTGTGTGTGGACACCGGCGTTCTGGAGGAACACGCCCCGGCCCGTCACGTCGACGCTGTAGTTGCGGGCCACGTCGAAGTTGCCGTGCGCGTCGTAGCGCAGGCGGTCGCGGACCGCTTTGAGGAACTCCGGTTCGACGTACCGGTAGCCGGTCGCGAGGATCAGTCCCTGGGAGCGCAGCTCGTAGTCCTTCTCCTGCTCCTCCTGGCGGAAGCCGAGGGTGAATGTGCCGTCCTCGTGACGGGCGCTGGTGAGCGCGGAGTTGGTGAGCAGCCGGGTGGGCACCGGCCCGTCGAGGCTCTTCTGGTACAGCAGGTCGAAGATCTCGTCGATCAGATCGCCGTCGATGCCCTTGAACAGGCCCTTCTGCTGCTCGCACAGGCGGTAGCGGGTCCCCTCGCGCAGGGCGTGGAAGTAGTCGATGTACTCCGGGGAGGTCATCTCCAGGGTGAGCTTGGTGTATTCCAGCGGGAAGAAGCGCGGGGAGCGGGTCACCCAGTTCAGCCGGTAGCCGTGGACATCGATCTCGCCGAGCAGGTCGTGGTAGATCTCGGCGGCGGACTGGCCGCTGCCGACCAGGGTGATGGACTCCTTGGTCTGGAGCTGGTGCTTGTGGTCCAGGTAGCGGGAGTTGTGGATGACGTCGCCTTCCAGACCGCGGCAGGCTTCGGGGACATGGGGCGGGGTGCCGGTGCCGAGGACCAGGTGGCGGGCCCGGTAGACGTCCCCGTCCCGCGTGTGGACGACGTACACCGCGTCCTGCTCCTCGTACGTCACCTCCGTGACCGTGGTGCCGAAGCGGACGCAGCTCAGCTTCGAGGCCGCCCAGCGGCAGTAGTCGTCGTACTCGACGCGCAGCGGATAGAAGTTCTCGCGGATGTAGAACGAGTACAGCCGCCCGCGCTCCTTGAGGTAGTTGAGGAACGAGTACGGGGAGGTGGGGTCGGCCAGGGTGACCAGGTCGGACATGAACGGGGTCTGGAGGTGGGCGCCCTCCAGGAACATCCCGGAGTGCCACTCGAAGGTGGGCTTCGACTCCAGGAAGACGCCGTCGAGTCCGTCGATCGGCTCGGTGAGGCAGGCGAGGCCGAGGTTGAAGGGGCCGAGTCCGATCCCCACGAAGTCGTGGGTGGGGTCGGGGGCGTCAGGAAGCGCGGTCAAGGGACTCTCCCAGGTACTGCTCGGCGTGGCCGGCGATCAGATCGAGTACGGCGGCGATGTCGTCCGCCGTCGTCTCGGGGTTGAGCAGGGTGAACTTCAGATAGTGGCGGCCGGCGACCTTGGTGCCCGCGACCACGGCGTCGCCGGAGGCGAAGAGGGCCTTGCGGGCGTACAGGTTCGCGCGGTCGATCCCGGCGGGGTCGGTCACTGCCGCCGGGACGTAGCGGAAGACGAGCGTGGACAGCTGCGGCTCGACGACCACGTCGAAGCGGGGGTCGGCGGCCAGCAGCTTCCAGCCCTCCCGCGCCAGGTCGCAGACCTCGTCGAAGAGGGCACCGACGCCGTCGGCGCCCATCACGCGCAGGGTCATCCACAGCTTGAGGGCGTCGAAGCGGCGGGTGGTCTGAAGGGACTTGTCGACCTGGTTGGGGATGCGCTCGGTGACCATGCGGCGGGGGTTCAGATAGTCCGCGTGGTAGGTGGCGTGGCGCAGCGTGGAGGCGTCCCGGACCAGTGCGGCCGATGAACTCACCGGCTGGAAGAAGGACTTGTGGTAGTCGACGGTGACCGAGTCGGCGCGCTCGATGCCGTCGAGGAGACGGCGGCGGCCGGGTGAGACGAGCAGTCCGCAGCCGTAGGCGGCGTCCACGTGCATCCAGGTGCCGTACCGGGCGCACAGCTCGGCGATCTCCGGCAGCGGGTCGATGGAGCCGAAGTCGGTGGTTCCGGCGGTGGCCACGACGGCCGTCGGGATGAGGCCGTCCGCGACGCAGCGTTCCAGCTCGTGGGCGAGGGCGACGGTCTGCATGCGCTTGTCGCGGCCGACCGGGACGGTGACCACGGCGTCCGGGCCCAGACCGAGCAGTTTCGCCGATTTCTGCACACTGAAGTGGCCGGCCTCGGAGGCGAAGATCCGCAGCCTGGCGAGGGCGTCGGAGGTGTCCCACCCCGGCTTGGCCTCCTCGCGGGCCAGCAGCAGCGCCTGGAGGTTGGACTGGCTGCCGCCGGAGGTGAACACCCCGTCGGCGGCGGGGCCGAAGCCGATGCGCCCGGCGGTCCACTCGATGAGCCTGCGCTCGATGAGGGTGCCGCCGGCCGACTGGTCCCAGGTGTCGAGCGAGGAGTTGACGGCGGACAGGACGGTCTCACCGAGCACGGCCGGGATGACGACCGGGCAGTTGAGGTGGGCGAGGTAGCGCGGGTGGTGGAAGTAGACGGCGTCGCGGAGGTACAGCTCCTCCAGCTCGTCCAGGGCCGCGGTGGTGTCGTGCAGCGGGCGGTCCAGGTCGATCCCCTCGATACGGGGGGCGAGGGCGTCCACCGTGACGCCGGTGAACGGACGCTCGGTGGCGGCGAGTTTGGCGGCCACCCGCTCTACTCCTTCGGTCACGGAGCGGCGGTAGTGCTCCGCGGTGAGGTCATTGAGCAGGTGCGTGCGCATGTGGGGTCCTCCGGGTGGGGACAGTCCGTGCGGGACGGGAGAGGGGCGGAGTCGCCATGAAACTTAGGTTAGCCTAACCTAAGTTCGATCTCCGGAAACCGCACCTTCCGGTGAGCGCCGTCACTCCTCGGTACGCAGTTGCTCCTCGCTCATCCCCTGCCGCCAGTAGCCGACGAAGGTGACGCGCCGACGGTCGATCCCGCGCTCGCCGACGAAGTGCCGGCGCAGCTCCTTGACGTGGCCGGACTCGCCCGCGATCCAGACGTACGGGGCCCGCGCGTCGGGGAGTTCGGCGCCGCGCAGCACCTCGAGCGCGGTGGGGGAGCCCGTCCCGTCCGTGAGCCAGGTGACCTCGGCGTCGGCCTCGGTCGCGAGGTCCTGGATGTCACCGGCGTGCCCGGCCTCCAGCCAGACGTGGGCACGCGTGCCCACGGGCAGCCACTCGAGGACCGCGGACGCGGCGGGGACGGCGGTCTCGTCGGCCCAGATCACCACCAGGTCGGTGTCCTCGGGCGGGCGGAAGCGGATCGCGCGGTTGTCCGCGACCGCCGGGCCCATCAGGACCACGCGGTCACCGGCGGTGGCACGGGAGGCCCAGAGCGAGGCCGGACCCGCCGGGACGGAGGCGCCCGGCTCCACGCCGTGCAGCACGAAGTCGATGTCGATCTCGTCGGGTTCGCGGCGCAGCGCCCGCAGGGTGTACGAGCGCATCACCGCCCGTACGTCGTCGGGCAGTTCGCGCCAGCCCTGCCACCAGGCCTCGCCGAGCTCGATCGGCACGGCGGGCTCGCTCTGGCCGGGATGCGGAAGGAAGAGGGACAGGCTCTGGTCACGTCCGTGGGAGTGGAACGCGCGCAGGTCGTCGCCCGCGAAGGTGACACGGACGACGGACGGGCCGACCCGTCTCGTCCGTACGACCTGGAGGGAGAAGAAACGGAACGGGGCGGCTACGGCCGTCGTCATCGATGCTCCTGAGGGGGCGGGGCTCCCGAGGGGCGGGGTTCCAGGGGGGCGGGGCTCCTCCGGAGCGGGCTCCTGGGAGAGGAAGGGAGAGGCCGGCTGGGACGAGGAGGGCCGGGTCAGCCGACCTTCTCGGCCGTCTCGATGGCCTTGGCGAGGTCCTCGAGTAGCGGGGCGCACTTGTCGTACGACAGGATCGGCTCGGGGTTGCGGGCGATGACCTGGCCCGCCTTGACCGCGGGGAGCTTCTTCCAGGTCGCTTCGGTGATGTCGGCGGGCTGGATGGCCGAGCTGCGGTTGTCCATCATGATGACGTCGGCCTTGTACTTGTCGACGTTCTCCCAGCTCAGATTCTCGAACCAGCCGCCACTGGCCTTCAGTACGGAGGGGGACGGCTCGACGAAGTTCACGCCGAGGGCCTCGAAGTACTCCAGGTCGACGGAGAGGTTGGAGCCGGAGACGTAGAAGACGTCCTGGCTCGCCGAGCCCGCCAGCACCTTGATGCCGGGGTTGGCCTTGGTGGCCGCGCGCAGCCGGGCGGCCGCGTCCTCGAACCGCTTCTTCGCCCGGGTGATCGTCGAGGAGGTCGTGTCCGCGCCGAGGGACTTCGCGAGTGCCAGCATCCGCTGGAGCGGCTCGGTCATCTGGCGGTCGTAGACGGATATGCCGACGCTGGGGGCGCCGACGGCGAGGACCTTCTTCGTGGACTCCTCCGGGACGTACCAGAGCGTCCCGGCGTCGTCGAACATGGTGCTGACGAGCAGGTCGGGGGCGAGGGCCGCGTACTTCTCGATGTTGAACTGGCCCCACTCGTTTCCGAGGACCGTGACCTTGCCGATGTCGAGGTCGCCGGCCTGGACATCGGCCTTGCCGTCCTTGGTCTTCGTCGGGCCGAAGACGCCCTTCACGCCGACACCGTAGTCGTGCAGCGCGGCGGCGACGCCGACGAACGCGACGATGCTCGCCGGGACCTTGTCCGCCTTCGCGGTCTGCCCTCGGTCGTCCTTGAACGACCAGGGGCCGGCCTCGGCCGCGCCCTTCCCGCTCTCCGAGCCGCCGTTTTTGCCCCTGTCGTCGCCGCAGGCCGCGAGCGCGGCACCGAGGCCGAGCGCGCCGCCGGCGGCGAGGATTCCGCGACGGGTGAGACGGGTGGCACGGGCATTGGACATGAGTGTGCTGCCTTCGAACGGGGCGGAACATCCGCCGGGCGAGTCGAAGGTAGGTTAGCCTAACCTCACTTCTTGTCCAGGGTGGCGAGGTCAGAGTCGGCCGGGGTGGGTGGTGAGCAGCTGCTCGTCCGACAGCTGGCAGAGGCGGCGTGCCGCGACCTCATGGCGCTTCGACGGGCCCGTCCTCGCGAGGAAGGGGCCGGACGGGCCGATCTCCATGTCCAGGCCCCCTCCAGGCGCTCCGCGTACGCCGTGAGTTCCTCGGCGATCGCGCGTCGTCGCGCAGCCCATGGTCCAAGCTGCTTCAGGCTGCCGCTCCGGGCCGCTCAGCCCGCGAGCCCCAGCTCCCTGGCGATCAGCATGCGCTGGACCTCGCTCGTGCCCTCGCCGATTTCCAGGATCTTGGAGTCACGCCACATGCGGGCCACCGGGTACTCGTTCATGAAGCCGTAGCCACCGTGGATCTGGGTGGCCTCGCGGGCGTTGTCGACGGCGACCGTGGACGTGTAGAGCTTCGCCAGGGCCGCCTCCTTTTTGAAGGGTTCGCCGGAGACCAGGCGGGACGCGGCGTCGCGCCAGGCCAGGCGGGCCGTGTGAGCCTTCATCTCCATGTCGGCGATCTTGAACTGGATCGCCTGGTACGCGCCGATCGAGCGGCCGAACGCATGGCGCTCCTTCGCGTACTTCACCGACTCGTCCACACAGCCCTGCGCCAGGCCCGTCGCCAGCGCCGAGATCGCGATCCGGCCCTCGTCCAGGATGCGCAGGAACTGGGCGTAGCCGCGGCCCTCCTCGCCCAGCAGGTTCGCGGCCGGGACGCGCACGTCCGCGAAGGACAGCTCACGGGTGTCGGAGGCGTTCCAGCCCACCTTCGAGTAGGGGGCCGCCACCGTGAAGCCGGGCGTGCCGGACGGGACGATGATCGAGGAGATCTCCGGCCGGCCGTCCTGCGTACGGCCCGTCACCGCCGTGACCGTGACCAGGCCGGTGATGTCCGTGCCCGAGTTGGTGATGAAGCACTTGGTGCCGTTGATCACCCACTCGTCGGTCTCCGTGTCCAACCGGGCCGTCGTACGGGTGGCGCCCGCATCCGAGCCGCCGTCCGGCTCCGTCAGGCCGAAGGCGCCCAGGAGTTCGCCGGAGCACAGCCGCGGGAGCCACTCCCGCTTCTGGTCCTCCGTGCCGAAACGGTAGACCGGCATGGCGCCCAGGGAGACGCCCGCCTCCAGGGTGATGGCCACCGAGGAGTCCACCCGGGCGAGTTCCTCCAGGGCGATCCCCAGAGCCAGGTAGTCGCCGCCCATGCCGCCGTACTCCTCCGGGAACGGCAGCCCGAACAGGCCCATACGGCCCATCTCGCGGACGATCTCGTACGGGAACTCGTGGCGCTCGTAGAAGTCGCCGATCTTGGGCGCCACGACGTCGTGAGCGAACTCCTCGACCGTGCGCCGGAGTTCCTCCAGTTCGGGGGAGAGGTGGTGGTCCATGGGTTCACTCCTTGTGGGAGAGGGCTCGGACGGTGCGGGACGGGCTGGGCCGGTCCAGGTGGGCGGCCATCCACACGCTCGTGGCGGTGAGCCGGCCGAGGTCGATCCCGGTGTCGATACCGAGGCCGTGAAGCATCCACACCAGGTCCTCGGTGGCGAGGTTTCCGGTGGCGGACTTGGCGTACGGGCAGCCGCCGAGGCCGCCCGCGGCGGCGTCGACCGTCGTCACGCCGTGCTGGAGCGCCGCCAGGGTGTTGGCGAGGGCCTGGCCGTAGGTGTCGTGGAAGTGCACGCCGATGGCGCTGGTCGGCACGCCTTCCTCGTTCAGCTCGGACAGCAGGTCCAGGACGTGGCCCGGCGTCGCCACGCCGATCGTGTCGCCCAGGCTCAGCTCGTCGCAGCCCATGTCCATCAGCGCCTTGCTGACACGGACGACCTGGTGGATGGGGACCGCGCCCTCCCAGGGGTCGCCGAAGCACATGGACAGATAGCCGCGGACGTGCACCTTCCGGTCCCTCGCGCGCCGGACCACCGGCTCGAACATCTCCAGGGCCTCGTCCACCGTGCGGTTGAGGTTGGCCTTGGCGAAGGACTCGGTGGCGCTGGCGAAGACGGCGATCCGGCGGGCGCCCAGCGCGAGGGCCCGGTCCAGGCCGCGTTCGTTCGGCACGAGGACCGGGAGCGCCACCGGCAGGTCGCTCACAAGCTCGAACAGCTGCTCGGCGTCGGCGAGTTGGGGCACCCACTTGGGGTGGACGAAGCTGGTGGCCTCGATGGTGGTCAGGCCCGCGTCGGCCAGCCGGCGGATGAACTCCGCCTTCACCTCCGTGGGGACCGTGCGCTGCTCGTTCTGGAGGCCGTCGCGCGCGCCGACCTCGTGGATCCTGACCCTCGGGGGGAGGTCCTCGGACGGTACGACCATGGGCAGTTGCCGAGCGGTCATTTCCCCGCCTCCGTGTCCTCGCGGACGTCCTCGTGGATGTCCGGGCGGTGCTCGCGGTCCTCGGGCTCGTCGCGCTCGTCCTCGTGCGGTGCGATCACGGCCAGCACCTGGTCCATGGCGACCGTCGTGCCGGGGGCGACATCCAGCTCGGCGACGGTCCCGGCGTGCGGGGCGGAGATGACGTGCTCCATCTTCATCGCCTCGACCACCAGCAGACTCTGCCCGGCCGTCACCTCGTCCCCGACGGCCACCTTCACCACCGTGACCGTGCCGGGCATGGGCGCGGTCAGCGACTCGGTGCCGGAGTGCGCCGCCCTCGTGAGCGACGCGGCGACCGGGTCGTGGTCGCGTACGTGCCAGGCGTCCCCGTCGCGGCCCAGCCAGTCGCCCGCCCGGTGGAAGGTGTGGCGTACGCCGTCCAGGACGACGGACACCGAGTCCTGGGTGACGGTGTGGGTGCCCCGCGGGGCGTACTCCACGGGGTCGGACACCCGCAGGGGGAACGCCACCGGCCGGGCCTCGCCGCCGAGCCGCCAGCCGTTCGGCACGGAGAACGGGTCGGTCCAGCCCTCGCCGCGCGGCTTCAGCGCCTCCAGACGTACGGCCGCCGCGGCCTCGTAGACCTCGGGTGGCACCTCCGCCGCGACGAGCGTGTCCACCACCCGCTCCACCAGACCGGTGTCCAGTTCGCCCGCCACGACCGCCGGATGGGCCAGCAGACGGCGCAGGAACCCTGCGTTGGTCTGCACGCCGAGGGTGACGGTTCCCGCCAGGGCCGCCCGCAGCTTGCGCAGCGCGGTCGCGCGGTCGGGGCCGTAGGCGATGACCTTCGACAGCATCGGGTCGTACAGGCTGCCGACCTCGGTGCCCTCGGTCAGACCCGAGTCGGTGCGCACCCCCTCCCCCTGCGGCTCGCGCAGCGCCAGCACGGTGCCGCCGGACGGGAGGAAGCCGCGGGCCGGGTCCTCGGCGCAGACACGGGCCTCGACGGCGTGCCCGGTGAGCGTGATGTCCTTCTGCCCGAAGGACAGCGGCTCTCCCGCCGCCACCCGCAGCTGCCACTCCACCAGGTCCAGGCCCGTGACCAGTTCGGTGACCGGGTGCTCCACCTGGAGGCGGGTGTTCATCTCCATGAAGTAGTACGAGGAGGGATCACCGCCCGGCACGATGAACTCCACCGTGCCCGCACCCTCGTACCCGCAGGAGCGGGCCGCCTGAACCGCCGCCTCGCCCATCGCGGTGCGCGTGGCCTCGTCGAGGAGCACGCTGGGGGCCTCCTCGATGATCTTCTGATGGCGGCGCTGGAGGGAGCACTCGCGCTCGCCCAGGTGCACCACGTTCCCTTGGCCGTCGGCCAGGACCTGGATCTCGATGTGGCGGGGACGGTCGACCCAGCGCTCCACCAGGAGCGTGTCGTCGCCGAAGGAGGCACGGGCCTCGCGGCGGGCGGCGGCGATCTCGTCCGCCAGCACGGCCGGATCCCGGACGAGCCTCATGCCCTTGCCGCCGCCGCCCGCGCTCGGCTTCAGCAGCACCGGCACGCCGATCTCATGGGCCGCCGCGGCCAGCTCCTCGTCCGTGAGGCCGCTCCCGCTCGACCCGGGCACGACCGGCACCCCGGCCGTCCGCACCGTCTCCTTGGCGCGGATCTTGTCGCCCATGAGGGAGATCGCCTGCGCGGGAGGGCCGATGAAGACCAGGCCCGCCTCCGCGCACGCGCGCGCGAACCCGGCGTTCTCCGCGAGGAAGCCGTACCCGGGGTGCACCGCCTGGGCCCCGGTCCGGGCGGCGGCCTCCAGCAGCCGCTCCACCGAGAGATAGCTCTCCGCCGCGGGCGCCGGACCGATCCGGACCGCCGTGTCGGCCTCCCGGACGTGGCGGGCGTCGGCGTCCGCGTCGGAGAAGACGGCCACCGAGCGCACGCCCATCGACCGCAGCGTGCGGACGACGCGCACGGCGATCTCGCCCCGGTTGGCCACGAGCACTGTGTCGAACATGGTCCCCCTCACATCCTGAAGACGCCGAACTGGGGTTCACCCAGAGGCGCGTTGGCGCATGCCGTCAGGGCCAGTCCCAGCACCTGCCGGGTCTCCAGCGGGTCGATCACACCGTCGTCCCACAGGCGGGCCGTCGCGTAGTACGCGTTCCCCTGGCGCTCGTACTGGGCGCGGATCGGGGCCTTGAAGGCGTCTTCCTCCTCCGCGGGCCAGGTCTCCCCGCGCGCCTCGAACTGGTCGCGCTTGACGGTCGCGAGGACCGACGCGGCCTGCTCGCCGCCCATCACCGAGATCTTGGCGTTCGGCCACATCCACAGGAAGCGCGGCGAATAGGCCCGCCCGCACATCGAGTAGTTGCCCGCGCCGAACGAGCCGCCGACGACGACCGTGAGCTTCGGCACGCGGGTGCAGGCGACCGCCGTGACCATCTTGGCGCCGTGCTTGGCGATGCCGCCCGCCTCGTAGTCCCGCCCGACCATGAAGCCGGAGATGTTCTGGAGGAACACCAGCGGGATGCCGCGCTGGTCGCACAGCTCGATGAAGTGGGCGCCCTTCTGGGCGGACTCGGAGAACAGGATGCCGTTGTTGGCGACGATCCCGACCGGGTGGCCGTGGATGCGCGCGAAGCCGGTGACGAGGGTCTGCCCGAACTCCGCCTTGAACTCGGCGAAGCGGGAGGCGTCCACCACGCGCGCGATGACCTCGCGTACGTCGTATGGCGTGCGGGAGTCGACCGGGACCGCGCCGTACAGCCCGGAGGGATCGAGCTTCGGCTCGACGGACGGGACGACCTCCCAGGGCAGCTCCCGGCGCGCGGGGAGCGTGGAGACGATGGTCCGCACGATCCGCAGCGCGTGCGCGTCGTCCTCCGCCAGGTGGTCCGTCACACCGGACACCCGCGAGTGGACCTCCCCGCCGCCCAGCTCCTCGGCGCTCACCACCTCGCCGGTGGCCGCCTTCACCAGGGGCGGGCCGCCGAGGAAGATCGTGCCCTGGTTGCGCACGATCACGGCCTCGTCGCTCATCGCCGGGACATAGGCCCCGCCGGCCGTGCAGGACCCGAGCACGGCGGCGATCTGGGGGATCCCCGCGCCCGACATCCGGGCCTGGTTGTAGAAGATCCGTCCGAAGTGCTCCCGGTCGGGGAACACCTCGTCCTGCATGGGCAGGAAGGCGCCTCCGGAGTCGACCAGGTACACACAGGGGAGGCGGTTCTCGAGCGCCACCTCCTGGGCGCGCAGGTGCTTCTTCACCGTCATCGGGTAGTACGTGCCGCCCTTGACCGTGGCGTCGTTGGCGACGATCACGCACTCGCGGCCGCTGATGCGCCCGATCCCCGCGATCACCCCGGCGGCCGGGGCCTGCCCGTCGTACATCCCGTCGGCCGCGAGGGGCGCCAGCTCGAGGAAGGGCGACCCCGCGTCCAGCAGGGTGTCCACGCGGTCGCGCGGCAGCAGCTTGCCGCGCGCCGTGTGACGCGCGCGAGCCTTCTCGCCGCCGCCCAGCCGGGCCGCGGCCAGCTTGGCGCGCAGCTCCTCGCCCAGGGCGCGGTGCGCCTCCTCGTTGGCCCGCCAGGCCTCCGACGCGGGGTCAGCCGCGCTCGTCAGCTCCGGTGCCTCCTGCATCCTGCGGTCCCCTCACCTTGTTAATGAGCGTTAACGCATTTCCTTCAGGTTAACGACCGCTAACCTCCCTGTCTAGAATTGTTTTCATGGCCACGAGAACCGACGCCCCCACCCGTCGCGAGCAGATCCTGAAGGAGGCCGCGCGGCTGTTCGCCGAGCGCGGCTTCCATGGCGTCGGCGTCGACGAGATAGGAGCCGCGGTCGGCATCAGCGGGCCCGGTCTGTACCGGCACTTCGCGGGCAAGGACGCGATGCTCGCCGAGCTGCTCGTGGGCATCAGCGGGCAGCTGCTGACCGGGGCCAGACGGCGGGTCGCCGAGGCCGGAGGGGACTCCGCGGACCGCGACTGCGGGGCGGTCCTCGACTCGCTGATCGAGGGGCACATCGACTTCGCGCTCGACGACCGTCCCCTGATCACCCTGCACGACCGGGAGCTGGACCGCCTCCGCGACAGCGACCGCAAGCTGGTGCGGCAGCTGCAGCGGCAGTACGTGGAACTGTGGGTGGAGATCGTCCGCGAGGTCTACCCCGGCCTGGCCGAGCCGGCCGCCCGCTCGGCGGTGCACTCGGTGTTCGGCCTGCTCAACTCGACACCGCACCTGGGACGCCCGGGAGCGCTCCCGGGCCGCGGCGTGACGGCGCAGCTGCTGCACCGGATGGCGAGGGGCGCGTTCGAGGCGGCCGGGACGGACTGAGCCGGCTGCTCCGCAAGCGTGACGAGCGTTACGCGTTGGTTGCTCTGGACGACGGTTCGTACCCGCCGGTACGGTGAAGTCTGAGCAAGCGCTTAGACAGACCAGGTGGAGGTGGCGCGGTGCGCCGTACGGTGTTCAACGAGGATCACGAGGCTTTCCGGGAGACCCTGCGTGCCTTCATCGAGGCCGAGGTCGTCCCCGTGTACGACGAGTGGTTCGCCGCCGGGCAGGCGCCGCGCGAGTTCTACTACAAGCTCGCCGAGCTGGGCCTGTTCGGCATCAACGTGCCCGAGGAGTACGGCGGCGCCGGCCTGGAGACGCACAAGTTCGAGGCGATCCAGTACGAGGAGACCGCCCGTGCGGGCGTGAACTTCGGCGGCTCCGGTGTGCACGTGCTGCTCGCCCTGCCGTACATCAAGATGCTCGCCACCGACGAGCAGAAGAAGCGTTTCCTGCCGAAGTTCGTCTCCGGCGAGGAGATGTGGGCCATCGCGATGACCGAGCCGGGCACCGGCTCCGACCTCGCGGGCATGAAGACCACCGCCAAGCTCTCCGAGGACGGCACGCACTTCGTCCTGAACGGCGCCAAGACCTTCATCACCGGCGGTGTGCACGCCGACAAGGTCATCGTCTGCGCCCGCACCTCGGCGCCCACGGCCGAGGACCGCCGCTTCGGCATATCGCTGTTCGCCGTCGACACCAAGTCCGAGGGCTACTCGGTCGGCCGCAAGCTCGACAAGCTCGGCCTGAAGACCTCCGACACCGCCGAGCTGGCCTTCGTCGACGTGAAGGTGCCCCTCGAGGACCTGCTCGGCGAGGAGAACAAGGGCTTCTACTATCTCGGCGCCAACCTGCCCTCCGAGCGCTGGGGCATCGCCTACGGCGCCTACGCGCAGGCCAAGGCCGCCGTCCGGTTCGCCAAGCAGTACGTGCAGGAGCGCACCGTCTTCGGCAAGCCGGTCGCCCACTTCCAGAACACCAAGTTCGAGCTGGCCGCCTGCCAGGCCGAGGTGGACGCGGCGGAGGCCGTCGCCGACCGCGCGCTCGAAGCCCTCGACGCGGGCGAGCTCACCCCCGCCGAGGCCGCGAGCGCCAAGCTGTTCTGCACCGAGGTCGCCCACCGCGTGATCGACCGATGCCTCCAGCTGCACGGCGGCTACGGCTACATGAACGAGTACCCGATCGCCCGCCTGTACGCCGACAACCGCGTCAACCGCATCTACGGCGGCACCAGCGAGATCATGAAGTCGATCATCGCCAAGGACATGGGCCTGTAAGCCGCGCGCAACGACCGGTGGATACAACTGACCCCATGAGTCAGGCACTACAGGATCTCCTCGATCTGCTCGACCTGGAGCAGATCGAGGAGGACATCTACCGCGGCCGGTCCCGGTCCGCCGTCGTCCCCCGCGTCTTCGGCGGACAGGTCGCGGCCCAGGCACTGGTCGCCGCCGGGCGCACGGTCTCCGGGGACCGCCTCGCCCACTCCCTCCACGCGTACTTCCTGCGCATGGGGGACCCGGGCGCACCCATCGTCTACAACGTCGACCGCCTCCGCGACGGCCGCTCCTTCACCACCCGGCGGGTCGTCGCCGTGCAGCACGGCAAGCCGATCTTCGGGCTGTCCGCGTCGTTCCAGACGCACGAGGAGGGCCTCGACCACCAGGCCCCGATGCCGCCCGCGCCCGACCCGGTCACCCTGCCCACCTCCGAGGAACGGCTGCGCTCCTACGACCACCTGGACCCCCAGGTGGTGGAGCGGTTCCTGGAGGCCCGCGAGGCGATCGACCTGCGCTACGTCGACGAGCCGCCGTACGGGAGGTTCGGCGAGCCCCGCGAGCCGCACTCCCAGGTCTGGTTCCGCACCAACGGCAAGCTCGCGGACGACCCCCTGCTGCACGTGGTCCTCGCGACGTACGTCTCCGACATGACGCTCCTCGACTCGGTGCTGCTCGCGCACGGGCGCGGCGGCTGGGCCGTCGGCGACGTCGTCGGGGCCTCCCTCGACCACGCCATGTGGTTCCACCGCCCGTTCAGGGCCGACGAGTGGCTGCTCTACGACCAGGAGTCCCCTTCCGCGTACGGCGGCCGGGGCCTCGGCCAGGCCCGCATCTACACGCAGGACGGCCGTCTGGCGATCTCGGTGATCCAGGAGGGCGTGCTCCGCGTTCCGTGGTGACGGCTCCGCGGAGAACGGGCCCGGTGCGCGCCCGGGCCCGTGGGGCGCCTCCGGCACGCCGTGATCGGACCGGTCAGGCCAGCCCCGCCGCGTTCAGCAGGTAGGCCGTCAGCGGGTCGTAGTGGCGCGGGCTTGTGACGTGGTCGTCGAGGGGGACCGTGACCTGGACGGTGCCCTCGGCCTCCGCCAGGAAGAGGGCCGGGTCGTTGCAGTCGGCGTAACCGACGGAGTCGAGGCCCAGTTGACCCGCGCAGCCCGCCCAGCCATGGTCGGCGACCACCAGGTCGGGCAGCGGGCGGCCCTCGGCCTGAAGGCCCTCCAGGACCGCGCGCATCGGCTCGCCGGAGTGCGTGTGCCAGAGGGTGGCGCCGTGCTCCAGCACGGCCACGTCGGCGAACTGCATGACGTATCCCTCGTCCGTCTGGAGCCCGTCCGGTATGACGACGATCTCGCAGCCGGCGGCGCGCAGGGCGGCAGCGGTGGCGCGGTGGACGTCGAGAAGCCCCCCGGGGTGACCGGTGGCCAGCAGCACGCGCTGCCGGCTGTCGGCGGCCTTGCGCAGGCGGGCCGCCAGGCGCTCCAGGGCGTCGACGGTCAGCTCCGGGTCGATGGTGTCCTGGCCGTAGCGGTACTCGGGGTCGTCGTGCACACCGCAGCGCTCCGCCATCACCGCGAGCACGTCCTGCTCGTCGTTCCAGCGGTCGCCCAGTTCCAGGCCGAGCCAGTAGGAGCGGTCGCCGTTCGAGAGCTTGCGGTAGTGGGAGAGGTTGTTCTCACGGGGCGTGGCGACGTCGCCCGCGATACGGGTCCGTACGAGGTGGTCGACGAGCTCGGCGCGGCTGGGGATCCCGGGTATCGGCATGGCACCCATTCTGCCGGGGCGCCCCGCCGGGCCGGCCGCTGTTCCGCCCCCTGGGACGCGTGTCACTCGGCGCGGGGGAGTCTTCTCAGCCCTGCCTCATCTGCTGCAACGCGAACCACAGTTCCATCCGTACGTCCGGGTCGTCCAGGTCGGCCTCCAGCAGCGCCGTACAGCGGGTGATGCGCTGCCGCACGGTGTTGCGGTGGACCGACAGGGCGACCGCCGTGCGGTCCCAGCTGCCGTGCAGGGAGAGCCAGGTGCGCAGGGTCTCGACCAGCGCGGGCGTCCCGGCGATCGGCGCGAGCAGGGCGCGGGCGTGCTGCTCGGCCTGCTGGGCGGGGACCAGGTCGGCCAGGCCCGTGCGCGCGCCGTGGCGCACCAGCGGAGCACGGGTCGCGCGGGCGCGGGCCAGGGCACGGGCCGCCTGCGCGTCGGCGGCGGGCCACTCGCCCGGGCCCCCGGGAGCGCTCACGCCCAGGATCCAGCCGGGCTGCGAAGTCGGTTCGCGGTCGGCCGGGACCAGGACCCGTACGACCCCGTCCCCGAGGTCGACCAGCGGGGATCCGAGCGCGGCGCCGAGCGCGGAGGCGGCCAGGGCGTCCGGTGGGGGGCCGTCCCCGGCGGGCCGGGCCTGCACCACCGTCCACCGCTCCCCGCCGAGCAGCGGAGCGATCTGCGCCACCGGCGCCCCGAGCAGCAGCCGGACCAGCGCCGACGAACGCGCCGCCCCGCTGCCGCTGTGGTGTTCCCCGGTGAGGAGGGAGAGAAGGACCGCCGCGACCGAGGCGATGGTGTGGTCCCCGGGGTCGCGCCGCGGGGAGGCCACCCCCAGCGCGAAGCCCTGTCCGGAGCCGAGGGAGTAGGCGGCGAGATGCGTACCGGCGACGGTGTCCGCGGCGGAGGAGGGGGTGGACCCGGCCGCGGCTCCCGGCCGCACCACCTCCGTCAGCTCCGCGAGCGCCCGTGCGACCGGTTCGGCGGCGCGCCCCGCCCCGGCCAGTTCCACGCCGTCCGGTCCGTACAGGACCGCCCGACCGCCCACCCGCTGGGCGAGCTGCCGCAGCACCGAGGGCACCGGGTCGGGGCGGGCCGCCGCCGCGGCCAGGCTCTGCTGAGCCTCCGTGACACGGCGCAGCTCCGCGAGGCGGGCCTGGGCCATCAGCTGCCACACCGCCCGGGCCACACCCGAGAAGGTGGTCTGCGGCGGCACCTCGAGCAGCGGCAGTCCGTAGTGGTCGCAGGCCGCGACCAGTGCCCGCGGCACCGTGTCGTGGACCGGGGCCAGGCCGAAACCGAGCGCCGCGCCGCCCGCCGCCACGATCCGGGAGACGTAGTCGTCGAAGTACGTCCCCGAGCCGGCCGCCTCGGGGATGTGGACGCCCGCCGTGAGCAGCAGCTCACCGCCCAGCAGGTACGGGTAGGGGTCGGCCATCTCCGAGGTGTGCGCCCAGTGGATCACGATGCCGGGGTCCGTCGGCCCGGCGATCTGCCGCAGGGCCAGGTCCTCCCGGGCGAGCAGGGACGACAGCGGTACCGGTGGCGTGGGCGGTACCGCCGGAGCGGCCGGGTACGACGGGTCCGGCATGGTGGACGGTTCCTCCATCGCACTCGGGTTTGATGGATGAAACGTACACTTCGCAGTCTCTTTCCGGCCACTTAATGTCTCTCCAGACCGGCAGCCGCGGGTACGGGCGGATGTCCCCGCGATCCGCTGCCGACGTCCCTGTCCCCAGGACTCCCCAGGTAACTGCACGACACGCCACCGGGATGTATGCGAAGGAGGGCCCCACATGGCCGTCGACTACACAGTGATCGTCGTCTATCTGGCCGGCATGCTGGCCATGGGCTGGTGGGGCATGCGCCGCGCCAAGTCCAAGAGCGAGTTCCTGGTGGCGGGCCGCCGCCTCGGACCCGCCATGTATTCCGGCACCATGGCCGCGATCGTCCTCGGCGGCGCGTCCACCATCGGCGGCGTCGGCCTCGGCTACCAGTACGGCCTCTCCGGCGCCTGGATGGTGTTCACCATCGGCCTCGGCCTGCTCGCGCTGTCCGTCTTCTTCTCCGCGCGCATCGCCCGCCTGAAGGTCTACACCGTCTCCGAGATGCTCGACCTGCGGTACGGCGGCCGGGCCGGCGTGATCTCGGGCCTGGTCATGTGGGCGTACACCCTCATGCTCGCGGTCACCTCGACGATCGCCTACGCCACCATCTTCGACGTCCTCTTCGACATGAACCGGACCGTCGCGATCATCCTGGGCGGCTCCATCGTCGTCGCCTACTCGACGCTCGGCGGCATGTGGTCGATCACGCTCACCGACATGGTGCAGTTCGTGGTGAAGACCATCGGCGTCCTGCTTCTGCTGCTGCCCATCGCGGTCGTCCGGGCGGGCGGCTTCAGCGAGATGAAGGCCAAGCTGCCGACCACGTACTTCGACCCGCTGGGCATCGGCGGCGAGACGATCTTCACCTACGTCCTCATCTACACGTTCGGCATGCTCATCGGGCAGGACATCTGGCAGCGCGTGTTCACCGCCCGCAGCGACACGACGGCCAAGTGGGGCGGCACGGTCGCCGGCACCTACTGTCTGGCGTACGCGCTCGCCGGCGCCGTAATCGGCACCGCCGCCAAGGTGCTTTTCCCGAAGCTGAGCAGCCCGGACGACGCGTTCGCGACCATCGTCAAGCAGGAACTGCCCGTCGGAGTACGGGGGTTGGTCCTGGCCGCCGCCCTCGCCGCGGTGATGTCGACCTCTTCCGGCGCCCTCATCGCGTGTGCGACCGTCGCCAACAACGACATCTGGTCGCGGCTGCGCGGTGTCGTGCGCCGGGACGAGGGCGCGCACGACGAGGTCAAGGGCAACCGCGCCTTCATCCTGATCATGGGGGTCGGCGTGATCGGTACGGCCATCGCGCTGAACAACGTGGTCGAGGCGCTGACCGTCGCCTACAACCTGCTCGTCGGCGGACTGCTGGTCCCGATCCTGGGCGGACTGCTGTGGAAGCGCGGCACCGTGCAGGGCGCGCTCGCCTCCGTCGCCGTCGGCGGCCTCGCCGTCATCGCCCTGATGGCGTCCTACGGCATTCTCGCCAACGAGCCCGTCTACTACGGGCTGCTGGCCTCGCTGGCGGCGTATGTCGTGGTGTCGCTGGCGACGAAGCCGACCGAGGAGGCCGTACTGGCCGCCTGGCGCGAGCGGCTCGCGGGCCGCGGCGTGCCGGCCGCGGACGAGCCCGCGGCGGTGGGGGCCTAGGCCCCGATGCTTCGGTCCGGTCGCCGCAGGGCGGCCGGACCGTGCGGGTCCCGCCCGGGGGTCCGCGACACTGGAAGAAACACGCATGACCCGGAGGAGTCCGACGATGAGCAGCACCGAGAACCCCGCAGCAGGCGCCGGCCGACCCCGCGGACCCGTCGACTCGTCCCGCATCCCGCGGTATGCGGGCCCCGCGACCTTCGCCCGGCTGCCCCGCCTCGACGAGGTCGGCACCGCGGACGTCGCGGTGGTGGGTGTGCCCTTCGACTCGGGCGTCTCCTACCGTCCCGGCGCCCGCTTCGGCGGCAACGCCATCCGTGAGGCGTCCCGCCTGCTGCGCCCGTACAACCCGGCGCAGGACGCCTCCCCCTTCGCCCTCGCGCAGGTCGCGGACGGCGGCGACATCGCCGTGAACCCGTTCAACATCAACGAGGCCGTGGAGATGGTCGAGGCCGCCGCCGACGAACTCCTCGGCACGGGCGCCCGCCTGATGACCCTCGGCGGCGACCACACCATCGCGCTCCCGCTGCTGCGCTCGGTCGCCAAGAAGCACGGCCCCGTGGCGCTGCTGCACTTCGACGCGCACCTCGACACCTGGGACACCTACTTCGGCGCCGAGTACACCCACGGCACCCCGTTCCGCCGCGCCGTCGAGGAAGGCATCCTCGACACCTCCGCGCTCTCCCACGTCGGCACCCGAGGCCCGCTGTACGGCAAGCAGGACCTCACCGACGACGAGAAGATGGGCTTCGGCATCGTGACCTCCGCCGACATCTACCGGCGCGGCGCGGACGAGGTCGCCGACCAGCTGCGCCAGCGCATCGGCGACCGCCCGCTGTACATCTCCATCGACATCGACTGCCTCGACCCGGCGCACGCCCCCGGCACCGGTACCCCGGAGGCCGGCGGCATGACCTCGCGCGAGCTCCTGGAGATCCTGCGCGGCCTCGCCTCCTGCAACCTCGTCTCCGCGGACGTCGTCGAGGTGGCGCCCGCCTACGACCACGCGGAGATCACATCGGTGGCCGCCTCCCACACCGCCTACGAGCTGACGACCATCATGACCCGCCAGATCGCGGCCGCCCGCGCGGGTGAGGAGACCGAGACCAAGTGACCCACGACCACGACCTGGTCCTCCGCCCGACCCAGGCACAGTGCGAGGCCGCGCTGAACCCTCCCCTCGGCCGCAACGGCGGAGACCTGGTCGTGGAGACGCTGGCCGGGCTCGGCGCCACCACCGTCTTCGGCCTGCCCGGCCAGCACGCGCTCGGCATGTTCGACGCGCTGAGCCGCTCCGCTCTGCGGTACGTCGGCCTGCGGGTGGAGAACAACGCGGGCTTCGCCGCGGACGCGTACGGGCGGATCACGGGAGAGGCCGCCCCGCTCCTCGTCTCCACCGGCCCGGGCGCGCTGACCTCCCTGGCCGCACTCCAGGAGGCGGCGGCGGCGTCGGCCCCGGTCCTGGCCATCAGCAGCCAGATCCCGACCGCCGGTCTGGGCGGCGGCCGCCACGGCTATCTGCACGAACTCCCCGACCAGGCGGCTTCGTTCCGGGGCGTGGTCAAGTCGGTCCACACGGTCCGCACGCAGTCGCAGATCCCGTCGGCGATCGCCGCTGCCTGGAAATCCGCGCTGACGGTTCCGCACGGGCCGGTGTGGGTGGAGATCCCCCAGGACGTGCTTCTCGCGGAGACGAGCCTGCCCGTGGTGACCGCGGTGGACGCGACGCCGGAGGACCTGGCGCCGCGCCCCGAACTGACCGCGGTCGCGGCCGACCTGCTGACGAAGGCGTCCCGCCCGGCGATCATCGCGGGCGGGGGAGTGGTCCGGGCGGACGCCGCGGGCAAGCTCCGCAGGCTGGCCGAGAAACTGAACGCCCCCGTCGTCACCACCTTCGGCGGCAAGGGCGCCTTCCCCTGGGAGCACCCACTCTCCCTCCAGTCCTGGCTGGAGGACCGCCACACGACGGACTTCCTGGAGGACGCGGACGTCCTGCTGGTGGTCGGCTCGGGCCTTGGTGAACTGTCCTCGAACTACCACACGTTCAAGCCCCGCGGCCGGGTCATCCAGATCGAGGCGGACCTGGGGAAGCTGGAGTCCAACCACCCCGCCCTGGGCATCCACGCGGACGCGCGCCTGGCGCTCCAGGCGCTGCTGGAGACGGTGCCCGCACGGGAGGACGGGACGGCTCCGAAGCGCGTGAGGGAGCTGCTCGCACGGGTCGCCGACCGGATCGCGTCCCAGGAACTGGACCTGGAGCAGCGGGTGCTGGCGTCGGTGCGCCGCGCTCTGCCCGCCGACGCGCCGTCCTTCTGGGACATGACGATCCTGGCTTACTGGGCGTGGTCGGCGTTCGACCCGCAGGGCACGAACACGATGCACTCGGCGCAGGGCGCGGGCGGCCTCGGTTACGGCTTCCCGGCGGCGCTGGGCGCGGCCGCGGCGGACGCGACGCGCCCGGTCCTGGCGGTCTCGGGTGACGGCGGCGCGCTGTACTCGATCGCCGAGCTGGCGACGGCACGTCAGTACGGCCTGAACGTGACGTGGCTGATCGTCGACGACGGCGGCTACGGCATCCTGCGCGAGTACATGACGGACGCCTTCGGCCGGCCCACGGCGACGGAACTGACCCGCCCCGACTACGTGGCCCTGGCGAAGTCGTTCGGCGTCCCGGGCGTGCGTACGACTCCCGAGACCCTTGAGGAGGACCTGGCGAAGGCCCTCGCCGAGCCGGGCCCTTCGGTGGTCGTCCTGCCGGCGGTGCTGCGCATGTTCGCCCCGACGCACCTGGGCTGAGCGGCCGGGCGCCGCGTGGCGGCCCCCTGAGCCTTCCCGGGCACAGGGGGCCGAGGTCCGGCGCAAGAGGTGACGCGGCACGGACCCTCCCCGCCCGAGTCGAACCCGTACAACCTTTCGCCCCTCGCCGCGCGTCATGAGGTGCGAGTGCGCCGGGGCGCACTCTTCTCGTCGAGGGGATAGGACCTTTCATGACTCACCGGATGTCCCGGCGTGCCCGTGTGCTCTGTGCGAGCCTCGGCGCCGGGATTCTCATACCGTTCGCGGCGGCCGC
The DNA here is from genome assembly GCF_040643755.1 of Streptomyces sp. NPDC047079. NCBI lineage: Bacteria > Bacillati > Actinomycetota > Actinomycetes > Kitasatosporales > Streptomycetaceae > Streptomyces > Streptomyces sp. NPDC047079. Next base: position 259,425 of record NZ_JBEYUZ010000001.1, read on the forward strand.
GACGCCCGCCGCCGCGGCGGCGCCGACGGTCAGCTGCACATCGGGCAAGACGGGCCTCGCGGCCAAGCTTCAGAAGGACATCACCGCGGCCCTCGCGGGCCGCAGGGGAACCGTCGCGGTCGGCCTCTACGACCGTTCCACGAACACCACCTGCTCGCTGCGCGCCACCAGCGCCTACGACTCGGCCAGCGTCGTCAAGGTCACCGTGCTCGCCACGCTGCTCTGGGACGCCAAGAAGCACAACCGCTATCTGACCGACCGTGAGAACACCCTCGCCACGGCGATGATCACAAAGTCGGACAACAACGCGACCAGCACTCTGTGGAGGCAGCTGGGTCTGACGAAGATCAAGGGCTTCCTCACGGCCGCCGGCATGACCCAGACCAAGCCGGGCGCGAACGGCTACTGGGGCCTGACCCAGATCACCGTGCAGGACGAGCAGAAGCTGCTCAAGCTCATCACCGCCAAGAACTCCGTGCTGAGCGACAACTCCCGCGCCTACATCCTGAAGCTCATGGGGAAGGTCGTCTCCTCGCAGCGCTGGGGCACTCCCGCGGGCGCACCCTCGGGTGTCTCCGTGCACGTCAAGAACGGCTGGTTGCAGCGCGCCACGCACGGCTGGCGCGTGCACAGCGTCGGCACCTTCAACGGGGCCGGGCACGACTACATGATCACCGTGCTGACGCAGGACAACAGCACCATGGACTACGGCGTCACCACGATTCAGAACGTGGCCAGGGCCATCCACAGGGACCTGGTGCCGACGGCCTCCACGACCAGTGCGTACGTGCCCACGAGCACGCCCAAGGAGGCGTTCCCGGCGGCCCCGGCGAACTGAGGCCCCGCGGCCGGGCGGTGAGCCGACACGGCCCAAGTCCCGGTGATCCACGGGGAGACCACTCCGGGGCCATCCGCCTCGTCCTACCGTGACGGCACGCGCCTGAGAACCCTTCTCGTCACCGTCACCGTCACCGTCACCGCCACGCCGGCGGCGGCCACCTCACCGGCCGCTGCCGGCGCGCCCGCCACCCCGCACGCGTGCTCCTCCGCAGTGGACATCCGGGGCTTCTCGGACGCCCTCGACAAGACGACGTACGAGGGCACGTTCGTCGGCAATCCCTCCGCGCTCTCCGTTGACCGCGACGGCGCAGTCGCCGCGCTGTCCGACCGCTCCTCGCTGTTCACCCTGGACCGCAGGACCCTCGCGCCCACGAGCGTGGTGAACCTGACCGACGAGAAGGGCGCCGCGCTCGACTCCGAGGGGCTGGTCGTCGACCTCCCCCACTCTCGGCTCCGCTCGAGCGGGGGGACCCCCATCGGCACCCGGCTCGTCTCCTCCGAGACCGAACCGTCGGTGCGCCGCTACTCCAGCGACGGAAAGATCCTGGACCGCCCCCCGGTGCCGGCCCCGCCGGCGGTCGCCCCGGCCGGCCGGGGCGCCTCCAACCAGAGGACGGAACCGCGCGATGTTCCGCTCCAGCAGCCCGGTGGAGGCGCTCACCCCGACCCCGCCCGTGCGGTCCACGGTGTACGACGCCTTTACTCACTCGGCCGGGTCATCACCTTCAGCGCAGAAACGTCACTGAGCGTCAACGGCCTAGGACCGTGGTCGCGGGCGCCCCGGGACCTTTGACCCGGGATTGTTGCGGAGGGATGAAATCCGCCTCGGTCCGCGTTGCTGCCTTGCGGACGAACAGGGCGACAGGAAGGGGGCGGCGTGGTGGCGCACGAGGGGGACACACGCGGCTGGGCACGGAGGCTCGCAGGGTACGCGTGGCGCTACCCGAAGGACGTCGTCCTCGCGCTCGGGTCCTCTCTCGGCGGCATGGCCGTCATGGCGGTCGTCCCGCTGATCACCAAGGTGATCATCGACGACGTCGTCGGGAACCACAGCCGGTCCATGGGCCCCTGGGCCGCCGGCCTCGTCGGCGCGGCCGTCCTCGTCTACGTCTTCACCTACATCCGCCGCTACTACGGCGGCCGGCTCGCCCTCGACGTCCAGCACGACCTGCGCACGGACATGTACGGGACGATCACCCGGCTCGACGGGCGGCGCCAGGACGAGCTGTCCACCGGCCAGGTCGTCGGCCGCGCCACCAGCGACCTGCAGCTGATACAGGGCCTGCTGTTCATGCTCCCGATGACGATCGGGAACGTCCTGCTCTTCGTGATCTCCCTGATCATCATGGCGTGGCTGTCGCTGCCGCTGACCCTGGTAGCGCTGGCCGTCGCGCCCGCCCTGTGGTTCATCGCCAAGCGCAGCCGCACCCGGCTGCACCCGGCCACCTGGTACGCCCAGGCGCAGGCCGCCGCCGTGGCGGGTGTGGTCGACGGCGCCGTCAGCGGCGTCCGCGTGGTGAAGGGCTTCGGGCAGGAGGAGCAGGAGACCGGCAAGCTCCGGGAGGGCGGGCGCCGCCTGTACGCGGGCCGGCTGCGGACCATCCGGCTGAACGCCAGATACACGCCCGCCCTCCAGGCCGTGCCCGCCCTCGGCCAGGTCGCCATGCTCGCGCTCGGCGGCTGGCTCGCGGTGCGCGGGCACATCACCCTCGGCACGTTCGTCGCCTTCTCCGCCTACCTCGCCCAGCTCGTCGGCCCGGTGCGCATGCTCGCCGTGGTGCTCACCGTCGGCCAGCAGGCCCGCGCGGGCGCCGAACGCGTCCTGGAACTGATCGACACCGAGCCGTCGCTGACGGACGGCACCAAGGAACTGCCCGCCGACGCCCCCGCGACCGTCGAGTTCGACGACGTCTCCTTCGCCTACCGGGACGGCCGGCCGGTCCTCGACGGCCTCTCCTTCGCGATACGCTCCGGCGAGACCCTCGCCGTCGTCGGCTCCTCCGGCTCCGGCAAGTCGACGGTCTCGCTGCTGCTGCCCCGCTTCTACGACGTCACCCACGGTGCCGTCCTCGTCGGCGGCCACGATGTGCGGGAGCTGACCCTCGGGTCGCTGCGCGCCGCGATCGGACTTGTTCCCGAGGACTCGTTCCTCTTCTCGGACACGGTCCGCAACAACATCGCCTACGGCCGCCCCGACGCCACCGACGAGCAGATCGAGCGGGCCGCCCGCGCCGCGCAGGCCGACCGCTTCATAGCCGAGCTACCCGACGGATACGCCACCAAGGTCGGCGAGCACGGTCTGACCCTCTCCGGCGGCCAGCGCCAGCGCGTCGCGCTGGCGCGGGCGATCCTCACCGATCCCCGGCTGCTGGTCCTCGACGACGCGACCTCGGCGGTGGACGCCCGCGTCGAGCACGAGATCCACGAGGCGCTGAAGCAGGTCATGGAGGGCCGCACGACGCTGCTGATCGCCCACCGGCGCTCCACCCTCAACCTCGCCGACCGCATCGCCGTCCTCGACGGCGGCCGGCTCTCCGACATCGGCACGCACGAGGAGCTCCAGGAGCGGTCCGCCCTCTACCGGCGGCTGCTGACCGACCCCGACGAACTGGGCGGGGTCTCGCCCGGCCACCCGCTGCCCGCGCCGCCGCAGGAGGACACCACCGTCCGGGAGGAGCTGGACGCCGAGTTCGACGCGGAGCGGGGCGTCACCCCGCATCTGTGGACCGGCGACCGCGAACCAAGGGATCACGCGCTGACCGGCACCCCGGCGACCCCCGAACTCCTCGCGCAGGTCGAGCAGCTGCCCCCGGCCACCGACATCCCCGGCATCGACGAGGCACGCGCGGTCCGGCCCGAGGAGTCGTACGGCCTGACCCGGCTGCTCCGTGGTTTCGGCCTGCCGCTCCTCGTCAGCCTCGGCCTCGTCGCGGTCGACGCGGGCATGGGCCTGCTGCTGCCGGTCCTGATCCGCCACGGCATCGACCAGGGTGTGTCCCGGATGGCCCTCGGCGCGGTCTGGGCCGCGTCCCTGCTGGCCCTGCTCGCCGTCCTCGTCCAGTGGGCGGCGCAGGTCGCCGAGACACGCATGACCGGGCGGACCGGCGAGCGCGTGCTGTACGCCCTCCGGCTGAAGATCTTCGCGCAGCTCCAGCGGCTCGGCCTCGACTACTACGAGCGGGAACTGACCGGCCGGATCATGACCCGGATGACGACCGACGTCGACGCGCTGTCGACGTTCCTCCAGACGGGGCTCGTCACCGCCTTCGTCTCCGTGGTCACCTTCTTCGGGATCATGGTCGCCCTGCTCGTGATCGACGTTCAGCTCGCGCTCGTGGTGTTCGCCACCCTGCCGCCGCTGATCGTGGCGACCTTCTTCTTCCGCCGGGCCAGCGTGAAGGCGTACGAACTCGCCCGCGAGCGGGTGTCGGCGGTCAACGCGGACCTCCAGGAGTCGGTGTCCGGGCTGCGGATCCTCCAGGCGTTCCGGCGCGAGCGGGACGGCGGACGGCGGTTCACCGAGGGCAGCGACAGCTACCGCCGGGCGCGCATCCGCGGCCAGTGGCTGATCTCCGTGTACTTCCCCTTCGTGCAGCTCCTGTCGTCGGCGGCCTCCGCGGCCGTGCTGATCGTGGGCGCGCACCGGGTGGACGCCGGGACGCTGACGACGGGTGCGCTGGTCGCGTACCTGCTGTACATCGACCTGTTCTTCGCTCCGGTGCAGCAGCTCTCCCAGGTCTTCGACGGCTACCAGCAGGCCACGGTGTCGCTCGGCCGTATCCAGGAACTGCTTCAGGAGCCGACCGCCACCAGGGCCGCCGACGAGCCGCTGGAAGTGCTGTCCCTGCGCGGCGACGTCACCTTCGAGGGCGTCGGCTTCGCCTACGGCGACGACGAGGAGGCCCTCGGCGGCATCGACCTGACGATCCCCGCCGGACAGACCGTCGCGTTCGTCGGCGAGACGGGAGCCGGCAAGTCGACGCTGGTGAAGCTCGTCGCCCGGTTCTACGACCCCACGCGCGGCCGGGTCCTGGTCGACGGCACCGATCTGCGCTCCCTCGACCTGACCTCGTACCGGCACCGGCTCGGCGTCGTCCCGCAGGAGGCGTATCTCTTCGCGGGCACCGTCCGGGACGCCATCGCCTACGGGCGCCCGGACGCGACCGACGCCGAGGTGGAGGCGGCGGCCCGGGCGGTGGGCGCGCACGACATGATCGCCACCCTGGAGGGCGGCTATCTGCACCAGGTCGCCGAGCGCGGCCGCAATCTGTCCGCCGGGCAACGGCAGCTGATCGCCCTGGCCCGCGCGGAACTGGTCGACCCCGACATTCTGCTCCTAGACGAGGCCACGGCCGCGCTGGACCTGGCCACCGAGGCCCAGGTCAACCAGGCGACGGACCGTCTGACCGGCCGCCGCACGACGCTCGTGGTCGCCCACCGGCTGACGACGGCCGCCCGCGCCGACCGGGTGGTGGTCATGGACCGAGGCCGGGTCGCGGAGGACGGCACGCACGAGGAGCTGCTGCGACGCGACGGCCGGTACGCACGGCTGTGGCGGACGTTCATCGGCATGCCGGAGCCCGAGGAGCGGGTCGGGTCGACGGCGTGACCGGTCGGCGCCCCCGTTCCCCGGGGTGCGCGCACCCCGGGCGATGCAACCATCCGACGTACGTCCTGCGTCCGTACACCAGTACGGTGATGGTCGCGGGAGGGACGAGAAGTGGACAGTGGTGCGATCCGTCGGCGCCTGGCGCTCGGCCTGGCCGTGCTGACGGCTTCCGGCCTGCTCGCGGTGGCGAGCCCGGGGCACGCGGAGGCGGCCGACTTCTGTTCCGGACGGAAGGTGCGCACGCTCTCCTTCTCCACCGGCTCGGTGCGGGTCTACAAGCGCGACGGCTTCGTGTGCGCGGTGACCATGGCGAAGAACACCTCCGGCCGGAAGCCCATGTCGGTCAGCGTGCAGGCGCGCGGCAGCCGCCCCGTGACCGACCACGGGCGCTTCACGCACCACGCCGGGCCGGTGGTCGTGCACGTCGGCCACCGCTGTGTATGGATCCGCGGAGCGGTGGGTTCGGGCTCGGTCAGCTCCGGCTGGATCATGTGCTGACGGCCGCCCTCAAAGCCGGGGGATCTTCTTCGCCATTTCACAGGTTTCCCCAACCTCCCCTGGTGCTGCCGGAATTGCTCCGCTAGGTTCCGGCGGACATCCGCGTACACAGGGGAGGGTGCATGCGCAAGGCGCTCAGATGGCTGCTGGCGCTCGCGGTGCTGATCGGCACGCTGAGCACGGCCGGGGCGGCCACCGCCACCGCGGCGGACACGGACATCAAGGACCGGCTGCTCGCCGTACCCGGCATGAGCCTGATCCAGGAGAAGCCGTACGCCGGGTACCGCTTCTTCGTCCTGAACTACACCCAGCCGGTCGACCACCGGCACCCGTCCAAGGGCACGTTCCAGCAGCGGATCACCGTGCTGCACAAGGACGTCTCACGGCCGACGGTCTTCTACACCGGCGGCTACAACGTCTCCACCACCCCGGGCCGCCGTGAGCCCACGCAGATCGTGGACGGCAACCAGGTCTCCATGGAGTACCGCTTCTTCACCCCGTCCCGCCCCGCCCCGGCCGACTGGTCGAAGCTGGACATCTGGCAGGCGGCCAGCGACCAGCACCGCATCTACGAGGCGCTCAAGCAGGTCTACGGCCAGCGGTGGATCGCGACGGGCGGATCCAAGGGCGGCATGACGGCGACGTACTACGAGCGCTTCTACCCGCACGACATGGACGGCGTCGTCGCGTACGTGGCCCCCAACGACGTCGTGAACCACGAGGATTCGGCCTACGACCGCTTCTTCGCGGCGGTCGGCACCAAGGAGTGCCGGGACCGGCTCCAGGCGGTGCAGCGCGAGGCGCTGGTGCGCCGGGAGCCGCTGAAGCGGAAGTACGAGCAGTACGCGGCCGACAACGGCTACACGTTCACGACGATCGGCGGCCTGGACCGGGCCTACGAGGCGGTCGTCCTGGACTATGTGTGGGGCTTTTGGCAGTACAGCCTGCTGTCCGACTGCGACACCGTCCCGGCGGACGCGGCGCACGCCACCGACCAGGAGATCTGGGCCTCGGTGGACACCATCTCGGGCTTCTCGGCGTACACGGACCAGGGACTGGAGACCTACACGCCGTACTACTACCAGGCGGGTACGCAGCTCGGGGCGCCCACGATCCACTTTCCGTACATCGAGAAGAAGCTGATCCGCTACGGCTACCAGCCGCCCCGGAACTTCGTGCCCCGCTCGATCCCGATGCGGTTCCAGCCGGGGGCGATGCGGGACGTGGACACCTGGGTGCGCCACCACGCACGGCACATGCTGTTCGTGTACGGCCAGAACGACCCGTGGGGCGCGGAGCGCTTCCGTCTCGGCGCGGGCGCGAAGGACTCCTACGTCTTCACGGCTCCCGGCCTGAACCACGGCGCGAACGTCGCCGGTCTGGTCGCCGACCAGAAGACCCTGGCCACGGCCCGCATCCTGGACTGGGCGGGGGTGGCGTCGGCGACGGTCCGCACCGACCCGTCGGCGGCGCGGCCGCTGGCGAGGTACGACGCGCGGCTGGACCGCCGGGACGCGGAGCGGGAACCGGCACTCAGGCCGTGACGCTCCGGCTGTGCCCGGCCGGTTCACACCGTCCGGGCACAGCCCACCGGTCGCTCGCCGCCCAACTGCACGTACAGCGCGGTCGACGACGGGCACTGCGAGCGCCGCGTCACCGCCGAGGTCACCTTGTACTCGGGCGCGTGCCCGCCCTTGCCGTCGCAGGCCGTCTCGCGGACCTCACCCTTGCCCGCGCCGTAGACGCAGTCCCCGACGACCGTGCGCGGTCCGCCCCCGCCGCCGGGGTCGCCCGGGTGCGGCGGCTCCAGGTTCCGCATGCACGCGTACCCGGGGGCCGCCGTCCCGGACGCGCCGATGTGCAGGACGAAGTCCGTGGTCGCAGGGCAGGCGGGACCCTTCGACGGATCGCCGTCGAAGCGGGCGATCACCCGGGCCGCCGCCCGTTCGCTGGTGCACGGCACCTCGGTGGAGCTCGTCGTCCCGAAGGAACTGCACTCGTCGACCGCGAGGAACTCGGCCCCGAACCCGGACGGCCCAGGTGCCGTGGATCCCCCGCCTGCCCGGTCCCGCGCCGCCCCCGACGACGTCTGGCACCCACCGAGCCCGGTCACCGCCAGCGCGGCCATGAGCAGCGCACCCAGCCACGCTCGTGTCCCTCGCATCGCCCATCCCCCCGTCCACCCCCGTCCAGCGTGAACCGCGGCCACGGCCCACGCCAGACATTCGGGGTGCTTTGCGGCATTCGGGGGTCGCGCGCCCGGTCCTCGCCGTACTCCTAGTACGACAGCCCGTACCCGAGGGGATACAGCACCTGCGTCGGATCGTCCGCCCGCTGCACCGGCACCGGCAGCTTCCCGCGCGGACTCACCCGCCCCGCGATCACCCGGGCCGCCGCACGCAGTTCCACGTCGGTCCAGGAATAGGACGCCAGACAGGCGGTCGCGTCGGGGAGTCGGGCCACGTCGTACGGATTCCGGATGGCGAGGACGATCACCGGCCTCCCGGTGGCGGCCAGCCGGGTCACCAGGGTCCGCTGGGAACTCGTCGCGCTCACGTTGTAGGTGCCCACGACCACAGCGTCCGCGTTCCCCGCAGCCGTCACCGCCCTCTCGATCGTCGCCGTCGTGGGCGCCGTACCGGTGGACAGGGCGGTCGCCGTGAAGCCCAGTGCGGTCAGGGCGTTCGCCAGGACGGTGGTGGGCGGTCCGTCCGTGCCGGACGGCGACGCCGGGTCGGCCCCCACGACGAGGACCCTGCGGTGCATACGGCGCGACAGCGGCAGCAGGCCCCCCTTGTTCACCAGCAGGGTGGTCGTACGGTCCGCGATGCGGTCCGCCGTGCGCAGATGCCCGGGGGTTCCGACGGTCCGGTCGACTCCGTCCGCGGTGACGTAGGGCCGGTCGAGCAGCCCCAGCTTCGCCTTCAGCCGCAGGATACGCAGCAGCGACGCGTCGAGCCGGGCCTCGGTCAGTTCGCCGCTGCGCACCGCCGTGCGCACCGCGTTCCAGGCGACGTCCAGGGACGGCGGGTTGAGCAGCTGGTCGACGCCGGCCTTCAGGGCGAGCACGGGCACCCGGTCGTCGCCGTACTTCTCGCGCACGCCCTGCATGCCCAGCGAGTCGGTCACCACGACCCCGTCGTAGCCCAGTTCCTCGCGCAGGATGCCGGTGAGGATCGGGCGGGAGAGCGTCGCCGGGTCGCCGGAGTCGTCCAGGGCGGGGACCATGATGTGCGCGGTCATGATCGCGTCGATACCGGCGCGGATGGCCGCCCGGAAGGGCACCGCGTCGAGCTTCTCCCACACCTCTCGGCTGTGGGTGATGACGGGGAAGCCGAAGTGGCTGTCGACGGCCGTGTCGCCGTGGCCGGGGAAGTGCTTGGCGGTGGCGGCGACTCGGGAGTCCTGATAGCCCCTCACCTCCGCCGCGACGAGGCCGGCCACCGCGTCCGGGTCCGCGCCGAAGGACCGTACGCCGATGACCGGGTTGGCCGGGTTGACGTTCACGTCGGCGTCGGGCGCGTAGTCCTGGCGGATACCGAGGGCGCGCAGTTCGGCGCCGGAGATCCGGCCGAGGGCACGGGCGTCGGCCCGGGAGCCTCCGGCCCCGATCGCCATCGCGCCGGGGAAGAGGGTGGCGGGCCTGCCCACACGGGCGACTATCCCGTGCTCCTGGTCCGTGGCGATCAGCACCGGAAGCCCGCGGGGCTGGGCGAGGGACGCCTGCTGGATCCCGTTGGAGAGGTCCGCGATCTGGTGCGGCGTACGGGTGTTGTGCGCCCAGGTGAAGTAGATGATGCCGCCGACACGGTACTTGGCGACCAGTTCGGCGGCCGTGCGGACGCCGATCTCCTGGAGGTTGGCATCGATGTCGGCCTGGTCGGGATGGGTGGCCGAGTGGCCGTAGACCCGCATCACGAAGAGCTGGCCGACCTTCTCCTCGAGCGTCATACGGGAGATCAGGGCCCCCAGCCGCTCGTCGTCGTGCCCGGCGGCGCGGGCGGGGTCCGGGGTGAGGGCGAGGGTCGCGGTCAGGCCGGCGGTGGCGGCGAGGACCGTGCGTCTGGACGGGTGGGCGGTGCTTCCCGTGCCGGCGTCGTGCACGTGCGCTCCTTCCGGAGGAGAACGCTTGGGGAGAACGCTGAAGGAAACTTCCGAGGAGTCACCAATATCCGGGAAGTTTCTGCCAGTCAAGGGGATGCACAGTAACCGGCGGGGCCGCCATCGGCGCGGTAGGAGGGGGCGCGCCGATGGCGGCGTGCTGCCGGCCGCGTGCGGCGGAGAGGGTGGTCAGCGATCGCAGCCGGCAGCGAGGCCGACACCGCAGCGGAGACTCGTCCCGGCAGCCTGCGCGTTGGACGGAGGCGGGCACGGGCGGGTTCCCCGCGCACGGTCGGTTCCGCGCATCGGTAGCCGTGTGGTCAGCGCGGTGGACGTGCCGCCGCCCCGCTCCAGCGCTCTTGCAGGGTGCGTACGGTCTCCGCGATCGCCGGCCGCCGGGCGGCGCCCGTGCGCCACAGCGCGTACAGCCGCCGCACGGGCATCGGATCGAGGGCGACCTCGACGACCCCGGCCGGCAGCGGGCCGCGGCCCAGGCGCGGGATCAGCGCCACGCCCAGACCGGCGGCCACGAGGGCGACGAGGGTGGGGTTCTCGTCCGCCTGGTGCACGACCTCGGGTTCGTGCCCGGCCGCCCGCAGGGTGCGCAGCAGCCAGTCGTGACAGACCCGGCCCGGCGGCTGGCAGATCCACCGCTCGCCGCCAAGCTCCTCACGCCGTACGGCCTTCCGCCCGGCGAACGGATGTCCCTCGGGCACGAGCAGATCGCACAGGTCTTCCCCGATGACCGCCTGCTCCACCCCAGCGGGCGCCGGCAGCGGGGCGACGTCCCAGTCGTGCACGACGGCGAGGTCGACGGCGCCCTTGGCGACCAGGTCCACCGACAGATGCGGGTCGACCTCGGTGAGCCGGGCGTCCAGCGCGGGATGCCGCCGCGCGAGATCCGCGAGCACACCCGGCATCAGCCCGCGCGCCGCCGTCGGGAAAGCGGCCACGGTCAGCCGTCCCGCGGGCACCCCGCGGCGCTTCTCGAGGTCCGTCTCGGCGCGCTCCACGATGGTCATCAACTCCTGTGCTGCAGCGGCGAGTTGCTGTGCCTCGTCGGTGAGCCGCACCCCGCGCCCCTCCCGTTCGAGCAGCGTGGTCCTGGTCTCCCGCTCCAGCTTGGCGATCTGCTGGGAGACGGCGGACGGGGTGTACCCGAGCGCGGCGGCCGCGGCACCGACCGTGCCGTGGACGGAGACGGCGTGCAGGGCGCGCAGCCGCTGGAGATCGAGCACGGACCCTCCCTCGGGCCTGACAGGAATTAGCGGAGCTTCATCCAACCATGCAGCAATCATCGCTGGTGCTTCACGGTCGTGGGGCGCGATCCTCGACCCATGCGACCCGCACACCTTGCTCTCGCCGTCCTCGTCGCCGCCGTCTGGGGCATCAACTTCACGGTCATCGAGATCGGCCTCGGCCATTTCCCGCCGCTGTTGTTCTCGGCCCTGCGCTTCCTGGCCGCCGCCGTTCCGGCCGTCTTCTTCGTCGGCCGCCCCAAGGTCGCCTGGAAATGGCTGGTGGCGGTGGGAGTTGTCCTGGGCGTCGCCAAGTTCGGTCTGCTGTTTCTCGGGATGGACGCGGGCATGCCCGCCGGGCTGTCCTCCCTGGTGCTCCAGATCCAGTCCGTCTTCACGGCACTGATCGCCTTCGCGGTCCTCGGCGAGCGGCCCTCGCGCATACGGGCCCTGGGGATGGCGGTGGCCCTGGGCGGCGTGGCTCTCGCGGCCGTCGACGAGGGCACGGCCGGTCCGCTCGGCGCGTTCGCCCTGGTGATCGCTGCGGCGGCCTGCTGGGGCCTGTCCAACGTCCTGACCCGCAAGGCGTCTCCGCCCGACGCGCTGAACTTCATGGTGTGGGTGAGCACGGTCCCGGTCCTGCCGCTGCTCGGCCTGTCCCTCCTGACGGAGGGCCCCTCCCGGGACCTCGCGGCCCTGCGCGCCCTGGACTGGCAGGGCGTGGGCGTGGTCCTCTACGTCGCCTGGATCACCACCGTGTTCGGCTTCGGCGCCTGGGGCTGGCTGCTGCGCCGCCACCCCGCCTCCACGGTCGCCCCGTTCTCCCTCCTCGTCCCGGTCTTCGGCATGTCGTCCGCGGCCCTGTTCCTGGACGAGCCGGTGACCCCCCTGCGCTGGGGCGCGGCGGCGCTGCTGGTGGGCGGGGTGGCACTGACGTCCCTTGCTCCGGCGAAGACCCGGCCGGCGGAGGTTCTCGCGGACGGGCCCGAAATCCATTCGACGATGGCGGGCGTATCCGCCAGGCTTCGGCCGTGACGTTCATCTTGAGGGGACCGGTCCTGGAGGGCGAGCTCGTGCGGCTGGAGCCGCTGGAGCACCGGCACGCGGCCGACCTGGCGGTGGCTGCGGAGGAGCACCGGGACACCTATGCGTTCACCTGGGTGCCCAGGGCCCACGAAGTCGGGGACTACATCGACGCCCAGCGCGCCCGGGCGGCGGCGGGCCGGCTCGCGCCGTACGCCCAGATCGCCGTCGCCACGGGACGGGTGGTCGGAACCACCTCGTACTGGGAGCCGCGCTCCTGGCTGTCGGACGACCGACTCGACGCCGTCGAGGTCGGCTTCACCTGGCTCGCCCGGTCGGCTCAGGGCACGGGCGTCAACGCCGAGTCCAAGCTCCTGCTGTTCCGCCACGCGTTCGAGGGATGGGGCGTTGCGCGCGTCGACCTGAAGACCGACGCGCGCAACGCCCGCTCCCGCGCGGCCATCGAGAGCGTGGGCGCCCGCTTCGAGGGCGTCCTGCGGAACTGGTCCCGCTCCTGGGCCCCGGGAGAGCAGGAGCGCCTCCGGGACACCGCGATCTACTCGATCACGGCCGAGGAGTGGCCCGAACGCCGCTCGCTCTTGGAGGCGAGGGTGAGGAAGTCGGCCCAGGCGGCGGGGGAGACGGTGAGGTAGGGGCGGCTCGGGGCCTTCGAGTCGCGGATGTGTATGTGGGCGGTGTGGGCGACCTCTATGCATTCGCCGCCGGAGTCGCTGTAGCTGCTCTTGAACCACTTCAGGTCAGTCATAGCTCACCCGCCAACTGTTCGATCAGCTCTAGGGATTCCTCCTGACGGAGGGCCTGTCGACTGATCATCGCATAGCGGCGCACAAGGACACCCACGTCGGCGGGCCTGGAGACCAGCAGACTCTTGCCCAGCGCTTCCGTATACACCAAGGACGTCTGCTCGGGTGTCTCGATCACCGACATGGGGCCGCGCAAACCCGCGTGGGCGCCGAGCAGGGAAGCATGACCTGAAGAGCGACGTTCGGGCGCCCGGCGCACTCGACCAGGTACTCGTACTGTTCGCGCATCACTTCCGCCGTGGCGCCCGCTGCGTCCTGCGCTCGTGGGCCTTACCGGACGACGCTCGGGAGAGTGTCGAACTCGTCGTCTCCGAGCTGGCGACGAACGCGGTGCGCCACGGCCGTGTACCAGGGCGGTACTTCGAGGTCGCGATGGTCTACGACGGCGAGAAGACCGTCGAGGTGGAGGTGTCCGATGCCTCCTCCCACCGACCGGTCGCCGCGGACCCGGGCCCCGAGGCGACATCGGGCCGTGGCCTCCTCCTCGTCACCGCGCTGGCGCAGTCCTGGGGGGTCAGGGACCGCGTGGTGGGGAAGACGGTGTGGGCCAGAGTCCTCGTCTGACACGATCGGGCCAAGTCCACCGTCCTGTGGCTGCATGCCGTCGCGCGCGGGGTGAAGGGGCTCGACGTGGACCGGGTGCTGCTCGTTGCCGCGCCGTCCGCCTCTGTCCTCGTACGGCATCCGGGGGTCGCCGCCTTCGCTCCGCCGCCCGCGACGGGCTGGCCCTGCCCGCGCCGGAGTTCCCTTCCCCGCCACGCCCCGGGTGCCGCCTGCCGGCAGCCGAGGGTCCACTACGATCAGCCCATGATGTCCAGCGCTCGCACCGGCTCCCAGGTGAGCTCCGCGCGCTGGATGTGGCTGGTCCTGGCCCTGGTGGCGGGGGTGCTGGGGATGCATGCCCTGTCACCCGCCGGTATGCCGGCGGCGGGCCGCCACGACGTGATGATGTCGGTGGAGTCCTCAGGCCATCACTCCACGCTTGCCCATGGTGTCGGTGGAGACTGCCGGCATCTGTCGGATGCGGGCAAGGGGGGCATGGTCATGGACCACGCCGGAGGGACGTGCGCGGCGGGCGGTACATCCACTGCCTACGTTCCGCCCGCCTTGACGCCCGCCCTGACCGCACGCGCCGACCCCGCGGAGACCGTGCGCAGAGGGCCGGGAGCCCGGACAGTGGATGGCCGGGCACCGCCGGATCTCTCCGAGTTGCAGCTTCTGCGGATCTAGAGGCGCCCGCAGACACCCTTCCGACGGGGTGTCGTGCTCTGGCCTGTCTGGATCCGTTCTTCCGCGCGTGGGCGCGGACGCTTCAAGGAGCTGTACTTCTCATGGCATCTCGCCGTTCCCTCATCCGCCGGACCGCCGCGCTGGCCACGGCCGCCACCGCCGCGGTGGTGCTGGCCGCCTGCGGCGGCAGCAGCGATTCCTCCTCCTCATCCCCGTCGCCCTCGTCGGAGCACTCCGGCCACGACATGGGGGCGATGACCTCCGCCGGCCCCTCGGCTGCCGATTCGCCGGCGCGGGGTGGCCACAACGCGCAGGACGTGTCGTTCCTCCAGGGAATGATCCCGCACCACCGGCAGGCCGTGGCCATGGCAGACCTGGCCGCATCGCGGGCGAAGTCCCCACAGGTGAAGGACCTGGCCGCGAAGATCGAGCAGGCCCAGGGCCCGGAGATCGACACCATGTCCGGCTGGCTGAAGTCCTGGGGCGAGAAGGTCCCGGACGACAACATGGCCGGCATGGAGAGCATGCCGGGCATGGACCACTCCGGCTCGTCGGCGCCCGGCATGATGCCGGACGGCGACATGAACAAGCTGAAGAGCCTGTCCGGTGACGCCTTCGACACGGCGTTCCCTCGCATGATGATCAGCCATCACCGGGGCGCGGTCGAGATGGCGAAGACCGAGCAGGCCAAGGGCGCCTACGGCGCCGCCAGGACGATGGCGAGGTCGATCGTCACCTCACAGTCGGCCGAGATCACCGAGATGAACAAGATGCTCGGCAAGCAGTAGATCGCTCAGCCGGGCCGGGCCCGGGGCAGCCGACGAACGGCACCCGGGCCCCACAGGCCCGGGCCGTGGGCCGTCGGAGACCGGGGCTCGCGAGGCGGAGACGGGACGGGCGTGCTGCCCCGGATGCGGAGGCCGGCCGAGCGCCTGCCGGCCGCCGGTTGTCGCCTGCGTCAGGCCGACTCGCTGAGCAGCCGGGTCAGGTGCTCCCGCCCCGCGTCGAGCAGCTCCGGCAGCGGTGCCGCCGCCTCGTACCACCGCTTCTCGTACTCCCAGCACAGCCAGCCGTCCCAGCCGTGGCGGGAGAGGACCTCGACGCACTCGGTGAGCGGGAGGACGCCGGAGCCCAGCGGCAGTGGGGTCCTGTCGTCGGCGGAGGCGATGTCCTTCACCTGGACGTAGCCGAGGTACGTGCACAGGGCCGCGTATGTCTCCTGCGGCTGCTCGCCGCCCAGCCAGGTGTGCATCACGTCCCAGAGCGCGCCCACGTGACGGTGCCCGACCGCGCCCAGGACGCGGAGGACGTCCGCGCCGGTGGGGTGGGAGTCGTGGGTCTCCAGCAGGATGCGTACACCGAGGTCGGCGGCGTACTCGGCGGCGGTGCCCAGGCGCCGGGCGGCGGTCGCGTCGGCCTCCTCGGAGCGCTGCTCGGCGCCGCCGGGGAAGACGCGGACGTACGGGGCGCCCAGGTCGCGCGCGAGCTCCAGGAGCGCGTGGACCTCGGCGAGCACGGGTTCGTCGTCGCCGGGCGCGGCGAGCCGCGCGTACCCGGCGAGCCCCAGGACCTCGACACCCCCGGTCCTGAACTCGGCGGCCACCGCGGCTCGTTCGGCGGGCGCGAGGCCAAGGTGCACGGGTTCCTCGGGGTGCGCGCGAAGTTCGACACCGTGATAGCCGTGCGCCGCCGCGAGCCGGACGACGTCCGCTATGGGCAGACCGGGTACACCGAGGGTGGAGAACGCCAGCTTCATGGTCACGGAACTTACCCCGCCACCCGCGGGTAACGCCTTTCCTGGCCACACGGCCGGTGTGGCGCGGCGCGCGGCACCTGGCCAGGGCATGCAAGGGCGGGGTGCTCACCCCCTGTCGGTGAGTGAGCACCCCGCCCCTGTGTGTTCCGGTGCTCAGCGCTTGGTGCTGCCGTTGTTGAAGAGCGACCGCGACCAGACGTAGCCGACCAGGGCGATACCGGCGCACCAGGCGAGCGAGATCCAGCCGTCGTTGCCGATCTCCGAGCCGGAGAGCAGGCCGCGCAGTGTCTCGGTCATCGGAGTGAACGGCTGGTACTCGGCGAACCAGCGCAGGCCCGGGGACATCGACTCGGCCGGCACGAACGCGGAGCCCAGGAACGGCAGGAACTGGATGAGCAACGGCTTGTTGCTCGCGGACTCGACCGTCTTGGAGATCAGGCCGAGCGCGGCGGACAGCCAGGTCACCGCGAACGCGATGGCCGCGAGCAGCCCGGCCGCCGCCAGCCACTCCACCGGGCTCGCGTCCGGCCGGAAGCCGACGGCGAGCGCGACGCCGACGACCAGGACGACGCAGAGCATGGTCTGGACCACGCTGCCTACGACATGGCCCGTCATGAACGACGCGCGGGAGATGTTCATGGTGCGGAAGCGGTTGATGATGCCCTCGGTCATGTCGGAGCAGACCGCGATCGAGGTCGACATCGAGCCGGCGGCCACCCCCATGACGATGATGCCGGGCGTCAGATAGTTCAGATACGCGTCCCGGCCGCCGCCCATGCCGGCGCCGATCGAGTCGCCGAAGGCGTACACGAACAGCAGCAGCATCAGGATCGGCGTCATGGCGCTGCCGAGTCCCACGGAGGGATAGCGGATCGCGTGCTTCAGATTGCGCCGCAGCATCGTCATCGAGTCGTGCACGGCGTAGGTGAGGGTGCTCATCGCAGGGTCTCCTTCACGTGGAGCGCGGTGCCGGGTGTGCCGTCGCCGGTCAGGGCGAGGAACACGTCGTCCAGGTCGGGGGTGTGCACGGAGAAGTCGGCGGTGCGCACGCCGATGGCGTCGAGCCGGTCGAGCAGGGAGCGCAGCGCGTCGAGCCCGCCGTCACTCGCGACGCGCAGGGCGAGCTCCTCGTCGTCGCGGGCCGCGCCGGGGAAGGCGGCGGCGGCGCGCTCGTACTCGTCGGGCTCGGTGAACCGCAGCCGCACATGGCCGCCGGGGATCTGCGCCTTGAGCTCGTCGGCGGTGCCCTCGGCGACGATCCGCCCGCCGTCGAGCACCGCGATCCGGTCCGCCAACTGGTCGGCCTCCTCGAGGTATTGCGTGGTGAGGAAGACGGTGACGCCGCCGGCGACCAGCGAACGCACGGTCTCCCACATGGTGCGGCGGCTGCGCGGGTCGAGCCCGGTCGTCGGCTCGTCGAGGAAGATCACCTGCGGGTCGCCGACCAGCGTCATGGCGAGGTCGAGCCGGCGCCGCATGCCGCCGGAGAAGAACGCGGCGCGCTTGTGCGCGACGTCCGCGATCTCGAACCGCTCCAGCAACTCCTTGGCTCGCCTGCGTCCCTCGCGCTTGCCGAGGCGGAGCAGGTCGGCCATGAGGAGCAGGTTCTCCTCGGCGGTGAGCAGGTCGTCGAGCGCGGCGAACTGACCGGTGACGCCGATCGCGGAGCGCACGCCGTCCGGCGCTGTGGCGACGTCGTGGCCCGCGACCTGGGCCTGCCCGCCGTCGGCGGAGATGAGCGTGGACAGGATGTGCACGGTGGTGGTCTTGCCGGCGCCGTTCGGCCCGAGCAGCGCGAACACGGTGCCGGACGGGATCAGCAGATCGATGCCGTCGAGGACGGTCTTGTCGCCGTACGACTTGCGCAGACCGGCGGTGGAGACGGCGGCGGGCGGCTGCTGCCCGTTGGCCTGCCTGGGCGTGGGCATGACAGAAGAAGGCATGGGGCCCTCCCATTCGAAGGAGTGGTGAGCGGTGAAGTGGCCTTGGCTGTGAGGAGATGGGGCGGGTCAGGCCCGGGCGCGGCGGATGTCGATGTTGCCGTACCGGGTACGGGCCCTGACCTCGACGGTGTCCTCGGACTTGTCGGGGCCCTCGGACGCGGTGAGCGCGTTGTGCACCTGGCCGGAGCCCGAGCTGACGTCGAGCCAGGCGGCCGTGCCCTCGCGGATGCCGACCTCGATGGCGCCGTAGGAGGTCTCCAGCTGGACGGTGCCACGGGCGACTTCGCCGACGCGCAGGGTGCCGTGGGCGGTGGTGGCGGCGACCGAGCCCTCGGCGCGCTCGATGAAGATGTCGCCGTTGGCGCCGCTCGCCCGCAGATCGCCCAGGGCGTAGCCGACGGTCGTGGTGCCGTGCGAGTTCTTCAGGACGGCGGTGCCGTCGACGGTGCCGACACGAAGGCTGCCGGAGCTGGTGGTGATCTCGGCGGGGCCCTCGACGCGGTCCACGGTGATGCTGCCGTGGGACGCGGTCAGGTGCAGCGGCCCGGTGGTGTCGAGGCGGACGTCGCCCGACGAGGTCTTCACACGGACCTCGCCGAGCCGGCCCTCGCCGTGCAGCTGGGCCCAGGCGCCGGTCATCTCCACCTGCGAGCCCGTGGGCAGTTCGACCGTCACGTCGACGGTGCCGGTGCGCCCGATGAGATAGCGCTGCTTGGGCGTCCTGATGGTCAACAGGCCGTTCGCGTACGTGACCTCGGTCTGCTGGGCCGCCCGCACGTCCTGGTCCTTCTTCGGGTCGCGGGGCTGCACCTCGACGAGGGTGTCGAGCCGGTCGGCGGCGATGAACCGGATGGATCCGGCTTCCACGTGGGCGGTGGCCGAGATCGGTTCGGGAGTGTCGAAAGGAGTGTCGAAAGAAGGCATGGCTGTCCCGTCCTCTTGGGTCTTCGTGGCGTCCCCGCTGGTGGGACGTGGTGTGGGTGAAGTGGCGCGGGCGGGGCGCTGCTAGCGCACCCAGCCCGTGAAGCTCTGTCCGAAGGTGCGGGTGGCGCGGGTCTTCTCCGCCGTACGTGACCGGGTGCCGCCGTCGACCGCGGCCGACACGGCTCGTACCAGCCACGCGTTGACCGACAGGCCCTCGCGGCTCGCGGCCTCCTCGGCGCGCGCTTTGAGGTGGGCGGGCAGGCGCAGATTGACGCGGGCGGTGCCGCCGTCGTCGCCGTCGGCGGGAGCCGGGGCCGGGGCCTTCAGCGGCTCGGCGGGCGCGCTCTCGTCCTCGCACGCCTCGTCGCCCGTCGGCCGCGTCACCACGAAGTCGGGGTCGAGCCCGCGCAGTCGTACGTCGACCGACCCGGGGGCGAGTTCGCGGGTGATCTCGTCCATCGCGGCGGAGAGCACATTGAGCATCGTCAGGCGGGTCGCCGACTCCAGGGGAGCGGTGAGCCGCTCGGCCAGCTCGCGGGCTTCTTCGCCGCCGGCTTCGGCGGCCACCGCGAGTTCGCGGCGGAGGTTGTCGACATACGGGGTGAGGTCCATAACGCCATAGTGGCACCACTACGGCGCCACATGCAAGCCTGTAAGAGTGGTGACTGGAGGCCGGTCCTCATCCAATGACTCTCACCTGCGGAAACGTGATGACATCGAGTGCATCAACATGGCGCCATGTGGGGTGCGAGTCTCTTTGGCGCCTCAGGTGGCACCATGTGGTGCCACCGCATGGGGCGCTCAGTGGCGGGGTGCCGCCGTCGACCCCCGCACCATCAGCTCTCCGGCCACCATGGCGATCCGCCCCGGCGGCGGTTCCTCCCGGCCCATCGCGATGCGGCCCGCCCGGGCCCCCGCCGCCGCCAGCGGCAGCCGTACCGTCGTCAGGGCCGGTACGGCGTCGACCGCGAAGGGGAGGTCGTCGAAGCCGGCCACGGACATGTCCTCGGGGATGCGCAGACCGAAGTCGCGCAGTGCCGCGCAGGCGCCCAGCGCAACCGTGTCGTTCGCCGCCACGATCGCCGTCAGCGACGGTTCGCGGCGCAGCAGTTCCCGTGTCGCCTCGTAGCCGGCGCGGCGGTCGTAGCGCCCGTGCACCGTCAGCCGCGGATCGTCCTCGATGCCGGCGGCGGCCAGGGCCGCCCGGTGGCCCTCCAGGCGGTGCCGGGTGGTCGTGCGCTCCTCGGGGCCCGCGATATAGCCGAGCTGCCGGTGGCCGAGCCCGGTCAGATGTTCGGTGAGCCGCTGTCCGCCGCCGCGGTTGTCGAAGCTCAGCGCGATCGCCTCGGCGGCGGGCGGCCGCCCGCACAGCACCAGGCGCGTCCCCGCCGCCGCCAGTTTGCACAGCTTGGCTTCCACGGCCTCGACGTGCGCGGGCTCCTCCACCGCGCCGCCGGTCAGCACCACGGCCGCCGCCCGCTGGCGCTGCAACAGCGTCAGGTACGTCAGCTCCCGCTCGGGCGAGCCGCCGGTGTTGCAGACCACGGCGAGCCGTTCGCCGCCGGCCCGTCCCCCCGGGCCACCGATCTCCGACTGGATCGCGCTCGCCATGATCCCGAAGAACGGGTCGGCGATGTCGTTCACCAGGATCCCGACCAGGTCGGAGGTGGCCGCCGCAAGGGCGCTCGCCGGGCCGTTGAGGACGTAGTCCAGTTCGTCGACCGCGCGCAGCACCCGCTCCCGGGTGGAGGCCGCCACCGGGTAGTTCCCGTTCAGCACCCGCGAGACGGTGGCGGGCGACACCTGCGCGCGCGCCGCCACGTCCGCCAGCGTCACCGTCATCGTCGTCGTCCTCCGGTCGTGTGTCTCGGTCGTGTGTCTCGGTCGCGTGTCGTGTCTCTGGGATCCATCTACAGCTCCGCGGACACCCGTGTACAGGCCCGCGGCTCCGGGTGTTCGACGGGCCGGACAACTCGGACGGCTCCGCGACGGCCGTGTCACGCCGGGTGACGTCTTACCCGGAGAAGGCACCCGGCGGTACGAGGACACGCCCTGGAGGCGACACGTCATCTCGTCATCGACGCGGTCTTGTCCGCCCCGCCGCCAGAGGCTAGCGTCCCCGCGTAGAAAGCGCTTGCTGTCGCGCTCGCCGGTGCGCCAACGCATGCGCCGGACGCGTACGGAGGGAACGACGTGACACGCAAAACGGTGCGTATCGCCATGAACGGGGTGACGGGGCGTATGGGTCACCGCCAGCACCTGGTCCGCTCCATCCTGGCCATCCGCGAGCAGGGCGGTCTCGACCTGGACGACGGCACCGTGCTGTGGCCCGAGCCGGTCCTCGTCGGCCGCCGTGCGCACGCTCTGGAGGCGCTCGCCGGACAGCACGGCCTCGAGCACTGGACCACGGACCTCGACGCGGTCCTCGCCGACCCCACCGTCGAGATCTACTTCGACGCGCAGGTCACCTCGGCTCGCGAGGAGTCGCTCAGGAAGGCGATCGCGGCGGGCAAGCACGTCTACACCGAGAAGCCGACGGCGACGGGCCTCGAGGACGCCCTGGCGCTGGCCCGCCTCGCCCACGAGCAGGGCGTCCGGCACGGCGTCGTCCAGGACAAGATCTTCCTGCCGGGACTGCTGAAGCTCAAACGGCTCGTCGACGCGGGCTTCTTCGGCCGGATCCTGTCCGTCCGCGGCGAGTTCGGCTACTGGGTCTTCGAGGGCGACTGGCAGCCCGCCCAGCGGCCCTCCTGGAACTACCGCGCCGAGGACGGCGGAGGCATCGTCGTCGACATGTTCCCGCACTGGGAGTACGTGCTGCACGAGCTGTTCGGCCGCGTGCGGTCCGTCCAGGCGCTCGCCACCACCCACATCCCGCAGCGCTGGGACGAGAACGGCAAGCCCTACGACGCCACGGCCGACGACGCCGCCTACGGCATCTTCGAGCTGGAGGGCGGCGCGATCGCCCAGATCAACTCCTCCTGGGCGGTGCGCGTCCACCGCGACGAACTCGCCGAGTTCCAGGTGGACGGCACCGAGGGGTCCGCCGTCGCCGGCCTGCGCACATGCCGTGTCCAGCACCGCTCGGCCACCCCCAAACCCGTCTGGAACCCGGACCTGCCCGCCACCGAGGCCTTCCGCGACCGGTGGCAGGAGGTGCCGGACAACGCCGAGTTCGACAACGGCTTCAAGACACAGTGGGAGCTTTTCCTCAAACACGTGTACGCCGACGCGCCCTACTCCTGGGACCTGCTGGCCGGCGCCCGCGGTGTGCAGCTCGCCGAACTCGGCCTGAAGTCCTCCGCCGAGGGCCGCCGCCTCGACGTACCGGAGATCTCCCTGTGACCATCCGACTGCCGGACGTCGAAGGCCGGTTGCGGACCTACGAGCCGCGTCCAACGCCCCTCGCCCTCACCCCCGGCGCACCCTTCACCTCCCGTAGCGTCTTCTCCGCGGCGCATGTCGTCGCCGACCCGTACGCGGACGTGTCCCCCGACTCGCCCGCAGCCGTCGACTGGGACGCGACCCTCGCCTTCCGGCGCCATCTGTGGTCGCACGGTCTGGGGGTCGCCGAGGCCATGGACACCGCCCAGCGCGGGACGGGCCTGGACTGGGCGGGCGCGGCGGAACTGATCCGCCGGTCCGCCGCCGAGGCCGGGGCGGTCGGCGGCCGGATCGCCTGCGGCGTCGGCACCGACCAGCTCGCCGACGGTTCCCTCAAGGAGATCCGCACGGCGTACGAGGAACAGCTCGCCGTGGTGGAGGAGGCGGGCGCGCAGGCCGTCCTCATGGCATCGCGCGCGCTGGCCGCCGCCGCCGAGGGCCCCGAGGACTACCTGGAGATCTACGGCCACCTCCTGCGTCAGGCGTCCGGACCGGTGGTCCTGCACTGGCTCGGCCCGATGTTCGACCCCGCTCTCGACGGCTACTGGGGCTCCAGCGACCTCGACGCCGCCACCGACGTGTTCCTGGACGTCATCGCCGCCCACCCCGACAAGGTCGACGGCGTCAAGATCTCCCTGCTCGACGCCCGGCGCGAGATCGACCTGCGCCGGAGGCTGCCGGACGGAGTGCGCTGCTACACCGGCGACGACTTCCACTACCCCGAGCTGATCGCGGGCGACGACCGCGGCTTCAGCCACGCCCTCCTCGGCATCTTCGACCCGCTGGGCCCGCTCGCGGCCGAGGCGGTACGGGTCCTGGACACGGGTGACGCGAAGGGATTCCGGGAACTGCTCGACCCGACGGTGGAGCTGTCCCGCCACCTGTTCCGGGCGCCGACCCGCTACTACAAGACGGGCGTGGTCCTGCTGGCCTGGCTGGCCGGCCACCAGGAGCACTTCGCGATGGTGGGCGGACTCCAGTCGGCGCGTTCGCTGCCGCACCTGGCGAAGGCGTACGAACTCGCCGACGGCCTCGGCCTGTTCCCCGACCCGGAGCTGGCCGAGAGCCGGATGAGAACCCTGCTGAACCTGTACGGAGTGACGTCGTGAGCGGCGCGGCCCTGGAACGCCTCTCCGTCAACCAGATGACCGTGAAGCAGCTGAGCATTCCCGAACTGATCGACGCCTGCCGGGAGCTGGGTGTGCGGAGCGTGGGCCTGTGGCGGGAGCCGGTGCGGTCGTACGGTCTCAAGGCCACGGCGGCATCGGTACGCGACGCCGGGCTGACGGTGACGACGCTGTGCCGGGGCGGCTTCCTCACGGCGATCGACCCGGACGAGCGGGTGCGGGCCGTCGAGGACAACCGGCGCGCGGTCGACGAAGCGGCCACGCTGGGCACGGACACGCTCGTACTGGTGTCGGGCGGCCTGCCGGCCGGATCCAGGGACCTGCGGGGCGCCCGCGAGCGGATCGCGGACGCGCTCGGGGAGCTCGGCCCCTACGCGGCCGAGCGGGGGGTGCGGCTGGCCATCGAACCGCTCCACCCCATGTACGCCTCCGACCGCTGTGTGGTCTCGACCCTCGCGCAGGCGCTGGACCTCGCCGAGCGCTTCCCGGCGGACCAGGTCGGTGTCACCGTGGACACGTACCACATCTGGTGGGACGACACGGCCCCCGGCCAGATCGCCCGCGCCGGCGCCGGCGGCCGTATCCACACCTTCCAGCTCGCCGACTGGACCACCCCGCTGCCGAAGGGCGTCCTCAACGGACGTGGCCAGCTCGGTGACGGCTCGGTCGACCTGCGGGAGTGGAAGGGGTACGTGGAGGCCGCGGGCTACACCGGGCCCATCGAAATCGAGCTGTTCAACGAGGGGCTGTGGGCACGGGACGGCCGCGAGGTCCTCGCGGAGACGGTGGCGCGGTTCGAGGAGCACGTGATCCGGTGAGCCGTGGGTCGTGCGTCTTGCCTCGTGCGTCGTCCATCTGGCCTTGTGCGCTGTGCCTCATGGCGGGAGCAGGGTCCCCAGCGGACCCAGGTCGAGGTTGAGGTCGTCGAGGGTGAGGCCGTACTGGTCGCACAGTTCGGCCATCCGGTCGTGCAGGAGCATCAGGGTCAGTCCGAGCCGCTCCTCCTGCTGTTCCGTCAGATGGCCCTCGTCGACGCGGCGCAGGGCCTGCCGCTCCATCAGCTGACGCAGCAGCTCGACGATGGTCAGCACCAGCTTGACGAGGTCCCGCTCCACCGTCTCCGGGTCGGTGTGCAGGCGGCGCGCGGCTTCCCGGCCGCGGCCGGACGCCGGCGGGGACATCTCGTCCGGCCTGGCCGGCAGCACCGAGAACGCCCGGGTGGCGGCCTCGGCCACCTCCCGCAGCCGGTCGGCGCCCGGGCCGTCAGACGGGTTTGTCACCGTGGTCGCCCTGTTCCGTGAGTGCCCGCCCCGACGGAAGGAAGGCCGACCACTGCTCGTCCAGCTCATCGCGGACGGCGACCAGCACGGCGCGCAGCGAGATCCTCACCAGGTCGACGTCGGCGATGGACAGGAGGAGATCGCCGGTGAGCACCACGCCCCCGCTCAGCAGCCGGTCCAGCAGGTCGATGAGCGCCACCTGCGGCTGGCTGAGCGGGCGGTCGTCGTAGCCGTCGTACGTGCTGTCGTACGGGCCGCGCGTGTCGCCGTAGGTGTCGTACTCGCTCACCGCTGCCCGGCCCCTTCCGGCGCACCCGGTGCCAGGGGCGCGGTGAAGGAGTACGGCGCCCATGGTCCGGTGACGTCCACGCGCACCCCGGGCAGGCCGTCCGCCGCGTGCAGCATCCGGGTGCGGAACTCCTCGGAGAGACGGCGGGGGACCAGATAGGCGTCGTTGGCGACGTTCTCACCCGGCACCCGGGCCAGACCGCCCTGCTGCGGCCGGTGCCGGGTCCGTTCCACCGCGAGGCCGCGGGCCTGCCGCTCGGTCCGCCGCACGGCCTCCTCGGCGACCCGCCACGCGTCCTCGCGCGCCTGCCGCTGGTGCCGGCGACGCCGCAGGTACGCGCGTCCGGGGTCGGCATCGGCCGGCTCGGAGGGGGCCGGGGAGGAAGCGGCGGGGGAGGGCGCGGGCGAGGAAGCGGGCGGTACCTCGGCGTAGACCTTCACCCCCCACTCCACGTGGTCGGCGAGCCGGTCCAGCATGGCCGTCAAGTCCGCCTGCCGCTCGTCGAGCATCTGCCGGACCCGTGTCTCGTCGAGATACACGGTGGCCAGCCGCAGCGGAAGGACCGTGGTGCGCGCGGCGAGGTTCTCGATGACGAAGTGGTGCGCGCGGGCCGTGGCCTCCAGCCAATCGAGGTCCTCCAGGCCCGCCTTCAAGGCCGCCTCCGAGAACCCTTCCCACGGCACCGGGCTGACCGCGGCTGCCACCGGTCCCGAGCGGACCAGGGTGACGGGTGCGTCCGCCACCCCGCGGACACCGGCGAGTTCGAGCGGAGCGGACGACTCCACCACGGCGTACGCGTAGCACAGTTGCTCGTCCACCGGCCTCAGCTCCGGTCCTCGTCGTCACGCGCCCTGCGGGTGCCCTCGGCCGCGCGGGTACCGCGGGTGCCCTCGTCGCGGGTTCTGCGGGTGCCCTCGTCGCCGCCGCGATCGTCCTCGGTCCTGCGCCGCTTGCGCCGGGGCTCCGCGGGCGGTTCCCGGTCCGCGTCCCGCGCCTCGCGCGGACGGCGGCCCTCCGCGTTGCTCCCGGCCAGCTCCGCCGGGGACTCGGCGATGCGCCTGCGCAGTTCCTCGACCTCGGTGCGCAAGCGCTCGTTCTGCTCCTCCAGGCTGCGCCGGCCGTCGGTGCGGGAGGCGCGGGAGGACAGGGCGGGGTCATGCTCCCACCAGTCGATGCCGATCTCCCTGGCCTTGTCGACGGAGGCCACCAGAAGCCGGAGCTTGATGGTGAGCAGCTCGATGTCGAGCAGGTTGATCTTGATGTCGCCGACGATGACGATGCCCTTGTCGAGCACTCGTTCAAGGATGTCGGCCAGGTTCGCGCCGGACCCCTGACTGTACGGGGTCATGGCCCGGGACGTGGGGACAGCGGGCTCGGTCACGGCACACTCGACCTCGTTTCGCTGAGGCCCCGGCGTCGGCGACGCGGGAACCGGCGGGCTCGCGCACCTCAGCGCCCGGAGCTAACCGCGACGCCGGCGCCTCTGCGGGGCTTCCTCCTCCGTCTCGTCGTAGCGATCCTCGGGCTCCTCGTCCTCCTCCCGGTCGCCTTCGTCGGATTCGTCGGAGGCGTACTCGTCCTCGTCCCCCTCGGGCTCGCCCTCTTCGTCCTCTTCTTCCTCGTCCTCGCAGCGCTCCTCGGGCTCCTCGCCCTCTTCTTCCTCTTCTTCCTCGTCCTCGGGGTAGCGCTCCTCGCCCTCGTCCTCGTCCCGCCCCCGGCCCCGCTCCTCGCGGTCCTCCTCCGGTTCCTGCTGCTCTTCTTCCTCGACCTCTTCCGGGCTGCGGACCACTTCGCCCTCGCGGATCTCACCGCGCCAGGCACCGGTGGCCTCCTGGCGCTCCATGATGAACGCCCGGTAGAGCTTCAGATCCAGCCGGGCGCGGCGGCCCTGAGCCCGCCAGAGGCTCCCGACCCTCTCGAAGGGGCCCTTGGGGAAGTACTGCATGCAGAGCAGCACCTTGGTGAGGTGGTCCCCGAGCGGATGGAAGGTGACGACGCCCTTGGTGGTGCCCTTCGCACCCTCGGAGTTCCAGGCGATCCGCTCGTCGGGCACCTCTTCGGTGACGATGCCCCGATAGCGGCGGCGGACCTTGGCGATCCTGAACTGCCAGCGGGACGAGATCTCGTCGTCCTGTTCGACGTTCTCGACGCCCTTCGTGAACCGGTCGAACTCGGTGAACTGCGTCCACTGGTTGTAGGCCTCGCGCACCGGCACGCCCACGTTGAGGTCCTCGATGATCATCAGGCCCTTGGCCACGCCGCTGGAGCGCTTCTCCCGTCGCCCTCCCGCCGCCTCCTGTGCCTTGCCGATCAGCGTGTCCTTGGCCTTGGACAGGATTCCACCGCCCCCACCCCCACCCCCACCCCCGCCCCCGCCGCCGTCGCCTTCTTCGCCGCCGCCGAGGAGCCCGCCGCCGAGGAGCTTCTTGCCGCCCTTGAGGACCAGGCCGCTGAGCATGCCGGGACCGAGGTGCGTCTCGGACAGCCGACGTGCCCCCTCGCCCAGCCGCTCGCCCAGATCCTCGGCCATCGCTTCCAGCCGGGCCTGGACGTAGTCCTCCAGCTCATGCTTCAGCCGGTCCGTGACGGGATTCTTCTTCACCTGCTCACGAACCGTACTGAGGGTGCCCTCAGCCATCGTCCGGCCTCCTCGATCGTGTGGAGCCGCTCTTCGCGCGGCTCTGGGCGGCCGGCGCCTTCTTCCTGCGCGGCTCGCCCCCCTGGTCCGATCCGCGCCTCTGCGTCTTCTCGCGCCCCGCGGTCCGGCTTGCCTGGCTCTTGCGCGCCCCGCCCCGGCGCCCCTCTCCCCGGCCCTCCCCTTCCTCGCGTTCTTCGTCCCTGTCCACGTCCTTCTCTTCGTCCTCGCGCTCGCCCTCGTCCCGGCCCTCGGGCTCCCCCTCGTCCCGGCCCTTGCGCTCCCGGTCCGCCGCGCCCCCGCCGCGCGGCCTCTCCCGCAGCCCGGCGGTGCGCTCGTGCAGGGCGTCGGCCAGGTTCTCGGCCTTCGCCGACAGCAGGGTGGTCGCCGCGGTCTTGCTCGCGCCCGCCAGCTCGGTGCGGACCTGCTCGCTGACGTTTCCGAGCAGCGGGGAGTCCTCGAGGAGCTTGCCGAGCTGCCCCGGCTTCACCCGCGACCCGGCCACCATCGCACCGAGACTGAGGGCGAGCTTGGCCTTCTTGGTCCGGCCCAGCAGATAACCGGCGAGGACGGCCGCGCCCAACTTGGCGTTCTTCATGGTTCGTCTTCTCTCCTTGCCCGCGTGTCACGGCCCGGGCGGCACACGCCGAGCGTCACGGTCGACGCTCACAGCCCGCCCTGTCCGCCGCGCTGCAGCTGGTAGGCCCTGATCTCCTCCAAGCGGTGCAGCAGTTCCTCCTCACGCCGCGCGAACTCCTCGTCGCCGATGCGGCCTTCGTTCCTCGCCCGCTCCAGTTGCACGAGTCCCTCCTGCACGGGAGCGGGGTCGTAGAACTCGTCCTCGGCGGTGCGCACGACCTTGTCGAGCACCCAGCCGATGCCCCGCACGGGTGCGAACGGCAGCGACAGGATTCCGGTGACCAGTCCCACTCCGCCTCCTCGTGGCCTGGAGAAACGGTCAGGTGAAGCTGTACGGCGGCAGCGGCCCCCGTACTCGCACCTCGATGCCCTCGCCCAGGCGTTCGGCCAGCTCGCTGCCGATCCGGGTGAACTCCTCGCCGCGCTCGTCCTCCACCAGGAAGGACGCGTTCACGAAGTACTGCTGGGAGGGCGCGGCGACTTTCTCCTCGAGCGCGAGCGGCCGCAGCGCGGCGAGCACCTCGCCGGCGAGCGCGCCCTGACGGCTCTGCACCTCCTCGGCCACGAGCTGGCCGAGCGCCAGCCGGTCCTGGTACGTCCCGCCGCCGCCCTGGGTGGCCTCGTTCAGCGCGCGGGCCTGCTCGGACTCCTCCAGGACGGTGCGCAGCGCCGCGTCCTCGTCCTGGAGCCCCTTCACATTGAACTCGGCCCGCCCGGTCAGCTCTTCGAGGCGCTGGGCGAACTCCTCGGCCCTCTCCTCCAGCACGGCGCGCACCGATTCCTCGTCCGGGGCGACGAATCCGAAGCTCAGCGGCAGGATGGTCCCGTCGGCCCACAGCCGTTCCTGGGCCTCGTGGTGTGCCTCCAGGTCCCGTCGCGCGACCGAGAGATCCTCCGGGGCCTCACTGACGACGGCGCACAGGGTGTCGCTGCGTACCGTGCGCAGCTCGGCGGGCGACGCGCCCACGCCCTTGATGCCGTCGAGGTCCAGGGGATGCGTGTCGTCGGTGATCGCGTACACGTACAGCGCCATCGGTGCGTTCACTCCTCCCGGTCCCTGGAGGAACGGCGGCCCGAACCGCGTTCGACGCGCTCGTGCTCCTTCTCGCGCTTGTCGTCACCGCGGCCCTGCAACGAGTCCGTGAAGGCCTCGACCGCGCCGGTCAGCGCGCCTTTGCTCTTGCCGCGTGCGCCGCCCTCGGTGACGCCCTCGACCATGTCGGTCAGTTGCGCGGGCGCCTTGCGGCCGGACTCCAGATCCAGCCGGTTGCAGGCTTCCGCGAAGCGCAGATACGTGTCGACGCTGGCCACGACCACGCGGGCGTCGACCTTCAGGATCTCGATGCCCACGAGGGACACTCGTGCGAACACATCGATGACCAGACCCCGGTCGAGGACGAGTTCCAGCACGTCGTACAGGGTGCCCGAGCCCCCGCCGCCCCCGGCGACGGCGCCACCGCCACCTTGCGGTACCACAGTCACGATCTTTCCCCTCGT
The DNA here is from genome assembly GCF_040643755.1 of Streptomyces sp. NPDC047079. NCBI lineage: Bacteria > Bacillati > Actinomycetota > Actinomycetes > Kitasatosporales > Streptomycetaceae > Streptomyces > Streptomyces sp. NPDC047079. The sequence goes on from NZ_JBEYUZ010000001.1 coordinate 289,262, forward strand.
AGGCCTCACGCGAAGAAGGAGCCGGCTAGCGGCCCTCTCTGTCGACCTGTGCACGGGTGTAGCGGCGTGCGCGCTCGTACGCCATCAGCTCACCCGCGGGATCAAGAACAACCTTGTAGCTGGCCATCACGCTGCTCGTGTCCGGTATGCGCTCCAGCTCGACGACCTCCACCAGGGCCTCCCAGCCGTCCGGTGTCGGCCTCAGCGAGGAGACGGACTGAGGGGCGCGCCCCAGCAACTCCGAGAGCTGCTGCGCGGCGTTCCGCATGGCCTGGGGAGCGGGCACGCGCCGGGGGGCCGAGGCCTCCGGTTCCTCGGCGGACCTCTCCCGCTCCGGACCGGACGACTCCCGCGACGCGGGACGTGCCTTCTTGGGCTCGCGGTCGTTCGTGATCATTCACCTTCTTACTCTTCAGTCCATGATTAACCCTCTTTGCACCGTATGCCAGTCATATGTCCTTCTTTTCCGGAGGACTTGGACATGAAAAAAATTTCCTCTCCCTATGTGCAACCCTCTCGGCACTGAGCGTGTCGTACTGGGCGTCAGAACTTCTGGAGGGGGATCTGGGGGGATCGCGGGGTTCTGATGCGGAGGGGGAAGCCGAGGGGCCCGGCCTGTGGCCGGGCCCCTCGAAGTGTGCGAGCCGGGAAGGCGGGCGTGGGTCAGAAGAAGACCCCGCAGCGCAGCAGCACGTTCGCATACGGCCGGGCCTCTCCCGTGCGCACCACCAGACGGGCCTGCGCGGTCATCCGCTTCAGCTGGTCGTGCGGGACCAGGGTCAGCTCCGGGAAGCGGGCGTCGAGGAACGCCGAGGCCCGCGGGTTGGCGTCCCTGACCTCGTGTGCCGCCGTCGCGCCCTCCACCACCAGTTCCTCCAGCAGACCGTCCACGACCTCCGCGAAGGACGGGATCCCGGCGCGGAAGGCCAGGTCGACCACGCGCGGTCCGTCCGGTATCGGCATGCCCGCGTCGCACACCAGGACCCCGTCACCATGGCCCAGCTCGGCCAGCGCCCCGGAGAGGTGACGGTTGAGAATTCCGGCCTTCTTCACAGGGCGGCGACCTCCTCGGCGGTCGGGAAGGACTCCTGGGCCCCGGGGCGCGTGACCGCCGCCGCACCCACCCGCGCCGCGTACGCCGCCGCGTCCGGCAGCGACGCACCGGTGCCCAGCCGCCACGCCAGCGCCGCCGTGAACGCGTCGCCCGCGCCGGTCGTGTCCACCGCGTCCACCCGCACGGGCGGGACCCGGGTCATGGACTCGGCCGTCGCCACCAGCGCGCCCTTTGCGCCGAGCGTCACCACGACCGACCGTGGGCCGAGCGCCAGCAGCGCGGTGGCCCACTCCTCGGGCGAGCCGTCCAGGTCGGCGCCGGTGATGACCCGCGCCTCGTGCTCGTTCACGATCAGCGGGTCGCAGGCCGCCAGCAGCTCGGCGGGCAGCGGCCGGGGCGGTGACGGGTTCAGCACGAAACGGGTGCCGGACGGCAGGTTCCGTACGACCTCCACGACCGTCTCCAGCGGGATCTCCAACTGCGACGAGACCACACGGGAGGCGGACAGGAGGTTCCCGGCGGCCCGTACGTCCTGCGGTGTGAGTCTGCCGTTGGCCCCCGGCGAGACCACGATGCTGTTGTCCCCGGACGGGTCCACCGTGATGAGCGCGACACCGGTGGGCGCCCCGCCGAGCAGCACCCCCACGGTGTCGACGCCGGCCTCGCGCTGCGCATCCAGCAGCAGCCGGCCGTGCGCGTCGTCGCCGACGCGGGCCAGCAGCGCCGTACGGGCACCGAGGCGGGCGGCGGCGACCGCCTGGTTCGCGCCCTTGCCGCCCGGATGGACGACCAGGTCCGAGCCGAGCACGGTCTCCCCGGCCGCGGGCCGCCGCTCGACCCCGATCACCAGGTCGGCGTTGGCCGATCCAACGACCAGGAGGTCGTAGTCGTACATGAATGAACTCCCCTGAGAGATGACGTGAGGCGGGCCGTCACTCACCAGGACGGCCCGCCCGCTCGGCGGCGTCAGCCGCTGAACCCGGCCACGTTCTGCTGCGTGACCACCTTCACCGGAACCTTCACCGTCTCCTGGACCTTCTTGCCCTCGGCGGCCCGCAGCGCGTTATCGACCGCGATCCGGCCCAGCTGCGTCGGCTGCTGCGCCACCGAGGCGTACAGCGTGCCCGCCTTGACGGCGGCCAGGCCGTCGGGCTCGCCGTCGAAGCCGACCACCTGCACCGAGGTGCCGGCCTTGGAGCCGAGCGCCTTGATCGCGCCGAGCGCCATCTCGTCGTTCTCGGCGAAGACGCCCTGGACGTCGGGGTGGGCCTGGAGCAGGTTGGTCATCACGTCGAGGCCCTTGGTGCGGTCGAAGTCGGCGGGCTGCTTGGCGACGACCTGGATGCCGGGGTAGGCCTTCAGGCCCTGCGCGAAGCCCGCGCCGCGCTCACGGCTCGCGGACGTACCGGCCAGACCCTGAAGGATCACGATCTTGCCCTTGCCACCCAGCTTCTCGGCCAGCGCCTTGGCCCCCAGCTTGCCGCCCTCGACGTTGTCGGAGGCGACCAGCGCGGCCGTCTTCGCCTTGTTGACACCGCGGTCGACGCCCACGACGGGGACGCCCGCCTTGTTCGCGGCACGCACCGCAGGCCCCGCCGCGTCCGAGTCCACGGGGTTGACGACGATCGCACCCAGGCCCGAGCTGGTGAAGTTCTGGAGCTGGTTGGCCTGCTGCGAGGCGTCGTTCTGCGCGTCCGTGACCGTCAGGTCGACGCCCAGCTTCTTCGCCTCCGCCTGTGCGCCCGTCTTGATCTGCACGAAGAAGGGGTTGTTGAGCGTGGACAGCGACAGGCCCACCTTCGGCGTCGTGGAGGAGGAGCCGCCGTGCAGGAAGGACATCGCGCCCACCACGGCCGCCGCGACCACGGCGGCCAGTACATAGGTCGCCGCCTGCTTCTTCCTGCCGCCCGGAGCCGGCGTACCGGCCGCCACGGGGGTGGCCCCCGCCTTGCGCCGCACGGTGTCGAGGAGCACCGCCAGCGCGATCACGACACCGATGACGACCTGCTGCCAGAACGCCGACACCGACAGCAGGTTGAGGCCGTTGCGCAGCACCGCGAGGATCAGCGCGCCGATCAGGGTGCCGGAGGCCTTGCCCGTGCCGCCCGCCAGCGAGGCGCCGCCGATGACGACCGCGGCGATCGCGTCCAGCTCGTAGCCGTTTGCGGCCTGCGGCTGCGCGGAGGACAGACGTGCGGCGAGCACGATGCCCGCGAGCGCGGCGAACAGCCCCGACAACGCGTAGATCGCGAGCTTCTGCTTCTTCACCCGCAGACCCGACAGGCGAGCCGCCTCCTCGTTGCCGCCGATCGCGTACATCGAGCGGCCGATGTACGTACGACCGAGGACGAACGCGGTGACCAGCCCCATGACGACCATGACGAGCACCGGCACCGGCAGCCAGCCGCCGAGCGTGTCACCGAGGTGCGAGACGGAGTCCGGGACGGCGATCGGGGAGCCCTGCGAGATGACCAGCGACAGACCGCGGCCCACCGACAGCATGGCGAGCGTCGCGATGAACGGCGGGAGCTTCCCGTACGAGATCAGGACGCCGTTGACGAGACCGGCCGCGAGGCCGGTCGCGATGGCGAGGAGCACCGCTATCGCGACGGGGACGCCCGCCGACGTGGCGCTCCAGGCGAGGACGGTGGCCGACAGTGCGGCGACCGAACCGACCGACAGGTCGATGCCGGCCGAGACGATCACGAAGGTGACACCGAAGGCGAGGATGGCGGTGACGGCCGCCTGGACGCCGATGTTGAGGAAGTTGTCGGCCGTCAGGAAGTCGCCGGACAGCGCCGACATCACGATGACGAGGCCGATGAGCGCGGTGAGCGCGCCGTTGTCGAGCAGGAGGCGGCGGATCCCCCCGGCGCCACCGGCGCCCGCTGTGCTCTTGAGCGTGTCAGTGGCCACGGGAGGCCTCCGTTTCGTTGACAGACGTGATGTCAGACGTGGTGACAGACGGGGTGACGGACGGGGTGGGAGCGGAGACGGCGAGGGCCATGACGGAGTCCTGGGTCGCCTCGTCGGCGGTCAGTTCGCCCGCGATCCGGCCCTGAGCCATCACCAGGACCCGGTCGCTCATGCCGAGCACCTCGGGCAGATCGCTGGAGATCATCAGGACGGCGGCGCCCGCGGCCGTGAGTTCGTTGATCAGCTGGTAGATCTCGACCTTGGCGCCGACGTCGATGCCGCGCGTCGGTTCGTCGAGGATGAGGACCTTGGTGTTCGCCAGCAGCCACTTGCCGATGACGACCTTCTGCTGGTTGCCGCCGGAGAGCGTGCGCACCAGCTGGCCGAGTCCGGCCATCCGCACCCGGAGCCGTTCGGCGACCTTCGCCGCGGCGGCGTGCTGCCCCTTGCGGTCGACGAGCCCGCCGTGGGTCGCGGCCCGCATGGTCACGAGCCCGAGGTTCTCCTCGACGGACGCGTCAAGGAGGAGTCCCTGGCCCTTGCGGTCCTCGGGCACAAGCCCGATCCCGGCCTCCATCGCGGCGTTCACGTCGTACCGGCGCACCGTCGCGCCGGCGACGCGCACGGCTCCCTTGTCGTAGGGATCGGCACCGAACACGGCTCGTACGACCTCCGTACGGCCGGCACCCACGAGCCCCGCGATGCCGACGACCTCACCGGCCCGCACCTCGAAGGACACATCGTGGAAGACACCGTCCCGGGTGAGCCCCTCGACGGTGAGCAACGCGGCACCCGCCTCGGGCCGTTCGCGCGGGTACTGCTGCTCGATCGACCGCCCCACCATGAGGCGTACGAGCTCCGCCTCGGGCGTGTCGGCGGACACCTGCCCGACACTCCTGCCGTCGCGGATCACGGTGACCCGGTCCCCGAGGGCGGCGATCTCGTCCAGATGGTGGGTGATGAAGACGATCCCGACGCCGTCCTCGCGCAGCTTGCGCACGATGGCGAACAGCTTCTCGACCTCCTCGGAGGTGAGCACGGCCGTCGGTTCGTCCATGATGAGCACGCGCGCGTTCAGGCTGAGGGCCTTGGCGATCTCGACCATCTGGAGCCGCGCGATGCCCAGTTCCCGCACACGTGCGCGGGGGGACACGTGCACGCCCACACGTTCGAGGAGTTCGGCCGCGTCCGCCTCCATCCTTTTGCGGTCGATCACCCCGAAGCGGCGCGGCTGGCGCCCGAGGAAGATGTTCTCGGCGACGGTCAGATCGGGAACGAGGTTGAACTCCTGGTAGATGGTGGCGATCCCGAGGCGCTCGGAGTCCTGCGCCCCGTGGATGCGCACCTCCTCGCCGCCGACCAGGATCCGCCCGCTGTCGGGGCGGTAGGCGCCGGAGAGCATCTTGATGAGCGTGCTCTTGCCCGCGCCGTTCTCACCGAGCAGCACATGCACCTCGCCCCTGCGCAGGTCGAAGTCGACGCCGTCGAGTGCGACCACGCCGGGGAAGGTCTTGCGTATGCCTTCGATGCGCAGCAACTCGTCAGGGTTGCTCACGGCTTGCTCCTTTGCATGGGAGAGGTCTGCGCAGCGGGGGCCTGCGCGGGGGCCGGCTCGCCGCACGAGCGGCGTACGACGAGACGGGCGGGGAGGGTGACGGACGCGGGGGGCCGCCCCTCGATGCGGTCGACCAGCGCGCGCACGGCGGCGCGTCCCAACTCGCCCGTGGGCTGGGCGATCGCGGTGATCGGCGGATCGGTGTGCACGAACCACGGGATGTCGTCGAACGCGGCGAGCGCGATGTCCTCGGGAACCCGCAGCCCGCGCGCCCGGATCGCGTCCAGCGCGCCGAGCGCCATCAGGTTGTCGGCGGCGAACACGGCCTCGGGCGGTTCGGTCAGCTCCAGGAACCGCTCGGTGGCCCGCCGCCCGCTGTCGGCCTGGAAGTCGCCCTGTCCTATGTATGCGTCCGGGAGGGGGAGCCCGTACTCGCCCAGGGCCTGGCGGAAGGCCTCGACGCGCTCACTGCCCGTCGTGGTCGCCGCCGGGCCCGCGATGATCGCGAGCCGCCGGTGCCCGAGTCCGTGCAGATGGGCCACGAGGTCGTGCACGGCGGCGCGTCCGTCGGCGCGTACGACGGGGACGTCGACGCCCGCGATCCACCGGTCCACGAAGACCATCGGGATGCCGGCCTTCGCGGCGTCCAGCATGAGTGGCGAGCCGCCGTCGGTCGGGGAGACGAGCAGCCCGTCGATCCGCCGGTCCAGCAGGGTTCGCACATGGTGGTCCTGGAGCTCGGGCCGTTCGTCGGCGTTGCCGATGATCACGCTGTAGCCGAGGGCCCGGGCCTCCTCCTCGACGGAGCGCGCCAGATGCGTGAAGTACGGGTTCAGCACGTCGCTGATGACCAGGCCGAGGGTGCGGGTCTCGTCGGTGCGCAGGGACCGGGCGACGGCGTTCGGGCGGTAGCCCAGCGCCTCGACGGCGGCCAGCACACGGGTGCGTGCGTCGGCGCTGACCGAAGGATGATCGTTCAGGACGCGCGACACCGTGGCGACGGATACGCCCGCCTCGGCGGCGACGTCCTTGATGCTCGCCATTGCCGGGACCACCTCCTTGTGAGTCCTCGTATGGGCTGTGCCGGTCGTGATGCGATGTCAATGGAATCGTTTACACGGGCGACACCGAGGATTGGAATCGATTACATGGGGGTTAATCAAGGGTCGTAGGGGCTGCGAGACCGGATTGTGACCCGGAGGCGGTCGTACGGGCGGGCGGTGGCGCGGGCCCCGGGGGGAGGACGGTTCCCGGCCCGCGGGGGCCGCTCATGGATCCACGGGCAGGGAACCGGGGCGCCGTCGCGGCTATTCCCGCGCGGTGCGCTCGAGCACGGAGGGCCCGGCCCCGCCCCCGGGCGCGGCCGGTTGAGGGTCCGTCAGCCGGCCTCCCGAGCGGGCGCCGGGGCCGAGCGAATCCCCTTCGGGGCACGAGAGCCGCCGACCGCGGCCTTCCCACCGGACCCGGGTGGTCGCACACCGGCCGTCCCCGTCTGTCACACCTGGGCGGTCTCTGTCACACCCGGGCGGTAGCGTCGGATCATGACCCAGGAGGCGAGTCGGGCGGGACAGGCGGGTGCGGGCGAGCGGCGCCTGGCCACCCTGGAGGGCGTGCTCGAACGGATCACCTACGCCAACGAGGAGAACGGATACACGGTCGCCCGCGTGGACACCGGCCGCGGTGCCGGTGATCTGCTCACCGTCGTCGGCGCGCTTCTCGGCGCCCAGGTCGGGGAGTCGCTCCGGATGGAGGGCCGCTGGGGGTCGCACCCCCAGTACGGACGGCAGTTCACCGTCGAGAACTACACGACCGTCCTGCCGGCCACCGTCCAGGGCATCCGCCGCTATCTCGGATCCGGCCTCGTCAAGGGCATCGGCCCGGTCTTCGCCGACCGCATCACCCAGCACTTCGGCCTCGACACCCTGAGGATCATCGAGGAGGAGCCCAAGCGGCTCATCGAGGTCCCCGGCCTCGGGCCCAAGCGGACCAGGAAGATCGCCGACGCCTGGGAGGAGCAGAAGGCGATCAAGGAGGTCATGCTCTTCCTCCAGACCGTCCAGGTCTCCACGTCCATCGCCGTGCGCATCTACAAGAAGTACGGCGACGCCTCCATCTCGGTCGTCAAGAACCAGCCCTACCGCCTGGCCGCCGACGTCTGGGGCATCGGCTTCCTCACCGCCGACCGCATCGCCCAGTCCGTCGGCATCCCGCACGACAGCCCGGAGCGCGTCAAGGCCGGATTGCAGTACGCGCTGTCGCAGTCCGCCGACCAGGGCCACTGCTATCTGCCCGAGGAGCGGCTCATCGCGGACGCGGTCAAACTCCTCCAGGTCGACACGGGGCTGGTCATCGAGTGCCTGGCCGAGCTGGCGGCGCCCCCGCAGGACGACTCCGACCCGGGTGTCGTACGGGAGAGGGTGCCCGGACCCGACGGCGGCGGACCCGTCACCGCCGTCTACCTGGTCCCCTTCCACCGGGCCGAACTCTCCCTCTCCGCCCAGCTGCTGCGTCTGCTGCGGACCGACGAGGACCGGATGCCCGCCTTCCGGGACGTGGCGTGGGACAAGGCGCTCGGCTGGCTCAGGGAGCGCACGGGAGCCGAACTCGCCCCCGAACAGGAGGAGGCCGTACGGCTGGCGCTGACCCGGAAGGTCGCCGTCCTCACCGGAGGGCCCGGCTGCGGCAAGTCCTTCACCGTACGGTCCATCGTCGAACTCGCCCGGGCCAAGCGCGCCAAGGTCCTGCTCGCGGCGCCCACCGGACGGGCGGCCAAGCGCCTGTCCGAGCTGACCGGCGCCGAGGCCTCCACGGTCCACCGGCTGCTGGAGCTCAAGCCCGGCGGCGACGCGGCGTACGACAGGGACCGCCCGCTCGACGCCGACCTGGTGGTCGTGGACGAGGCGTCCATGCTCGACCTGCTGCTCGCCAACAAGCTGGTCAAGGCCGTGCCGCCGGGCGCCCACCTGCTCTTCGTCGGCGACGTCGACCAGCTGCCGAGCGTCGGCGCCGGGGAGGTCCTGCGGGACCTCCTCGCCGACGGGAGTCCCCTCCCCGCCGTCCGGCTCACCCGGGTCTTCCGCCAGGCCCAGCAGTCCGGTGTCGTCACCAACGCGCACCGCATCAACGCCGGACAGCACCCGCTCACCGACGGCCTGAAGGACTTCTTCCTCTTCGTCGAGGACGACACCGAGGAGGCCGGCCGGCTCACCGTGGACGTGGCGGCACGGCGGATCCCGGCCCGGTTCGGCCTCGATCCGCGCCGGGACGTCCAGGTGCTCGCCCCGATGCACCGGGGCCCCGCCGGCGCGGGCACCCTCAACGGCCTGCTCCAGCAGGTGATCACCCCCGGCCGCCCCGACCTGCCCGAGAAGCGGTTCGGTGGCCGTGTCTTCCGTGTCGGGGACAAGGTCACCCAGATCCGGAACAATTACGAAAAGGGCAAGAATGGCGTCTTCAATGGCACCGTGGGCGTGGTCACCTCACTCGACCCGGTCGAGCAGCGCCTGACGGTGCTGACGGACGAGGACGAGGAGGTTCCCTACGAATTCGACGAACTGGACGAACTGGCGCACGCGTACGCGGTGACCATCCATCGCTCGCAGGGCAGCGAGTATCCGGCGGTGGTGGTCCCGGTCACCACCGGAGCCTGGATGATGCTCCAGCGGAACCTGCTCTACACGGCCGTCACCCGCGCCAAGAAGCTTGTCGTCCTCGTCGGTTCGCGCAAGGCGATCGGGCAGGCGGTGCGCACGGTTTCGGCGGGCCGGCGGTGCACGGCCCTGGATTTCCGGCTGTCACCCGGGCCCCTCGAGGGCTGAGCTCCAGCCCATGGCCGAGCCTCGGAAAAAATGATCGATCAAATGAGTCGCGAAGGTCACAGAGCACTTCCGGAACCGGGCGAAGGGGGGCAGGATGAGCAGGTTGACGGCACTCAGTGCCGCCGATGAGCCCAATGGTCGACCCCGAGTGCACTCTCCTGAGCCAAATGGGGGATGGTAGAGACAGTCAGGGCACCTCGAAGATGAGGCACTACGTCGGTGAGGGAAGACGTGAGCGACAACTCTGTAGTACTGCGGTACGACGGCGGCGAATACACCTACCCGGTGGTCGACAGCACCGTCGGTGACAAGGGCTTCGACATCGGGAAGCTCCGCGCCCAGACCGGTCTGGTCACTCTGGACAGCGGGTATGGCAACACCGCCGCCTATAAATCCGCCATCACCTACCTGGACGGCGAGAAGGGCATCCTCCGGTACCGCGGCTACCCGATCGAGCAGCTGGCCGAGCGCTCCACCTTCCTGGAGGTCGCCTACCTGCTGATCAACGGCGAGCTTCCGACCGTCGATGAGCTCTCCACCTTCAAGAACGACATCACGCAGCACACCCTGCTGCACGAGGACGTCAAGAACTTCTACACGGGCTTCCCGCGCGACGCGCACCCGATGGCGATGCTGTCCTCGGTGGTCTCCGCGCTGTCCACCTTCTACCAGGACAGCCACAACCCCTTCGACGAGAAGCAGCGCAACCTCTCCACCATCCGCCTGCTCGCCAAGCTGCCGACGATCGCCGCGTACGCCTACAAGAAGTCGATCGGCCACCCCTTCGTCTACCCGCGTAACGACCTCGGCTACGTCGAGAACTTCCTCCGTATGACGTTCTCCGTGCCGGCGCAGGAGTACGACCTGGACCCGGTCGTCGTCTCCGCCCTGGACAAGCTGCTGATCCTGCACGCGGACCACGAGCAGAACTGCTCGACCTCGACCGTGCGCCTGGTGGGCTCGTCGCAGGCCAATATGTTCGCCTCGATCTCGGCCGGCATCAACGCGCTGTGGGGCCCGCTGCACGGCGGCGCCAACCAGTCCGTCCTGGAGATGCTCGAGGGCATCCGCGACTCCGGCAACGACGTCGACACCTTCATCCGCAAGGTGAAGAACAAGGAGGAGGGCGTCCGCCTGATGGGCTTCGGCCACCGGGTCTACAAGAACTTCGACCCGCGTGCCCGGATCATCAAGGCCGCCGCGCACGATGTGCTCTCCGCCCTGGGCAAGGAGGACGAACTCCTCGACATCGCCCTCAAGCTGGAGGAGCACGCGCTGTCCGACGACTACTTCGTCGAGCGCAAGCTCTACCCGAACGTCGACTTCTACACCGGCCTGATCTACCGCGCGATGGGCTTCCCGACCGAGATGTTCACGGTCCTGTTCGCCCTGGGCCGCCTGCCGGGCTGGATCGCCCAGTGGACCGAGATGATCAAGGAGCCGGGCTCCCGCATCGGCCGCCCGCGCCAGATCTACACGGGCGTCGTCGAGCGCGACTTCGTTCCGGTCGAGGAGCGCTGACAACGCTTACCGCGGCTCGACCCGGTAAGTGAGCCGAAGGGGCGCGCGCCCCTGGAGGCGAACGAGCGACAAAAAGCGGAAGGCGCCCCGGCGGCGGTCCCCCCACGGGCCGACGCGCGGGGCGCCTTCCCATGTCCCGGTGCGGATTCCCCCCACGGGATCCGGCCGGGCGTCTGCGGGACAGCGCCTGAAACGCTACGAGCAAAACGAGCAGAACTCGGCGGACCACTGCGATGCGGTCTGCCGGGACCCGTACGAACGGGAGGGCCGCTCAAAGCTCCCCGGCGTACGTGTCCCGGCAACGCAGTTTCCCGGGAACGTCCCCCAAGACATCCCCAGATGCCGGTCGCGCCCCCCAAGACGCTTCCGACATCGCCAACTTAGACCCACGAACCCTTCCGTTGGTTACGTTCACATCACTGTGATCTGCGTCTCTTGCATATGCCCTGAAAATACGCAAGCGCCTCGATACGGTTATCGAGGCTCCAGCGTAAGGATGATGCGCGAGCCTTGTGAAGAGCTTATGTGAGGCATGCGTCGGACTCTAGAGGGACTCTTACCCCTGCGTCATGAAAACGCCCGGAGCCGGAGGCTGTTCGTCACCACGAAAACGGACGAGAAGGCCATCGCCGCCCCCGCGATCATGGGGTTGAGCAGCCCGGCGGCGGCGAGCGGCAGCGCGGCCACGTTGTAGCCGAAGGCCCACACCAGATTCCCCTTGATCGTGGCGAGCGTCCGCCGTGACAGCCGGATCGCGTCCGCGGCCACCCGCAGGTCCCCGCGCACCAGCGTCAGATCGCTCGCCTCGATCGCCGCGTCCGTCCCGGTGCCCATGGCGAGTCCGAGATCGGCGGTGGCGAGCGCGGCCGCGTCGTTGACGCCGTCACCGACCATGGCGACGGTCCGCCCCTCGCTCTGCAGCCGCCGGACGACGTCGACCTTGTCCTGCGGCAGCACCTCGGCGATCACATCGCCGGCGTCGATGCCGACGGCGCGCGCCACGGCCTCGGCCACCACCCGGTTGTCCCCGGTCAGCAGGACCGGCCTGAGCCCCAGGGCGCGCAGCTCCCGCACGGCCTCGGCGCTGGTCTCCTTGACCGTGTCGGCGACCGTGAGGACACCGAGTGCCACGCCCTCCCGGGCGACCACGACGGCCGTGTGTCCCCGCGCCTCGGCCTCCGCCTTCGCGCGGGCCACCGCTTCCGGGAGCGCCTCCCGGAACCGTCCCACCGTGATCTCGCAGCCCTCGACGCGTCCGCGCACCCCGAGCCCGGGCACGTTCTCGAAGCGCTCCGGTACCGGAAGGGCACCCACGCGCTCCTCGGCGCCCGCCGCGACCGCACGGGCGATGGGGTGCTCGGAGGCGTGCTCGAGGGCTCCCGCCAGCCGCAGAAGCTCCTTCTCGTCGGCGCCCTCGGCGACATGGACCCCCTGGAGGGCCATCCGGCCGGTGGTGACCGTGCCCGTCTTGTCCAGGACCACGGTGTCGACGCGGCGCGTGGACTCCAGCACCTCGGGCCCTTTGATGAGAATGCCGAGCTGGGCACCACGGCCCGTGCCCACCATCAGGGCCGTCGGGGTGGCGAGGCCCAGCGCGCAGGGGCAGGCGATGATCAGCACCGCGACGGCCGCGGTGAAGGCGGCGACCGTGTCGCCGGTGACACCGAGCCACACGCCGAAGGTGCCGAGCGCGATCAGCAGCACCACGGGCACGAAGATCCCGGAGACGCGGTCGGCGAGGCGTTGCACTTCGGCCTTGCCGTTCTGCGCGTCCTCGACGAGACGCGCCATCCGTGCGAGCTGGGTGTCGGCGCCCACGCGCGTCGCCTCCACCACCAGCCGGCCCCCGGCGTTCACGGTCGCGCCGGTCACGGCGTCCCCTACGGTCACGTCGACCGGCACCGACTCACCGGTCAGCATCGACGCGTCGACCGCGGAGGCGCCCTCCACCACGGTCCCGTCCGTGGCGATCTTCTCCCCGGGGCGTACGACGAACAGGTCGCCGACAGCCAGCCGCGCCACCGGGACGCGCACCTCCCGGCCGTCCCGCAGTACCGCCACGTCTTTCGCGCCCAGTTCGAGCAGCGCCTTCAGGGCCGCGCCCGCGCGCCGCTTGGAGCGGGCCTCCAGATAGCGGCCGAGCAGGAGGAACGCGACGACTCCCGCCGCCACCTCCAGATAGATGGCCCGGGAACCGTCCGTACGGGAGACGGTGAGGTCGAAGCCGTGGCGCATGCCGGGCATTCCGGCGTCGCCCCAGAACAGCGCCCACAGCGACCAGCCGAAAGCGGCCAGCGTGCCGACCGAGACGAGCGTGTCCATGGTGGCAGCCCCGTGCCGGGCGTTGGTGAACGCCGCCCGGTGGAACGGCAGCCCTCCCCAGACGACGACCGGGGCGGCGAGCGTGAGCGAGAGCCACTGCCAGTTGTCGAACTGGAGGGCCGGAACCATCGACAGCAGGACCACGGGCAGGGCGAGCAGGGCGGAGACGGTCAGGCGCCGGCGCAGCGCGGCCGGCTCGGAGTCCTCCCCTTGGGTCGCGGGACCCTGCGGTCCGGGCTCCTCGATCCGGGGCGGCGGTGGTGCTTCGGCGGTGTAGCCGGTCTTCACCACGGTGGCGATCAGATCGGCGACCTCGACGCCGTCGGCGTACGAGATCTTCGCCTTCTCCGTCGCGAAGTTCACCGTGGCCGTGACGCCGTCCAGGCGGTTGAGCTTCTTCTCGACGCGGGCCGCGCAGGAGGCGCAGGTCATGCCGCCGATCGTCAGTTCGACCACGGAATGCGCGCCCCGGTCTATCAGGGCTGGTGCTGCGGTACTGGTCATATCCGGACTCCAGACGGAGGGCCGGGGCGTACGGAGCCGGTATCAGCCGGTCGGTACGGCCCGGTGCGGAGAGCGGGGAGCGGGGCGGTTCAGGCCTGGCCGACGAGTTCGAAGCCCGCCTCGTCGACAGCCGCGCGCACGGCCTCGTCGTCGAGGGGCGCGGCGGAGACCACGGTGACCTCGCCGGTGGCTGCGACGGCCGTGACCGAGGTCACACCGGCGAGGCCGGAGATCTCGCCGGAGACGGAACCCTCACAGTGTCCGCAGCTCATCCCGCTCACCTTGTAGACGGTCGTCACGGAGCCCTGGGTGTCGGTCTGCGCGGTCATGTCGTTACTCCTCGGGAGACGTATGGGGCCTACGGGACTCAGTCTATACCCCTAGGGGGTATGACCTGTAGGGGGGATTCGATTCCTCGCGCGGCCGGGTCGGCCGGTGGCCCAGGAGGACATGATGGGCCGGGATCCGTCGCCGGCAGGGCAAGCGGCACGGTGGCGGCGCGGGTGCGCCCGTCCGGCGGAATGCCCGGCCAGGGGTCCGCGCCCCCCTCGGCTAGCGTTCCGCCTGGAGACGATCTCCGGGACCGCCGGGGATCGCGGGACGAGGGCGGAGGGCGCGGTCGTATGCGTGCGGTGGTGTTCGAGCGATACGGGGAGCCGGCCGAGGTGCGCGAGGTGCCGGACCCGAAGCCTTCCGAGCACGGCGTCGTGGTACGGGTCGAGGCGACGGGACTGTGCCGCAGCGACTGGCACGGCTGGATGGGGCACGACCCGGACATCACGCTCCCGCACGTGCCCGGGCACGAACTCGCCGGTGTGGTGGAGGCGGTGGGCTCCCGGGTGACCGGCTGGTGCCCCGGCGACCGGGTCACGGTCCCGTTCGTCTGCGCGTGCGGCAGCTGTCCGTCCTGCGCGGCGGGCGACCAGCAGGTGTGCGAGCGCCAGACCCAGCCGGGGTTCACGCACTGGGGATCCTTCGCCCAGTACGTCGCCCTGGAGCACGCGGACGTGAATCTGGTGGCGGTGCCGGAGGAACTGTCGTTCCGCACGGCCGCGGCGCTGGGGTGCCGGTTCGCCACGGCGTTCCGCGCGGTCGTCGGGCAGGGCAGGACGGCGGCGGGGGAGTGGGTCGCCGTGCACGGCTGCGGCGGCGTCGGCCTGTCGGCGGTGATGATCGCGGCCGCCGCCGGGGCCAGGGTCGTGGCCGTCGATGTGTCGCCCCGGGCGCTGGAACTCGCGCGGGAGTTCGGGGCGACGGAGTGCGTGGACGCCACGCGCGCCGACGACACGGCGGAAGCGGTCCGTGAGCTGACGGGCGGCGGCGCTCATGTCTCCCTGGACGCGCTCGGCTCCCCGGCCACCTGCGCCGCGTCGGTGAACGGCCTGCGCCGCCGTGGCCGCCACGTCCAGGTCGGCCTGCTGCCGTCGCCCGCAGGCACGACCCCGGTCCCCATGGCCCGGGTGATCGCTCTCGAACTGGAGCTCCTCGGCAGCCACGGCATGGCGGCCCACACCTATGCGCCCCTGCTGGAGCTGGTCCGCTCGGGTGCCCTGCGCCCCGATCTCCTGGTCACCTCGGCGATCCCGCTGGAGGCGTCCCCGGCGGCCCTGGCGGCCATGGGCGCGGCGCCGGGCAGCGGAGTGACCGTCATCGAACCGTGGACCTGAGCGCGCCGGGCCACGAGGGCGTCCCTGCCGTGGCGCGGGAGCGGCCCGCCCGGACGGGGACGGGCCTCTCGCCGGAAAAGGAGGTCAGGGCTCCGCGCGGCCGCGGTTTCCGGGCCGGGAGGCGACCCAGGCCCGGACCGTGTCGGCGTACCAGTAGGGCTTCCCGCCCTCCACGTGGTCGGGAGGGGGAAGCAGCCCGTGTTTGCGGTACGACCTCACGGTGTCCGGCTGCACCCGGATGTGCGCGGCGATCTCCTTGTAGGACCAGAGGTGGCGGTCGGTCATCAGCAGTACCTCCCCGCGCGCGCCGCGGCGCCGACCGGGGGAGGCCGACGGGGGAGCCGGGCGCTGCGCTGGCGATCACGAACCTGTGCTCCGTCAACGACGGGGAGCCGGAGGCGGGCAGGGTCTGTGAACGGGGTGTGACAGAACGAGGGCCCGCACGGGACATGTGTGACCTGCCGGAGTCCTTTGTGACGCGGATGACGCATTGGGCGGGTGCGCCGCCTGCTGCTTCCGGCGCCTCCCGTTACGACGGCCGGGCCTGTTCCGAGGACGGCGACGGCCCAGGGGCGGCACCCCCTGTGTGGGTGCCGCCCCTGGGCCGTGGACTCGAGGGGACCGCGCGGGTGCCGGACGCGGACGTCCGGCACCCGTCGCACTAGAAGCGGGACGCGGCGCGCCCCCGTCGGTACAGGATGAGCCCGCCGGCCAGCATCGCGACGCTGACGGCCGAGGCCGCGATCACGCCCTCACTGCCGGTCTCGGCCAGGGCGGGCGCCGGGTGCGGGGCGGTGACGGGCGCGTCGCCCGGAGTGACACCCTGCGGAGCGTGCGGCTCGTGGTGCACAGGCGTCTGCGGAGTCGACTGCGAAGGCACCTGGGGGACCGTCCGCGGCGGGGTCTGCGGCGGCGTCTGCGGGACCGTCTGCGGCGGCGTCTGCGGGACCGTCTGCGGCGGGGTTTGCGGGTTCTGCGGAGGGGCCTGCGGCGGGGTCTGCGGGTTCTGCGGAGGGGTCTGCGGCGGCGTCGGCGTCGGCGGGTTCTGCGGCGGCGTCTGCGGCGGTGTCTGCGTGCCGGAAGCGGGGCCGCAGGAGTTGCCGGTCACCTCGTTCAGCAGACCGACCACGTTGACCGAGTTGCCGCAGGCGTTGACCGGGACGTGCACGGGGACCTGGACGTTGTTCCCGGAGGCGACTCCGGGAGAGCCGGTCGTCGTGCCGCTGGCGTGCGCGCCCGTGGACGAGGCCTGTCCGCCGGAGGCGTGGCCGCAGGAGTTGCCGGACGCCGGGTTCAACAGGGCGGCCACATCGACCGTGTTGCCGCAGGCGTTGACCGGGACGTGCACGGGGACCTGGACGTTGTTCCCGGAGGCGACTCCGGGCGAGTTGGTCGTGGTGCCGGCAGCGTGCGCGCCCGTGGACGAGGCCTGTCCGCCGGAGGCGTGGGTGCAGGTGTTGCCGAACGCGGGGTTCAACAGGGCGGCCACGTTGGCGGTGTTGCCGCAGATGTTGACCGGGACGTGCACCGGGACCTGGAGGCTGTTGCCGGAGGCGACGCCGGGCGATCCGCTCGCAGTGCCGTCGGCGTTCGAGTCCGCGTACACCGGGTTGCCGCACAGGGACAGAATGCCCGTCGCGGCGGCCGCCGCGACCATTCCCCTGCTCAGGGTCTGTCGCAATCTCGTTGTCTTCCTGCTGGTAGAGGTGGGTGAAGTGGGAAGGCCGGCCCTGGAACCGGAGTGAGGAGTCCAAGGCCGGCCGCGACACAGCCGGGCAGTTGATGCGTGACGACGTCAGCCGCCGGCGGCCATGACGTCAGGTGGTCGCGCAGGCGTTGCCGGCGGCCGGGTTGAGCAGCCCGACGACGCTGACGGTGTTGCCGCACGCGTTGACCGGAATGTCCACGGGGATCTGGATGACATTCCCGGAGCCGATGCCCGGGGAGGTGGTCGCGGTGCCCTCGGCCCCTGAGTCGGCCATGGCCGGAGCGGCCATACCGAGAGCCATGACGGCGCCGGCGACGACGACGGCGCTCTTCTTGTGCTTCACGTACTTTCCCTTCTTCGCGGTCGTGCCCCTGTGACGGCCGAAACCGAGCGAGCACAGCTTGAACGGCTCGCCGCACGACCTGCAGTCTGTGAAACGAGGAATAGACGCCCGAAGCAACTCCCGATCGGGGGGCGCCAAGCAATTCACCCGAATGCCATCGCCGAATTCACACCCAAGGCGAGTACCGGGTATTGACGCGGAGTGCTCAGCCGGTGCCCGCGAGACCGTCCGGCAGGAGCGGCGCGGCCTGGGTCGCGAACGGTACGGAACCGACGACCGAACCGGTGTCGGTCTTCGTCGGCAGACCGGCGCGGAGCCTGTTCAGGGAGGTCTGCGCCAGGGAGGGCCGCGAATCCGTGCCGTCCCCGGTCACCGGGTCGCCGAGCGGGGCCGGGCCGGTGGTCGAGGCGGCGGACATGGTGCGCCCGTCGTCACCGGAGGCAAGCGCCGGGGGAGCGGCCGCCACCGTGGCACCGGCGACGGCAGCCACGACCGCCGCCATGGCCATTGCCTGCTTGAGCATTTTCTCGCGTTCCTTTCCCGGCAGGGACACGTGTACTGCTCTGCGACCAACCAGGCATGGCCGTATTGGTTCCGGTGATTCACCCGGTCGGCCGTTCAGGGAACGGTAATTCCGCTCATAGCGGTATTGCGGGCCCGGCTCGTAGGGCGGTCGCGTTCACAGCGGGCCCGACACTCGGTCGCCGTGCAACACTTCGGTCCTCCGGGCGAATGCCGTCGTCACCGCCTGGCGCCGGATCTTCACAGGCGGCGTGAGCAGGCCGTCCTCCTCGGCGGACTCGCCCTCGACCGGCGCGAACCTGCGGATGGACTCGGCGCGGGAGACCGCGCGGTTCGCGGGGTCGACGGTCTTCTGGACGTCCGCGCGCATCCAGGTGTCACGGACGACCTCGGACATCGGGGTGTCCGCGGGGAGCCCGCGTACGGCGAGCCGGTGGGCGACCGCCTCGGGGCCCACCGGCCACGGCGTGAGGCCGCCGAGACCGGTGGGAGATTCTCCGTTTCCCTAGCTAGGAGACGACGTCCTTGCGTGCGAAACCGCGGAAGGCCAGGGCGAACAACACCAGCGCGTACGTTGTGGAAATGGCCGCGCCCTGGATCATGCCGGACCATTCGGGCCGGGGCTGGACGGCGTCCGCCCATGCGAACTGCCAGTGCGCGGGAAGGAAGTCGCGCCAGTGGCCGAGCGCGGTGACCGCGTCCAGTACGTTCCCGACGATCGTGAGGCCGACCGCGCCGCCCACCGCGCCCAGCGGCGCGTCGGTCCGGGTCGACAGCCAGAACGCGAGCCCGGCGGTGACCAGTTGGGACACGAAGATGTACGCCACCACGACCACGAGCCGCTGGGCCGCCGTGCCCGCGGCAAGGGCGCCGCCGGTCGGTATCTCCAGCGGCCCCCAGCCGTAGGCCGCCGTGCCCACCGCGAGCGCGACGACCGGCAGCAGCACCATGGCCGCGAGGCTCAGACCGAGCCCGACCGCGAGCTTGGACCACAGCAGGCGGGCGCGCGGGACGGGGGCCGCGAGCAGGTAGCGCAGCGAGGACCAGCTCGCCTCGGAGGCGACCGTGTCCCCGCAGAACAGAGCGACCGGGATCACGAGCAGGAACCCGGCGGAGACGAAGAGGTTCACCGCGGCGAAGTTGGCGCCCGACGCGGTCGCCGTGTCCATCAGCGTGACCTGCCCGTTGCGGGAGCCCGGCTCGCCGCCGATGGCGAAGGCGACGACCAGCACGAACGGCAGCACGGCCAGGATCGCGCCCATGACGAGCGTACGGCGCCGCTTCAACTGCCGGACGAGCTCGACGCGCAGCGGGAGCGTCCGCCGCGCCCGGTACCCGTCGGCCGTCTCCGTCCGCTCGGTGAGCGCGCTCATGCGGAACCTCCGATCAGGGTGAGGAAGGCGTCCTCGAGACGACGGTGGGGACCGAGCGAGGCCACCGGCACGTCGAGCCGGACGAGCTCGACGAGCAGCCGGGCCGCGGCCACGGAACGCGAGACCACCGGCTCCGCGGACCCGTCGGCCGCCGCGTCGGCCGGGACGACGGAGGCGATCGGCCCGGAGGGCCCGACGGTGGAGACGACGGACGCGACCGGCCCGGGGGCGTCCGGAGCGGTGACGACGGAGGCCACGACGGAGGCGCCGCCGGGCGCGGCCGGTTCCGCGGACGTGGTTCCCCCGGCGGGGAGCCCAGGGGACGTGAGCGGCTGCCCTGCCGGTGTGAGACGTACCAGCAGTCCGCCCTCCGCGCGTACCGCCGACGAGACGCCGGGCAGTGCGGCCACCTTCTCCACCAGCGGGTCGGCGATGTCCGCCGCCAGGCCCACGAGCAGGGTGTCGCCGGAGCCCACGATCTCGTCCACCGGCCCCGCCTGTACCAGTCGGCCGCGGTCCATGACCACCAGATGCGTGCAGGACTGTTCGACCTCCGCCAGGAGATGGCTGGAGACGATGACCGTGCGGCCGCCCGCCGCGTACCGGATCATGACCTCGCGCATCTCCCGGATCTGCGGCGGATCCAGACCGTTGGTCGGTTCGTCCAGGATCAGCAGGTCCGGCAGGCCGAGCATCGCCTGCGCGAGGGCGAGCCGCTGGCGCATGCCCTGGGAGTACGTGCGCACCGCGCGGGACAGCGCGTCGCCCAGCCCCGCGATCTCCAGCGCCTCGTCCAGGTGCGCGTCCTCGGGCGGGCGGCCGGTCGCCCTCCAGTACAGCTCCAGGTTCTCCCGGCCGGACAGGTGCGGCAGGAAGCCCGCTCCCTCCACGAAGGCGCCGACCCGCGACAGCACCGGTGCGCCCGGGCGGATCGCGTGGCCGAACACCCGGATCTCGCCGCCGTCCGGCTTGATCAGGCCCATCAGCATGCGGAGTGTCGTCGTCTTGCCCGCGCCGTTCGGACCCAGCAGGCCCAGCACCTGGCCCCGCTCCACACGGAAGGAGAGGTCCCGCACCGCGTACCGGTCCGTCGACTTCGCGTACCGCTTGCTGAGGTCCGTGATCTGGAGCGGAACCCCGGCCAGCGCGGGGTCGGGAGCCGGGGTCGTCGTGGCGCGGCGGCCCGTCAGGAGCAGGGCCGCCGCGACCGCCGCCCCCGCGAGCGGCAGCCACCAGACCCAGGAGGGCAGCGGGGCCGCCGCGGTCGTCACCCCGGGTGCCGTCGGCACCGTGAGGCCGCTCTTCAGGGCGACCCTGTACGTGGCCGGCGCGGCCGGGGACGCGTACCCGAGGTCCGTGGAGGAGAGGACCAGCCGCAGCCGATGCCCCTTCTGCACCTCATGGTCGAGGGCGGGGAGGGTCAGTGTGACGTCCTTGCCGTTCCTGGCGCCGGTCACCCGTACGGGGGTGACCAGTTGCGCGGGCAGGACCGGCCGGCTGTCGCCGGGGCCGACGTCGTACACCTTCCCGAAGAGCACGGCGTCGTCGCTCGTCGACGTCACATGGAGGATCACGGTCGGCGACCCGGTGATCCACAGGTCGTCGCGGACCGGAGCCGAGTCGAAGTGCG
Source organism: Streptomyces sp. NPDC047079 (assembly GCF_040643755.1). Lineage (NCBI taxonomy): Bacteria > Bacillati > Actinomycetota > Actinomycetes > Kitasatosporales > Streptomycetaceae > Streptomyces > Streptomyces sp. NPDC047079. The sequence continues at coordinate 310,195 of NZ_JBEYUZ010000001.1, forward strand.
CGTACTGCCCGGGGAAGTCGAGCGACACCCCGATGCCCAGCGACGACAGCTGGGACAGGCCGCCGGAGCCGCCGAGGCCGGGGAGCGCGGAGATCGCGGGCGGGCTCGCGCCCGCCGGGTTCGCGAAGCTCTGCTCGCGACCGGCGAGCGGGACCGTCCGCCGCCCACTCCGAAGACCGGGATAGGTGTCCCCGCTCGCGCCGCGCAACAGGGCCGCGCCGTCCGTGGAGTCGATGCCCCCGGTCCGGGTGATCCGGAAGGCAGGCCCGGTCCCGATGCCCTTGTCGTCCTTCAGATAGCGGTCGAACCACGCCGTGACGCGCGCCTGGACGCGGCCTGTCTCCAGGTCGCCGCCGTCGTGCCCGCCGGCGATCCAGTCGACGTCCACGGGCGCGCCGTTGGCCCGGATGGCCCTCGCCGCCTCGTCCGCCTGGCCGAGTGGGAACAGCGAGTCGGACTGGCCCTGCACGAGCAGCGTGGGCACCTTGATGTCCTTGCCGACGGCGGACGGGGAGCGCTCCTGGAGCAGGGCGCGCGCCTGCGCGTCGGGCGTTCCGGATTCGGCGACCCGGTTGTACATCCGGCACAGCTCGGCGGTGAACCTGCCGCAGCCACCGCCGGAGTTCAGGAAGACGCCGGCCCACAGCTTCTTGAACACGCCGTTCGGGAACAGGGCGTCCGCCAGGTTCCAGTACGTGATCGCCGGGGCGATCGCGTCCACTCTCCGGTCGTGACCGGCGGCCAGCAGCGAGACCGCGCCGCCGTACGACGCGCCCGCCATGCCCACGCGCGGGTCGCCGGGCTTGTCGAGCTCGACCTCGGGCCGCTTCGCCAGCCAGTCCAGCATTTTCGAGACGTCGGCGACCTCGCCCTTGGGATCGTTGAGCCCGATCCGTCCCGTGGACCTTCCGAAGCCGCGCGCCGACCAGGTCAGCACGGCGTACCCGTCCTGTGCGAGCTTCCCCGCCTGGTCCCTGACGTCTTCCTTGCTGCCGCCGAATCCGTGGGCCAGCAGCACGGCCGGGCGCCGCCCGGGGGACCCCGCGGTGAAGTAGGACGTGTCGATCCGCACGCCGCCGCCCATGTCCATGACTCTGTCGGCGCGGTGCACGGCAGGTGCGTCGTCCGAGGCGACGGCCGACCACGTACCGACACAGGCCAGCACGAGGACGACCGCGGCCACGGCGGCCACGGCCCCCCGGCGCAGCCCCCGCAGCGCGGGCAGTCGAAGATCCATGCGTCAACGGTAAGGGCCGCCACAGACAACCGGGGCAGCCGCCGGACGGAACTCCGGGCCCTCCCACAGGCGTACGGACCCTGTGCCGCATACCGCAGCCGTGGTACGCGGAGGCGGGAGGACCCGCCGTACCGACACCCCCGTCGGGGGCTCAGGCCCGCGCGTCCTCCGGGATCGACACCAGCCAGCGGGTGTCGCGGCGGGGGCGGAGATAGAGCGCCCAGTACAGGGTGGCCGCCGCGGTGATGCCGCCCGTCCACAGCAGATAGCCGACCTCCTGCCGGCTGAGGATGTACGCGAGGACCGCGATCAGCAGGACCGGCATCGCGGGCCACAGCGGCATCCGCCAGGCGGGGGTGTGCCGGTGCGCGCCGCGCCGGGAGAGCAGGGCGGCGACCGCCACCAGCAGGTACATGCCGGTCACCGAGACGCCCGTGACGCCGTAGAGGGTGTCCAGGTTGACGAAGCACAGGCACGCGCCGGGGACGCCGACGACGAGGGTGGCGACCCAGGGGGAGCCGAAGCGGCCGAGCTTGGCGAGCCTGTTGTTGACCGGCTCGGGCCAGGCCTTGTCGCGGGCGGAGGCGAACAGCACGCGGGAGTTCTGGATGACCATCACGATGCCCGCGTTGATGATGGCGAGCGCCACGCACAGGCTCACGAAGGTGCCGACGGCCGAGTTGGACCAGGCGGTGACCATGCTGCTGAGGTCGCCGCCCGTCAGCGCCTTGAGGTCGGAGGCGCCCAGGGTGATCGCCACGACCGGGACCAGGATGACGACCGAGGAGATCGCGAGGGTGGCGAGGACCGTGCGGGCGACGTTGCGGCGCGGGTTCTCCAGCTCCTCGGAGAGGTAGACGGCGGTCGAGAAGCCCTGGGTGACGAAGAGGGCGATGGCGAGTCCGGAGACCACCAGCATGGCCGTCACGGTGTCCGTGTGGCCGCCGGAGCCGGCCACCTGCATCGAGACGAGGCTGCCGAGGCCGCGCTCGCCGTGGGTGAAGCCCAGGACCGCGACGACACCGGCGGCCACCACTTCCAGGACCAGGAAGATGCCGGTGATCCAGGCGTTGGCGCGCAGGTCCAGCAGCCCGGCCAGGGTGGCGAGCAGCATGACGGTGGCGCCCGTCATCGCCGGGTCCAGGTGCACGAGAGGTGCGAGATAGTCCGCCGTGCCCATGGCGATCACCGGCGGGACGATCATCACGACCAGCAGGGACAGCACGAAGACCAGCCAGCCGGCGAGCCGCCCGGCCAGTGTCGACACCATGGCGTACTCGCCGCCCGCGCTCGGGATGAGGGTGCCCAGTTCCGAGTAGCAGAACGCCACGGCGATACAGAGGAGGGAGCCGATGGCGATCGTGAGGGCGGTGGCGGTGCCCAGCGAGCCGAACAGGTCGGGGACGACCACGAAAAGGGTGGAGGCGGGCGTCACGCACGACAGGGTCAGCAGAGTGCCGCCGACGACGCCGATGGAACGCTTGAGCGTCCGGGGAGTGGTCTCCGGTGCCAGGGCGACGGAGTTCTCGGCAGGGCGGAGCGTGTCGGTCATGCGGCGGTTCCGATCGACTCGTGCGGCGGTGGTTCGGGCGGGAGCTGTATCGCCTCCGGAGGCTGGGTGGGCCCACTGCTCGTGCTCTCCCGGTGCGCTGCATGGAACCCCGACGAAAACCGGCGCGTCAATGGCCGTTAACCTTCGGAATCCGCACTTGTAAAGTGCTCAGCGACACGTTGCTTTCCCAGGGAATGGCACCCCTTTGGCTCATTAGCCAAGCCGTAGCGCGATTGGACCTTGCTTTCAAAGGCAACAGATGTCCTGAGCCTGCGTCACCCGTTTAATGCCGCCTGAACGGGAACCGCAGCAGAGGCGTCAAAAAAATGTCAGGCCGTCCGGTATCCGGACGGCCTGACGGGGGCTTGACGCGACCTCAGTGGTTGCGCGGGAACCCGAGGTCCACGCCCGCCGGGGCCTCGGACGGGTCGGGCCAGCGGGTGGTGACCACCTTGCCGCGGGTGTAGAAGTGCGTGCCGTCGTTACCGTAGATGTGGTGGTCGCCGAAGAGCGAGTCCTTCCAGCCGCCGAAGGAGTGGTAGCCCACCGGAACCGGGATCGGCACGTTCACGCCGACCATGCCCGCCTCGATCTCCAGCTGGAAGCGGCGGGCCGCGCCACCGTCCCGGGTGAAGATCGCGGTGCCGTTGCCGAACGGAGAGGCGTTGATCAGGGCGACGCCGTCCTCGTACGTCTCGGCCCGCAGCACGCACAGCACCGGGCCGAAGATCTCGTCCCGGTACGCCTTCGCCGTGGTCGGCACCTTGTCCAGGAGCGAGATGCCGATCCAGTGGCCGTCCTCGTAGCCGTCCACGGTGTAACCGGTGCCGTCCAGGACGACCTCGGCGCCCTCCGCCGCCGCGCCCGTCACATACGACGCCACCTTGTCGCGGTGCGCCTTGGTGATCAGCGGGCCCATCTCGGAGGCCGGGTCGTCGCCCGGACCGATCTTGATCTTCTCGGCGCGCTCGCGGATCTTCTCCACCAGTTCGTCGCCGATGGTTCCGACGGCCACGACGGCGGAGATCGCCATGCAGCGTTCGCCCGCCGAGCCGTACGCCGCCGAGACCGCCGCGTCCGCCGCCGCGTCCAGGTCGGCGTCCGGCAGGACCAGCATGTGGTTCTTGGCGCCGCCGAGGGCCTGCACGCGCTTGCCGTTCGCGGAGGCGGTGGTGTGGATGTAGCGGGCGATCGGGGTCGAGCCGACGAAGGACACCGCCTTGACGTCCGGGTGCTCGAGAAGGCGGTCCACGGCCACCTTGTCACCGTGGACGACGTTGAAGACGCCGTCCGGCAGACCCGCCTCCGCCAGCAGCTCGGCGAGCCGGAGCGAGGCGGACGGGTCCTTCTCGGACGGCTTCAGCACGAACGTGTTGCCGCACGCGATGGCGATCGGGAACATCCACATCGGCACCATCGCCGGGAAGTTGAACGGCGTGATGCCCGCGACCACACCGAGCGGCTGCCGGATCGCGGCCACGTCCACACGGCTGGCGACCTGCGTGGACAGCTCGCCCTTCAGCTGAACGTTGATGCCGCAGGCCAGGTCGACGATCTCCAGGCCGCGCGCCACCTCGCCGAGCGCGTCGCTGTGCACCTTGCCGTGCTCAGCGGTGATCAGTTCGGCGATCTCGTCGCGGTGGGCGTCCAGCAGCGCCCGGAACTTGAACAGGATGGACGTGCGCTGCGCGAGTGAGGACTGCCCCCACGTCGCGAACGCCTCCTTGGCCGCGGCGACGGCCGCGTCCACCTCGTCCACGGTCGCGAAGGCCACCTTCGTGGTGACCGCACCGGTCGCCGGGTCCGTCACCGGACCGTACGTGCCCGAAGCGCCCTCGACGGTCTTGCCGCCGATCCAGTGGTTGACGATCTTCGTCATGCCCAAGAACTCCTTCACAGATGGCGGCGTCGGGTCGAGACGTGCCGGTCGTACTCCTCACGCGCCTTGACCGCCGACGGCCGTGTCGCGGTCGCGGCCACAGGTACATCCCACCAGGCCTGCGCCGGAGGCGCGCCCGACACAGTGTCTGCGGTTTCGGTCTCCACGTAGACACATGTGGGAGTGTCCGCGCCGCGTGCCTCGGCGAGGGCGGCGCGCAGGTCACCCACTGTCTTCGCACGCAGCACACGCATGCCCAGGCTGGCCGCGTTGGCGGCCAGGTCCACGGGCAGCGGCGTCCCTGTGTACGTACCGTCCTCGGAGCGGAAGCGGTAGGCGGTGGCGAACCGCTCGCCGCCGACGGACTCCGACAGCCCGCCGATCGACGCATAGCCGTGGTTCTGCACGAGAAGGACCTTGATCGCGATCCCCTCCTGCACGGCCGTGACGATCTCCGTCGGCATCATCAGGTAGGTGCCGTCGCCGACCAGGGCCCACACCGGCCGGTCCGGTACGGCCATCTTCACCCCGATCGCGGCCGGGATCTCGTAGCCCATGCACGAGTAGCCGTACTCCAGGTGGTACTGGTCCGGTGAACGGGTCCGCCACAGCTTGTGCAGATCGCCCGGGAGCGAGCCGGCCGCGTTGACGAGGATGTCGGACTCGTCCACCAAGGCGTCCAGCACGCCGAGGACCTGCGGCTGCGTCGGCCGTACGTCCGGTTCGTCGGCCTCGAAGCAGGCGTCCACACGGTGCTCCCAGCGCTGCTTGTCCTCCGTGTACTCGGTGACGTACGGGGGATCGACGCGGCACCCGTGCACCGCCAGCGCCTCGGTCAGCTGCTCCAGGCCGCTGCGCGCGTCGGCGATCAGCGGCAGCCCGGAGAGCTTGTGGCCGTCGAAGGGGGCGATGTTGAGGTTGAGGAAGCGGACGCCCTCGCCGGTGAAGAGGGTGCCGGAGGCCGTGGTGAAGTCGGTGTAGCGGGTGCCGACGCCGATCACCAGATCGGCGGTGCGGGCCAGCTCGTCGGCGGTCGCCGTACCGGTGTGGCCGATGCCGCCCACGTCCTGCGGGTGGTCCCAGCGCAGCGAGCCCTTGCCGGCCTGGGTGGAGGCGACCGGGATGCCCGTGGCTTCGGCGAACTCCGCGAGCGCCTCCTCCGCGCGGCTGTGGTGGACGCCGCCGCCGGCCACCACGAGCGGGCGCCGGGCGGACCGGACCGCCTGGACGGCCTCGGCGAGTTCGGCCGGGTCGGCGCCCGGGCGGCGCACCGTCCAGGTCCGCTCGGCGAAGAACTCCATCGGCCAGTCGAAGCCTTCCGCCTGCACGTCCTGCGGCAGCGCGAGCGTGACCGCGCCCGTGTCGACCGGGTCGGTGAGTACACGCATGGCCTGGAGGGCGGCCGGGACCAGCGCCTCCGGGCGGGTGATCCGGTCGAAGTACTTCGACACCGGCCGCAGGCAGTCGTTGACGGACACGTCACCGGCCTGGGGGACCTCGAGCTGCTGGAGTACCGGGTCCGCCGGGCGGGTGGCGAAGACGTCGCCGGGCAGCAGCAGGACCGGGAGGTGGTTGATCGTGGCGAGGGCGGCGCCCGTGACCAGGTTGGTCGCGCCGGGCCCGATGGACGTCGTCACCGCGTGCGTGGAGAGACGGTTGGACTGCCGGGCGTAGCCGACGGCCGCGTGCACCATCGACTGCTCGTTGCGGCCCTGGTGGTAGGGCATGACGTCGCCGTACTCGACCAGCGCCTGACCGAGGCCGGCGACGTTGCCGTGGCCGAAGATGCCCCAGGTGGCACCGATCAGCCGGCGGCGCACGCCGTCGCGTTCGGTGTACTGGGCGGCCAGGAAGCGCACGAGCGCCTGAGCGACCGTGAGCCTCGTCGTCGAGGTCATCGGTACCCCCCTGTGCTTTCTACGTGGTCCGGGTGGAAGCTGATCCGCCACTCGCGTTCCTCGCCCGGCCCGGCCATGACGTTCAGGTAGTACATGGTGCGTCCGGGCTGGGCGATCGACGGGCCGTGCCAGCCGTCCGGTACGAGGACGACATCGCCGGTGCGGACCTCGGCGAGGACGTCGGATCCGCCCTCACGGGAGGGAAATACGCGCTGGTACCCGAGACCGTTCGGCCCCTCGATCTCGAAGTAGTAGATCTCCTCCAGCTCACTCTCCTCGCCCGGCCGCCTCTCGTCGTGCTTGTGCGGCGGGTACGAGGACCAGTGGCCACCGGGTGTGATCACCTCGACGGCGATGAGCCGGTCGCACTCGAAGGCGTCGGCGGAGGCGAAATTGCGCACCTGGCGCGCGCAGTCGCCGCTCCCGCGGTCTTCGACGGGAACCTCCGGCGCGGGGCCGTAGCGGGCGGGGAGTCGGCGCTCGCACTTCGCTCCTGCCAGGGCGAAGCGGCCTCCCGTGCCGGAGGTGATCTGTGCCCGGGCGTCTCGGGGCACGTACGCGAAGTCCGATACACCCGCGAAGACGTCGTCTCTGCCCAGGAGTTGCAGCGTTCTGCCCTCGACGCGCACGGTACAGGCGCCCTCGAGGGGAAGCACGATCCACTCGCTGTCACCGGTGGTGAACATGTGCGTGTCACCCGGCCGGAGCTCCACGATCCGCAGGCTGCTGTGGCTCCAGCCGGCCCGTTTGGGGTCGATGTCCAGGGCGTACTGCGCGTTCGCGGTCGCGCCCCGGGGGACGTACAGCTCGTTGCTCATGCGACCCTCACAGAAGTCCTACGGCGGTGTCCACGGCCGTGGCGACGTCGCCGTCCGCCGGGTACAGCAGCGAACGGCCTACCACCAGGCCCTTGACGGTGGGTAGTTGGAGTGCCCCGCGCCACTTCTCGTACGCGCTCTCCTGGTCCGTGCCGACGTCGCCGCCGAGCAGCACGGCCGGCAGGGTGGAGGTCTCCATCACCCGGGCCATGTCGTCCGGGTTCTCGGTCACCGGGACCTTCAGCCAGGTGTACGCCGAACTGCCGCCGAGACCGCTGGCGATGGCGATGGACCTGGTCACGGCCTCCGCAGCGAGGTCGTTGCGGAGACGGCCCTCGGGGGTGCGGCGGCTGATGAACGGCTCGACGAACACCGGGAGCCGGCGCTCCGCCATCTCGTCGATCACCCGGGCGGTGGACTCCAGGGTGTTGAGCGATCCCGGGTCGTCGTAGTCGATGCGCAGCAGCAGCTTGCCCGCGTCGAACCCGAGCCGTTCGATGTCCTGGGGGCGGTGACCGGTGAAGCGGTCGTCCAACTCGAAGGACGCCCCCTGGAGCCCTCCGCGGTTCATCGACCCCATGACGACCTTGTGTTCGAGGGCGCCGAGCAGCAGCAGGTCGTCGAGGATGTCGGCGGTGGCGAGCACTCCGTCGACGCCCGGCCGGGACAGCGCGAGGCACAGCCGCTCCAGCAGATCGGCGCGGCTCGCCATGGCCATCTTGCGGTCGCCGACACCGAGGGCGCCGCGGGCGGGGTGGTCGGCGGCGACGATCATCAGCCGGCCGGTGCCCCCGAGCAGCGGCCGCCGGGCCCGCCGGGCAGCGGCCTCGGCGACGGCCTCGGGGTGGCGGGTGCGGACCCGGACGAGTGCGGAGACGTCCACGCGGGGGGAGGGGAGGCGAAGGGTGCCGTTCTCCTCGCGGGGCAAGCGCGCGTGCGGGGCGCCGTCGCGGTGGGGGGTGCCGGTCTCCCCCTCGTGCCGGGTGCCCCCGACGTGTCCCGCCCTCATCGCACCGCTCCCGCCGTGACCGCTTCAGCGACCTCGGCGGCCGTGGGCATCGCCGAGGAGCACTCCAGACGGGAGGCCACGATCGCCCCCGCGGCGTTCGCGTACCGCATGATCCGCTCCAGGTCCCACCCGGCGAGCAGCCCGTGGCAGAGCGACCCGCCGAAGGCGTCGCCCGCGCCGAGGCCGTTGAGGACCGTGACCGGGAGCGGGGGGACCTGAGCCGACTCTCCCGTGGCGCTGACCGCGAGCACGCCCTTGGGCCCTTGCTTGACCACCGCGAGTCCGACACCGGCGTCCAGCAGCGCACGGGCGGCGGCGTGCGGATCGCGCTCCCCGGTGGCGATCTCCACCTCGTCGAGGTTGCCGACGGCGACCGTGGCGTGGCGCAGCGCCTCGGCGTAGAACGGGCGTGCGGAGCCGGCGTCCTCCCAGAACATGGGGCGCCAGTCGAGGTCGAAGACCGTCGTACCGGACTCGGCGCGGTGGGCGAGGGCGGCGAGCGTCGCGGTACGGCTCGGTTCCTCGCACAGGCCCGTGCCCGTCATCCAGAAGACGCGCGTGGCGCGGATCGCGTCCAGGTCCAGCTCGTGCGCGTCGATCTCCAGGTCCGGCGCCTTGGGCTGCCGGTAGAAGTACAGCGGGAAGTCGTCCGGCGGGAAGACCTCGCAGAAGGTGACCGGAGTCGGCAGTCCCGCGACCCGGGTCACCCAGCGGTCGTCCACGCCGAACGCGCGCAGCGCCTCGTGGAGGTAGGTGCCGAAGGGGTCGTCACCCGTGCGTGTGATCACCGCCGTACGGCGTCCGAGACGGGCGGCGGCGACCGCGACGTTCGTCGCCGACCCGCCCAGGAACTTCCCGAAGGTCGTCACCTGGGGCAGGGGTACGCCCGTCTGCAGCGGATAGAGATCCACGCCGATCCTGCCCATGGTGATCAGGTCGTACGGGGCTCCGCCGTGCGGAACCCACTCCTCGGACTCCTCCATCGAGTTCCCTTCCCCTCGGCTGCCCCCAGGTCTAGCCGCGCGGAGGGAGCCCTGTCAATGCTTTGTCCAGACATTCGGACGACAGCTTGACATGGCTTCGGGGTGGCCTGAAGCTGGCGCCCATGACGTCGTTGTCACCCACGGGATCACTGTCCCGCATCCGGATCGGATCGGCTCCCGACTCCTGGGGAGTCTGGTTCCCCGACGACCCCCGGCAGGTGCCCTGGCAGCGCTTCCTCGACGAGGTCGCCGGGTCCGGGTACGAGTGGATCGAGCTGGGCCCGTACGGATATCTGCCCACCGACCCCGCGGTCCTCGCCGAGGAGACCGGGCGGCGGGGCCTCAAGGTCTCCGCCGGCACGGTCTTCACCGGGCTGCACCGCGGCCCGGAGGTGTGGGACGCCACCTGGGCGCATGTCGCGGACATCGCGGCGCTGACCCAGGTCATGGGGGGCTCGCATCTCGTGGTCATCCCGGCGTTCTGGCGGGACGACAAGACGGGGCGGGTGCTGGAGCCGAGCACCCTGACTGCCGGGCAGTGGCGGCACCTGACCACGCAGACCGAGCGACTGGGACACGAGGTGCGCGAGCGGTACGGCCTGGAGATCGTCGTCCATCCGCACGCCGACACGCATATCGACAGCGAGGAGAACGTCACGCGCTTCCTCGACGCGACGGACTCCTCGGCGGTGTCGCTGTGCCTGGACACCGGGCACTACGCGTACTGCGGCGGCGACAGCGTCAAGCTGATCGAGGCCTACGGGGAGCGGATCGGGTACCTCCACCTCAAGCAGGTCGACCCCGCGGTCCTCGCCGAGGTCCGGGCTGAGGAGATCCCGTTCGGCCCCGCCGTGGCGCGCGGCGTCATGTGCGAACCGCCGTCCGGCGTACCGGCGTTGGAGCCGGTGCTGGCCGCCGCGCAGCGGCTCGGAGTCGACCTGTTCGCGATCGTGGAACAGGACATGTACCCGTGCCACCCGGACAAGCCGCTGCCGATCGCGCGGCGCACCCGGGCGTACCTGAGGTCCTGCGGCGCGTGAGGGGGGCGCACCGGATGGAGACGGGACGCGCCGGGGTGAAGCCGTAAAGTCCGGCAATTCCGGAGATCACCCCATCGGGGGCGCAACCAGGACGTGGGCCTCGCAGTTGACTCGGCGTCGGGCATTCCGCCCGGTTGTTGTGACGACTTCCAAGGAGCACCTCTCCATGTCGCGTATCGCGAAGGGCCTGGCCCTGACCACCGTTGCCGCTGCGGCCGTGGCGGGCACCGCCGGTATCGCCGCCGCCGACAGCGGCGCAAGCGCCGCCGCCGACACCTCCCCCGGCATCGTGTCGGGCAACGTCGCGGAGGCCCCGGTCCACGTCCCGGCCAACGTCTGCGGTGTCACGGCCACCGTCGTCGGCCTGCTGAACCCGGCGTACACCAACAACTGCGCCGGCAGCTGACGTCCGAGCGGACCCTTCTGATCGGCCGCTCCCCCTCGGGGGCGGCCGGTCGGCGTTTGTGCCCCGGGCCGGGCCGGTCGGCGTCGTGCCCGGGCGGTCGGCGTCGTGCGCAGATCGGCCGGCGTGGTCCGGCCGGCGTCGTGCGCAGGCCGGTCTGCGTCGTGTACGGGCCGGGCGGGCACCGGCCCCGGAGTCGCTCGGCTGTTCCGCCGAACGGGTGGTGTGCGTTTCGATCTCTCCGCACGCCCTCCCACCAGGCACAACACGGGTGACGAGGTCACCCGGACCAGCTACGCGGAGCGTCCGAACGGTTGCAGACCGCGATGTCCCCTTTCACGGTGAATCTCAGGCACCAAGCCTCACGACGAAGGGAACATCATGCGTGTTCTGCCCGCGCGGCGCTTTGCCTCCTCCGCTCTCTGCGCCATGCTGCTCATCGGAATCGCCGGACCGGCCGCCGTGGCGGCCGACCACGCCTCGGCGCGTGGCCGCGTCCCCGCGGAGACCTCCCTCCCGCCCAACGCCGACGTCCTCGTGCGCCCGGTCAACGACCTGCTGGACGCGGTGCTCAAGGCGAACCACGGCCGGCTCTCGGCCGACGAGGCGACCCGGCTCGGCAAGGCCGTGGACGACGCCATCGCCAAGGTCAGCATGACCCCGCCCACCCAGACCCTGCAGGACGACGAGGACGAGGCCCTCGCCGACCTGCGAGAGGCGACCGACAAGCTGCTCGCGGCAGCGACCTCCGCCAACACGAACCAGGTCGCCCCGGCGGCCACGGCGGTGGTGACCGAACTCGCCAAGGTCCTCGCCACGGGCTTCGCCACCGGCGAGCTGCTGCCCCTGCCCAACCCCTCCGGCCAGCCGAGCCTTCCCGCCCTCCCGGCGGTGCCGTCGACGAAGCCCAGCCTCCCGGCGGTGCCGTCGTCGCCCAAGCCCAGCCTCCCGGCGATGCCGTCGGCCACGGCGAAGCAGCTGGCGCCCATTCCGTCCCACTCGATCAACTGAGTTCCACAGCACGCGGATGATCCGCGTCCCGTAGCGCGTGACGAAGCGCGCGACCCGAGTCGCGGCGACGCACGCACCGGACAGCCGCCGGCCCGGCCACCAGGCCCGCCGGCGGCTGTCGGCGTGCACGGCCTCTGTCCGTCGCCGATCAGCCGAGGCGGCGTACCGGCTTCCCGGCCCGTAGCCGATCAGCCGAGGCGGCGTACCGGCTTCCCGGCCAGGTACGCCTGGATGTCCTCGACGGCCTCGCCGTAGTACGTCGCGTAGTTGGCGCGGGAGACGTATCCCAGGTGCGGGGTGGCCAGCAGCCGCGGCGCGGTGCGCATCGGATGGCCGGCCGGGAGCGGCTCCACGTCGAACACGTCGACACCCGCACCGGCGATACGGCCCTCCCGCAGGGCGGCGAGCAGGGCGTCCTGGTCCACGATGGCGGCGCGCGAGGTGTTGACGAGATAGGCGGTCGGCTTCATCAGCCGAAGTTCACGGGCGCCGATCAGCCCGCGGGTGCGGTCGCCGAGCGCAAGGTGCACGGAGACGAAGTCGCTGGCGGCGAGCAACTCCTCCAGGGAAGCGGCGCGTTCGACTCCGACCTCGTGCGCGCGCTCCTCGGTGAGGTGCTTGCTCCAGGCGGCGACCTCCATGCCGAAGGCGAGCCCGACCCGGGCGACCCGGCTGCCGATCTTCCCGAGCCCGAGGAGTCCGAGCCGCCGCTCGTGCAGATCAGCGCCCACCGTGCTCTGCCAAGGGCCGCCGTCCCGCAGGGCGTTGCTCTCCGCGACGACCCCGCGCGCGAGCCCGAGCAGCAGCGCCCAGGTCAGCTCCACGGGCGGCGTGGAGGAACTGGCGGTGCCGCAGACGGTCACCCCGTGCGCCTCGGCGGCCGCGTAGTCGATGACGGAGTTCCGCATTCCCGAGGCGATGAGCAGTTTCAGCCGGGGCAGCCGGGCCAACAGGGAGCCGGGGAAGGGCACGCGTTCGCGCAGCGTGACGACGATGTCGAAGTCGGCGAGCGCCTCGCCCAGGGCATCCTCGTCGGCGAAGTGCTCGGCGAAGGACACGACCTCCACCCGGTCCGCCACCGGCGACCAGTCCGCGACGGAGGTCGCGATCCGCTGGAAGTCGTCGAGCACGGCACAACGAAGCCGCATGTCAGCCCCCTCCGGTCGACGGGGAAACCCTATCGAACCGGCATGCGGGGATCAGTTCCCGTTGCGCCTGCCGAAGACCTCGACGCCGTCGCCGACGCGCAGCAGGGACCACAGTGCTCTGGCGTCGGCATAGCGGACGTTCACACAGCCGTGGGAGCCGGGGTCCTCGAAGATCGGACGGTGGCTCGCGTGGAGGGCCTCGCCGCGGTCGAAGAACTGACTGAACGGCATGGGAGCGTCGTACAGACTGGACCAGAACTTCTCCACGCGCTTGTAAATCCTGTGGGACCCGTTGCGGGTCCGATGGCCGGGCATCCCGGTGCGCGCGGGGATCGGGCCGAAGGCGATTTTCTTGCCCTGCCGCACCCACAGCAACTGGCGTGTCTGGTCGACACAGACGACGAGCCTCGACCGTCCGGCACAACCGGTGAGCGACGCCTTGTGCCGTGTGGCCCAGTCCACCACGGCGGCCCGATGGCTCACCAGCCCCGCATAGCCGTCTGCCGGGACGATGCCGTACGCGCTCTGCACGCTCTGGATCGCCGCGCAGTCCTGCGCGGACTGCTTTCCGTCCTCAGGCAGCCCCAGGTACTTCTCCACCTGGCGCTGGTAAGGGCCCGTGGAGAGACGGCACATCGTGGTGCCGTCGTCCTCCCGAGGCGCAACCCCGGGCACACCCGCGGCCGATGCCCCCGCCGCGCCGAGGACGACCAGGGACCCCACCAGGGTGGCCAGGGCGGCGAGGCTGCTCCGTCCGCGGACGAGGCGACTCCGTCGGCAGCGGACGTGCGACCTCTTCGTCATCGACACCTCCTGGGGCGCGGGGTGCGCTCTCGCGCTGGACCCTGCGGTATGTCCCGCGAAACAGCTGACATTCCCTCTCCATACAAAACGAAGTCGCCGTGGCTCTCACCCCGATGCCCGTGTGAACAGGCGAGGTCGGGCTGCGGACACGACCGTGCCCCGGCCCGACACGCGGCCCGGGGCACGGTCGCCGGTCACTAGCGCTGAGCGGCGCGCGTCCTGTCCGCAGCCATGGCGCGGTGCATCCCGGCCCGCCCGGTGTCCTTGTCCCGGAGGCGGACGGTGACGAGGGTCCGGCACTCGCTGCTGGCGCCGGCCGTCGGGCAGTTGCTGCCGAGGTTGTCGGAGCTCAGCCCGTTCTGGAGCCTCAGGTCGCCGAAGTCCTGACGGTTGACGGTGACCGAGTACCGGATGGTCGCGGTCTCACCACGCCGGAGTTCGCCGGTCCAGGTCAGCCTCGGCTCGGCATAGCCGACGACGCCGCGGGTGGCGTCCGCGTCGACGTTGTACCGGGCGTCGTCCAGCACACCGGACAGATCGTCGGTGAAGTGCGCCGGGTTGGCGCCCACGAAGTCCGTGTCCCCGGTGTTACGCACCCTGACGGTGTATCGGACGACGTCGCCCGGCCTGACCGTCCGGGGCGCATCCACGGTCTTGGTGATCCTGAGGCCGCCCCGGTTGACCTCGTTGCTGTCGGTGTTGTTGCCCAGGTCGGGGTCGAAGTCGAGGCCTCTGACCGTCGCCGTGTTCTGCACGCCGTTGAAGCCGGGGCCGGCGAAGCCGGTCACGGTGACCGTGGCGGTGGCTCCCGCGGCCAGCGGACCGCCGGTGCAGGTCAGCAGGTTTGAGGCGGAGACGGTGCAGCCCGCCGAGGTGGTGTACGGGCCGTGCAGAGCCGACGGAAGCTGGTCGGTGATGCTCCAGCCGGTCGAGTCGCTCGGGCCGTTGTTCCGCACCGTGAGGGTGTAGGTCACCTGGCTGTTGACGGGCGCCGTCGACGGCCCCGACTTCGTCAGCGACAGGTCCACACGCCGCCGCGCGATTTCGGTGCGCACCGCGGCCGCGTTGTTGCTGTAGTCCGGGTCGGGCTCGTTGCCCTCGACGGCGACGATGTTCTGGAGGTTGGTGAAGTCCTGGCCGGCGAAGCCGCTCACGGTGATCGTGGTGCTGGCATGGGCCGCCAGCGGACCTCGGGTGCAGGTCATCAGGCCCGGGGCGGGAATGCTGCAACCGAGCGGGGGCACAACGCCGCGGATACCCGTCGGAAGGTAGTCGGTGAGGGTGAAGCCACTTGAGGGGATCGAGCTGTTGTTCGTCACCGTGATGGTGTAGGTGACGGCCTGGCCCTCCGTCGCGGAGGCCGGGCCCTGCTTCGTCACCGCGAGGTCGACGCCGACCTGACGCGCTACGGCCGTGGAGTGCACTCCCTTCACCTGGGTGACGGAGTGGCTGGGGGCGGCGACCGCGGTGGAGGAAGCCATGCCCGAAGTCAGCGCCGTCATGATGCCCACGGTGAGCGCCGACACTGCGCCGACGCGTCGAGCGCCGGGGCGCATGCCGTTACCTTGACTCACGAGGTTTGACCCTTCATGCAGGAGGCCTGATGCAGCCGGCGCCCATGCGTCTGCTGCCGAAAGCGGCCTGTCGGAAGATTGCAGCTGAAGAAGAGCACATGGGCTCTTTATCAGTCGCTTTTGACGCGGTAATGGGGCTTTTTTTAGTCCCAATGGAGCATTATCAGCGGGGCCTGTGGATGTGTGATGTGCCCTGCGGTAGATGTCCACTTGAAGCGCTGTGCGACGGCCCATTTTCCGACGGTTGAATGCTGTCCAAAGCGGAAATGCCGTACGCCCCACGCCCCTTGCGTCGGGGGAGGCCGCAGTTGGTTATGCCCATCCTCGAGCAGCAGAAACGATTCTGGCGCGCGCAATTTCACCAATAAGGGCCGAGGTGAATGAAACGCGCCTTCGAGTTCGCCCCATCCCCGAAAACTAATTGCGGATAAAACTATGCGAGCCCTGGCGGCCTGCCGTCACGAAGGTCGGCGGAGGGGTGGCCAGGCGATGAGAGGGCGACCGGGAGGCAAACCGCCATCCGGAGGGAGGGCGGTGCGGTGCACCTTCACTCGCCACGGCCGCCCTCGCCCTGGCCGCCCCCATGGGCCGGCGGCCCAGGCCATGGCCTCCCCGTCCCATGGCGTAACCATCGCCCACGCTCGGGCCGGCCCCGACGAAGAAGGGCGAGATGGCCTGCAACGCCCTGCGGGTAACCGCGGGCACCCCGAAGCCGGCACACGCCGAGAGCGACCTGACCGCGGCCGCCGCTGCCTCCGGCTACGGCCCCGCCTCGTTGCAGGCGGCGTACAACCTGCCGTCCGCCAGCGGCGGTTCGGGTCAGACGGTGGCGATCGCCGATGCCTACGACGACCCGAACGCCGAGTCCGATCTCGCTGTCTACCGCTCCCCGTACGGCCTGTCCGCCCGTATCACCGCCAACGGCTGCTTGAAGAAGGTGGACCAGAACGGCGGCACCAGCCAACCGCGCGGCGACTCCGGCTGGGCCGAGGAGATCTCTCTCGACCTCGACATGGTCAGCGCGGCCTGACCCGGGAATCCCGCCCGCCCAGGTGGCGGAGTGGGCCGGGAACAGCGTCGCCGTGCTCCTGGCCACCTAGGGGGTTTCGACAGGCAACTGCCGGACCTGAAACGGCGGCTGGAAGCCGTGGGTGATCCGTCGGAGGTGCCGGGCGCCGACTGACCTGCGGCCGAGAACTTCGACACGGCCACCCGCGAAAACCCGGTGACAGCCGGAACAAGCATGACTAGGCCAGTGCGAGGAGGCCCGGCCCGTGTGTCCGGGCCTCCGATCTGGTGGTGTGCGCTAGCGCAGCCACTCACTTCGCCTTCTGCATGCAAGCATCACACGCGAGGCGGCAGAAAGTAGGAGCTGGAGTCGACAGGGGGCCCTCCGGCTAGTGCTTTCTCGTAAGCCTTCTGAGTTACTGCCACAAATTCCTGCTCTCGTCGATTTGCGTTGGCCTTTGACCAGCTGATCCAGCCCTGGCCGTAAATCTGCCAGTGACGCCGTGCGACTTCGCCGCCGAAATGTATCGTCAGGGTGATCTGGGCGGATTCTAGATTCGTGCGGCCAGTCAAGTAGTCCGTAAGCCAAAGTCGGTAGATGAGATTGCAGAAGTAGTATTGCCGCGCTTCCGTAAATGTGCTGGGAGTGGGCGGCGGCTCCCAGCAATGCATAAGGGTCTCGTCGTCGATGGCGCGGAGTATCAGCTCTTTATGCATGGAAGATCGGATCTCTTCGTGCATGATCCGGGTCTGTTTGGCCTGGTGCCAGATTGAAACCATCGCCCCGAGGAAGCCTGCGGCGGAGAGCAGTACGGCTACTGCTCCGTAAGCCTGACTGACCTCGCTCAGCCTGTTCCAATCCATCCCGGAGGGTGCTATCGCGCGCAGCATGAACGGAGACCCGGCAATGAACGAGACGAGCCCTCCTACTGCTAATAACCAGAGAATCCACGGTTGTCGTGGCCCGCGATTCATTGTGACGTGCTCCCCTCTTCACTGGTGCGGTCGGCGTCACCGAACTGCTGCATCAAAGGCCTCTTTTTTTCTGCGCCCTGGCGTGGTGTCGTGCTCACGCTCGCCGCGCTCGCCAGGTTCCACGCGATGACACCTTTGCTGTTGGGTATAGCTGCCGGGAACGTCCACGCTGACGGAATCCCAGAAGCCGGGGACGCCAGCCAGCAGCTGCCGAGCCGCAGAACGGTATGCCGCTGTCGTCTGGGTGGTGCAGGTACAGCCGGGGCGCGCACGAGGTCTGCAGATACCAACCGCGTGATCGCTGACCGCGCACAGACCGCTGCTGAGATCCATGGGGCGAACGCCGCCCATCGCCACGGAGTCGTCGGACAGTTGAACCCACTGGCTTCCGGCGGCTCGAATCTCGGACCACGAGGTGACTTCGGTCGGTCAGCCTGCTGTCGGGCTCCGCGGGACCTACGCTCGAGTGAACCCGTGGCTCCGCTCCACTTTCGCCACATGCAGCGTGTAACTCTGGTACCACTCGGCCTGCCCACGCTTTTGCGCCGCGCGGTGCTCGGCGTTGCACCGCCACTCCGCGAGGGCGTCGGCGTCGCGGAAGTACCCGACGGTGATGCCCAGGCCGCCAGGAGTCTGCGCATGGTCCATCCCCAGGAACCCAGGGACGTCTTTCACCAGGTCTTCCATGCGTGCGTTGGTCTCGCTGTAGCCGCTCTGGTCCTGGGTTCGCACCGTAGTGAAGACAGCCACGTAGTAGGGCGGTTCATAGGCCTCGACGGGAGCGACAGGCGCTTCCGAGTGTTCGCTCATGGCGCCACCGTAAGGCGGGATGCACCCAAGGATCCAGCGTCTTTCCTGAACGGGATACATGCGGGATCGGGCTCTTGACCAAAGCCGTTTGAGCTCTCCTGGCTCCCGGAAGCGGCGGCGGTGCCTGCCCTTGGGGGAAGTACCGCGCCCTCCGGATCGGCCCAGTCGTGGCCGTCCTCGCAATCACACGCGTCGCGACCGACTCCACCGGGCGAGTCGTCGAGGCGGCGCTCCTGGTGTTCCCGGGGGATCGTGTGGACGCAGTTTTCACCACCCACCACATGACCGATGAGAGGCACACGCAAGGATGACGGCACCGAACGAACTGCGGCTCCTCGGACACCCTTGACGACCAGGATGCGGGCCCAGAGGACTTGCGACTGCTGGCGAAGGGCCTGACCGGTGTCGCCGTCATCACTCACCCCCACCTTGATCCAGAAGAAACCGCCTACACCAGCCTCGCTCACCTGTGGCTGGGTAGCACCGCCGAAAACCGCGCGGAATGGGCCAGTCGGCACTGCACAACCACAGGCCCGCTCGCAGAACTCCGCGGGGCTGCTGCACGCACCCGCCTTATCGCCGCCGCCCGGGCTTGCTGCCGGAGAGGACCCAGCACGCTCGGAGACCGGAATCACGCAGCAGAAGCCGGAGGATTCCCCTCTCACCTTGCGGGGGCGCCGCAGTTTTCGTGGCTGGCCGCGGTTGGGGCGGAGCCCGCTCGCCTTCTGGAGCGGCCTACCGCGCGCCAGGTTGTTCAGCTCGGTGATCGCGGTCCTTGCGTGCGGTGCTCACGCTTCCCCGCCGTTGGTGTCCCGGTCGCTGTGGGCGAGGCGCTCGCTCTGGTGGCCTGGCGTGTCGGCTCTGCAGGGTCGGAAGCGGGCGAGGTATGCCGGGCTTCGGCCGCGGCGCTCGGTCAGGTGGAGCCGGCGGCGTTGGCGAGCCGGTGCAGCCGGCCGAAGGGCATCCAGTGCCGGTCGAAGAACTCGCCGATCACCAGCCGCCCGCCTGGTGCCAGCACCCGTGCCGCCTCGCGCAGTACCCGATCCGGCTCGGGGATCTCGCCGAGCGCGGTCACGGTGTATACGGCGTCGAATGTCCCGTCGGCGTAGGGCAGTTCACGTGCGTCCGAGCGGGTGGGCCTGATCCTCGCCAGGCCGTCGCGCTCGGCGCGGCACATCACGTGGTCGAGCATCTCCTGCTGGATGTCGAGCACATCGAGCCGTCCCTCCGGCCCGAGCTGCGGGGCGACGTGCAGCGACTGCAGGCCCGTCCCCGGGCCGATCTCCAGGATCCGCTCCCCCGGCCGCGGTTGCAGTACGGCGTCCACCCGGTCGGCTGTCAGGAACGGCAACGGCACGTCGAGGAGGCCGCGTTGGGCGTACGGATAGGGCGCCGTGTCGCGCAGCCACCAGGCGGCGGCCAACGCGGCGCCGACGCCGGCGGCGACCGCCCAGCGGGTCCGGGCCGGGATCGGGGCGACGGGGGCGGTGGTGATGCGGTGCATGGTGTTCGCTGGTGGATTGATTTGGTCCGTGGCATGTGGCTGGGCGGTCGGCGTCACGCGTGCCGGCTCAGCGCCCGCAGCGCCAGCCGGCCGCACAGCGCGGCGAGCGGCAGCTCGGCGCCGAGCGCCATGGCGACCGCGGTGGCGAAGTCGCCGCCCGGGGCCGCGGTCGTGATGTCGAACCAGGCGTCCACCACAAGCAGCGTCGCGGTCGCGGCGGCTGCCAGGGCGTGCCGCCGGTCGCCGCGGGCGGCGAGGAGGCCGGTGGCGATCAGGCCGAGCGCCTCCAGCGCGTCGAGCCCGACCCAGGCGACCGGCCAGTGCGCCGCGGTCGCGGTGGCCGGCAGGCCGGTGGCCAGCACGTACAGCCACGGCAGCAGGGCGAGCCCGCAGGCGACCAGCAGCCACCCGGCCCGCCGCATGCCCCGCGCCGGGCGCGGCTCCTCCGCCTCTTCGTGGAGCGGGATGACCTCGGCGCGGTCGAAGCCCTCGGCACCGGCCAATTCGTCATTGCACCGCACCAGTTGACGCATCGTCTTCCCCCGCTCCCCGCCGGCTCTCCCCTTCACGTGCTCCACCCTCCGCCGCACACCAGGACGCCGTCAGTCACGCAGGGTTCCGACCCGGGGTGGAGAAAAGTGCACCCCCGAACCGGGCGGGAGCGTCATGGCACGGGGATGGCCTGCGGCTTTACCGTTTGACGCATGCAACTCACGACGTGGCTGCAGCTGGTGCTGGGCCGGCCGTTCCGCAGGGCGGGGCACCGGACCGCGCTCGTCGCCGCCGGCCTGCCGCTCCACCTCGCCGTGGTGCCACTGTGGCTCTGGCTGCTCGGCACGATGGCGGCGCTGGTACGCGCGCCCGGCGCGGTGGCCGTGACCCCGCTGCCCGTGCTGCTCACGCTCGTGGTGACACCCCTGCTGACCGCCGGGCAGCGGCGACGCTACCGGGCGCTCGTCGGCAAGGACCTCCCGCGCCCCGCCGTACCCGGGCCCGGACGCAACTGGAAGTCGGCGGTACGCCGGCTGACCACACGGGCCTTGTGGCGGCAGGTGTGCTACCACGCCGTGGCGGGTCCGCTGCTGGCCGTCCTGGACCTCGCCGTCCTCGCCGTCTGGGCCGCCGCTCTCGTGGCCGCCTCCATCTACGTGTGGATCTGGGCCCTGCCCCCGCAGTGGCGGGTCACCGACCTCGGGTACACCACGCAGGCCGCGTACGTCACCGCCGGCGGTCTCGCCCTGCTGTTCCTCGGGCCCCGGCTGACCGGCGCTCTGGTGCGGCTGGAGACCCGGGCGGCCGAGGTCTTGCTCGGCCCCAGCCGCACGGAGAAGCTGGCCCGCCGGGTCGCCGACCTCGCCGAGAGCCGGGCCGGTGTGCTCGACGCCGCCGACGCCGAGCGGCGGCGGATCGAGCGCGACCTGCACGACGGCGCACAGCAGCGCCTCGTCTCACTCGCCGTCAACCTGGGCCTGGCCAGGTCCACCCTCGGCGACCTGCCGGAGGACGCCCGCAAGGTGATCGACGAGGCGCACCGCGAGGCGAAGGAGGCGATCGCCGAGCTGAACAACCTGGTGCGCGGCCTGCATCCGGCCGTCCTTGAGGACCGCGGCCTCGACGCCGCGCTGTCCGGGGTCGCCGCCCGCCTCCCGATCCCGGTGCGCGTGGCGGTGGACCTGCCGCAGCGCCCCTCACCCACGGTCGAGGCCGTCGCGTACTTCGTGGTCTCCGAAGCCCTGACGAACGTGGTCAAACACGCCCAGGCGACCCGGGCGGACGTGACCGTGGAGCGGATCGGGGAGACACTGCTGGTGGTCGTCGCGGACGACGGCGCGGGCGGCGCGGATCTCGCGGCGGCCGGCGGTGGCACCGGGCTCGCCGGGCTCGCCAAGCGCGTCGCGTCCGTCGACGGCACGTTTTCCTGCCGCAGCCCCGCCGGGGGCCCGACCGTCATCACCGTGGAGCTGCCGTGCGCGCCGTGATCGCCGAGGATTCCCTCTTGCTGCGCATCGGCGTGGTCAAGGTGCTGGAGGCGGCCGGCTTCGAGATGTGCGCGCAAGTCGCCGACGCAGAAGGGCTGCTTGCAGCCGTCCAGGAGCACCGGCCCGACATCGCCGTGGTCGACGTGCGCATGCCGCCCGGCTTCACCGACGAGGGAGTGCGCGCCGCGCTGGTGATCCGCCGTCAGTACCCGCGTACCGCCGTGCTCCTGCTGTCGCAGTACGTGGAGGAGCGGTACGCCGCCGATCTGCTCGCCGCCAACACCTCGGGCGTCGGCTATCTGCTCAAGCAACGGGTCGCCGACGTCGAGGAGTTCGCCGAGGCGGTACGCCGGGTGGCGGCCGGCGGCACCGCACTCGACCCGCAGGTCGTCGCGCAGCTGCTGGTGCGCCGGCACAGCGATCCGCTCGACCGGCTGACACCGCGCGAGCGGGAGGTGCTGGAGCTGATGGCGGGCGGCCGGTCCAACTCCGGCGTCGCCGCCGAGCTGGTCGTGAGCGAGAGCGCGGTCGCCAAGCACATCAACAGCATCTTCACCAAGCTCGACCTGCCCAAGGCCGACGCCGACCACCGCCGCGTCCTGGCGGTGCTGCGCTTCCTGGGCGTTGCGACCGCATAGTGCGCGATCACGCCCGCATGCCCAGTCGACAACGGTGCTGAGCAGCACTTAGTGGGGAATGCGGCGCCTTCGGACAGGATCTTCCTCTGGTCAGCCAGGTGATCCAAACGAAACCGCCTAGACGCCGTTTCTGATGGTCGTATGGATCCCGAGACGATGCCTATGCATGGACACAGTGCATGCGCAGATCCGTCAATGCGTCCCGCAGCGGCGACAGCGGCACGTTGAGCGCGCGGCCCAACAGCGCCCGCGCAACGGCGGTGCGTTCCCAGTGCGGTTGGCCAGACCTCATTGACAGGACCACACGGTCTCGGGTGACCACGGCAGAACCCGTGAAGCCTGGGTCGGTGATCGGAGACTCATCCAGGGTGACGTCCAGCTCCGCAAGAAGTTCCGGAAGAGGAGTATCGAGAAGATGCTCGGCCGTCAGCGCCATCTTCGAGTCGCCGGGTGGCAGCGTAGAGGTCTGCACCCGTTCGGATTTGCTCACGGGCAATTTCTTCTGCTGGCGAGTGGTGGGCCGCCAGAGTGCCGCTGGGGCTGGGCCAGTGCAGCGCAACGCTGAACAGTCTCCCTCTAACGGTGAAGTCAGAGACACCAGTACGAGCGCCCTGACCAGCGAGTCCTCTTATGCGGAGACACCAGCTATGGAAGCTTGGGTTATTTACGGGCGGTTTCCGGGCTGACCTGGGCAGAGAAGCACTGGGCCTCAACGAGCCAGCACCCTGTTCCCGGTGTTCCCCGTGGTTCCCCGCTAGATCTGGCACGAGCCAGGTGCTTCCTGAAGGCTTCATTCAGCGCACAGAGGGGGCTTCCGCTCTGGGCCGTCGAGCGCCGTGACCATCGATGCCATCGGCCAATGACGATCGATCGACAGAAAGGCGTCTCGGACGATCATTGACCAAGGGCACAATGTGAACGGTTGAACCTGCCGGTTTGCGCAGGGTCATGGGGCACCAAGGGGGAGATCGTACCTTTCTTCATATCAGTCACACTTATCGGTGTCGGTGTGGCGACCGGCGGTAGCGGGGTCGCCCTCGGCGGCAAAGGCGCCCACGACCTCAAGCGTTCGAAGGACTGGTGCAAGGAGGCGGGCCAGGGCTACGAACGATGCCGAGCCCAGACCGAGGACGCACTGGCAGAGACGAACACTGCCCTCAAGGCACTGGGGGAACAGCAGAGGCAGGCGCGTCTCAGCAGAGCGATCTGCCACGAGCGTACGGTGTAGCAGTCTGGGGGGCGGGAGGCGGTGAGCAGCTGAGCGAGCGGGACGTAGGGCTGGCGCTGCCGGAAGGTGTCGCGGATCAGCTCTGGAAGGGACCGCAGGCCGGCCATGGCCGCGTCCAGATGGGTTCGGTCCAGCACTACGCCGAAGGTCCGCACGGCGTCCTCGACCTGGTCCAAATCGTCGTCGTTGGGCGTAACTGTGGCCGTCCACCACAGCAGAGCCCATCGAGGACGAACAGCTTCAGCCTGGTGATCTCCTCTTCCGGGGGGAGACCGGTGGCATCCTCGCCGGCTCCGTCATCCGTCGGGCGTGGCGCAGTGCGCGTAAGGCCGTGCTGCCTCAGCACGTCTTCGAGTCGCCCACCGGGCGGCGCGTGTACGACAACCGGAACACGCGCGTGACGAAGTGGCTCAACGACGGCATCCCGCCCGCTCAGGTGGCCGAGTGGGCCGGGAACAGCGTCGCCGTGCTCCTGTCGACCTACGCCCGCTGCGTCGACGGGCAGCTGCCGGATCTCAAACGGCGGCTGGAAGCCGCGGGTGACCTCCCGGAGGCGGAGGTGCCGGGCGCTGGCTGATCTTCCACCGGTCGGGAACTTCGACACGTATTCGACACGGCCACCCGCGAAAACCCGGTGACAGCCGGACAGCCCCGGACCCCGCCCTTGATCACCAAGGGGGCGTCCGGGGTTGTCCTGTGACGAGTGAAACCGCCCCTGACCAGCAAAAAGCCCTCCCGATGGGAGGGCTGTCAGTGGGCGCCCCCGGCAGGACTCGAACCTGCGGCCAAGCGCTTAGAAGGCGCCTGCTCTATCCACTGAGCTACGGGGGCCGGTGTGGTGGCCTGTCGTGGTGCCCGGGTGTGGGCCGATCCGTGACCTCGCCGGGGACAAGGATAGAGGTCCCGCGTCCTTGACCCTGGTGCTTCCCCTCCGTGGCTCGATGTGGAGGTTCAGTGAAGCGGTCCCGATAATCGCAGGCAGGTACGAATCGCGCATCGCTTTTGACGTCTCGCGCCCCGGGTGTTGTGCACTCGTTATGCCTGCGTCCCAGTCGTCCCTTCCGTCCTGTGTGTCCCGTCGGCGCGCAGGCATACTCAATATGCTTCAGAAAGCCTCCAAAATTGGGCATTCTTCGCATGTGGTGACCTTGGACGTACGGCCTCAGCTGCTCGACGCACTCTCCGCCCTGCGCGACCGTGTCGCCGCCGCACGCTTCCCGCTCCCCCTGGCCGGGGCTGAACGAGCGCGTGCCAACCGCGACGAACTCCTCTCACAGCTCGACGACTATGTGGTGCCCCGGCTGAGAGAGCCTGAAGCGCCGCTTCTGGCCGTCGTCGGCGGATCGACCGGCGCCGGCAAGTCGACCCTCGTGAATTCCCTCGTGGGCCGCAGGGTCAGCGAGGCGGGCGTGCTGCGGCCCACCACCCGCACGCCCGTGCTCGTCTGTCACCCCGAGGACCACCACTGGTTCAGCGGGATGCGGGTCCTGCCCGACCTCACACGCGTGTGGGTGCCCCACCAGGACGGCGGCGACGATCTGGACTCCCTCGTCGGGCGCGAGGAGCGGGTGCTGCGCATCGAGACCGCCGACACGCTGCCGCGCGGGCTCGCGCTCCTCGACGCCCCCGATATCGACTCCCTGGTCGCGGAGAACCGCCTCCTCGCCGCCGAGCTGATCTGCGCCGCCGACATCTGGGTCCTGGTCACCACCGCCGCCCGGTACGCCGACGCCGTGCCGTGGCACCTGCTGAGGACCGCGAAGGAGCACCGGGCGACCCTCGTCACCGTGCTGGACCGGGTGCCGCACCAGGTCGTGTCCGAGGTGTCACGGCAGTACGGTGCCCTGCTCACCAAGGCCGGGCTCGGCGACGTCCCCCGCTTCACCGTGCCGGAGCTGCCCGAGTCCGCCTGGGGCGGCGGGCTGCTGCCCGCCACGGCCGTCGCGTCGCTGCACTCCTGGCTCACGTACCAGGTGCAGGATCCGGCCGCTCGGCAGACGGCCATGGCGCGTACGGCCTACGGCGTCCTCGACTCGTTGAGGTCCCGCATGTCGGAGCTGGCCGGGGCGGCCGCCGCCCAGTACGCCGCCGCGCTGCGGCTGACGGCCGCCGTCGACACCGCGTACGACGGTGAGTACGCGCGCGTGCGGAGCCGACTGCAAGAAGGGGCCGTCCTCGCCGGCGACGCCCTGACGCGGTGGCGCGGTTACCCCCTGGACTGCACCCCGGGGGAACTGCTGGACGCCCTCGTGGAGAGCCTGGGCGCCCTGCTGCTGTGCGCCGTCACGGCCGCCGACGAACGCGTCGAGGAGGCCTGGCGGCGCGAGCTCGCCGGGGACGCCCCCGTGCTGACCCACCGCGATCCGACCTTGGACAGCGCCGAGCACCGCGTCGGAATGGCCGTACGGCGCTGGCGGCGCGTGCTCGAGGAGTACGCCGAGGAAGCGGTGCGCGACCTCGGCGCGAGCACCGCCCCGGACACCGAGACGGTGGCCGCGCTCGTCGCCACGGAGCTTCTCGGCGGTCACCGGGCCAAGGCGGCGGGGGAGGGGCTCGCCGAGCGGATCGGGGCCCAGGCGGCGCTCCGGCTGCGCGAATGCGCCGCCGAGTCGCTCGCCGAGTACCTGGACCGGGCGCTGTGCGCGGAACACGAGCGCCGTATCGCCCCTCTCCGCACCCTCGACATCCAGGCCGAGCCGCAGGCCGAACTCATCGCCGCGCTGTCCGTACTTCAGAAGGAGAGGTGACCGTGGTGACTGCCGTCACTGACCACACGGATCACGCCGAGCGCCCGGAGAGGCGCGGGGATCCGGAGCACTCCAGGCGCCAAGGGCAACCTGAGCACGACCAGCACCACCAGCCCCACGGGCACCGCGACCGGCGGCTCCCGGAAGCCCAGGGTCGGCAGTCGGACGAGCCCTCGGAGAGGCCCTACGAGACGCTTTCGGAGGGCACGGCGGGCCCGCCCGGGGGGTGTGCGGGGACGGACGAGGGCGCGGACAAGGCCTCGTACGGCGACGAGGGACGGAACGAGGGCGCGGGCGCGGACGGGGGCGCCGTGGCCCGGGGCGGCGCCACGGTGGGCGGCACCCAGGAAAAGGTCCCGCACGCCCGCGTGGAGGATGACGCCCGGCACGCACGTGTGCGGTGCGATGGCCCGGCGGAGCGTGGCGACCCGGGGGCCGTCTGGGACGACGGGCTGATCGCCAGGCGCGTGTCCGAGACGGGGGCTTGCGCACAGCAGCCCGTCACGGTCGTGGAGCCCCGCGGCACGACCGAACGCCGGCCCGCGCCCCTCGCGTACGACGGAGCCCTGCGGTCGCGGCTGGACGCGCTGCGCGAGCTGGTGGGCCTGTCGCGGACCCGGCTGGACAGCGACACACTCGCCGAGGCCGGCCGTGTCCTCGACGAGGCGGCCGCACGCCGCAGGCTCTCCGGCGAACACACCGTGGTCGCCATCGCGGGCGCCACCGGCAGCGGCAAGTCGACGCTCTTCAACGCCCTCGCCGGTGTGAACCTCTCGGAGACAGGAGTGCGCCGGCCCACCACGGCCGCACCGGTCGTGTGCAGCTGGAGCGACGGCGCGTCCGCCCTCATCGACCGGCTCGGCGTTCCCGGGCGGCTGCGCCGACGCCCCCCGCAGAGCCCCGACAGCGCGTCCGAGCTGACCGGACTCGTCCTGGTCGACCTGCCCGACCACGACTCCGCGGCCGTGGAGCACCGGGAACAGGTCGACCGCGTCCTGGCGCTCGTCGACGCGGTCATCTGGGTCGTCGACCCCGAGAAGTACGCCGACGCAGTCCTCCACGAGCGCTATCTGCGGCCCCTGGCGGGTCACGCCGAGGTCATGTTCGTCGTCCTCAACCAGGTCGACCGGCTGCCCGGGGAGGCCGCCGAGCAGGTGCTCGACGATCTGCGGCGGCTGCTCGACGGGGACGGGATCGCGCTGGGCGAGTACGGCGAGCCGGGTGCGGACGTTCTCGCGGTCTCCGCGCTCACCGGGGAGGGTGTGGGAGAACTGCGGGAGGTGCTCGGGCGGTTCGTCGCCGAGCGGGGGGCGGCCGCGCGGCGTGTCTCCGCGGACCTGGACGCGGCCGCGGCCCGGCTGCGGCCCGTCTACGCGACCGGCCGGGGCACCGGACTCAGTGAGGAGGCGCGCGAGGAGTTCGCCGGGCGGCTCGCGGACGCGGTGGGCGCGACAGCCGCGGGCGAGGCCGCCGAGCGTGCGTGGCTGCGCAACGCCAACCGTGCGTGCGGCATGCCCTGGCTGCGGTTGTGGCGGTGGTCCCGGGAGCGGAGGCAGTCCGCCACGGGCCGGCTGCCACTGCCCGCGACGACGGACAAGGAGGTGACCGCGCGGCAGAGCGTCGAGCAGGCGGTACGGACGGTGGCGGACCGGGCAGCGGACGGACTGCCCGCGCCCTGGGCCCAGTCGGTCCGCGAGGCGGCGGCGCGTGGTGCGCGCGGACTGCCCGAGGCACTGGACGAGCTCGCCGTGAGCACCGCCGCGCCGCCCGGGCGGCCGCCCCGGCCCGGCTGGTGGCCGGCCGCCGTGATGGCTCAGCTGTCCATGACGCTCATTCAGCTCCTCGGATTCCTCTGGCTGTTGGCGCAGGTCGTGGGGCTTGTGTCGCTCGACGTCGGGTTCCCGGCGGCCCTGTTGGCGGCCGGAGTCCTGGGTGGGCCGGCCGTCGGGTGGAGCTGCCGGATGGCGGCGCGCGGACCGGCCCGCAGATACGGACTGGAGGTGGAGCGGCGGCTGAGGGAGGCCGCGGCCGGGTGCGGGCGGGCCCGGGTGCTCGATCCGCTGGCGGCGGAGCTGCTGCGGTATCAGGAGGTGCGGGAGCAGTACGTGAAGGTGGCGGGGGCCGGGGCGACGGCGCGATTGGGCTGAGTCCCCCGAACTCACCGAGCGGAGGCCCACGTTCGGGTGGCGGGGTTTTCCACAACCGGGGGACGGTCCACAGCGCACAGCGGACCCGGGCCGACGGAGGCAGTCTGGTCTCGCGGCGATCGCGGTGGACGCGGTCGCCGCACCGGCGGCGGCATGCGACAGGGCGTGACCGCTCCACCGGACGCAGCCGTACGGGACGGGCCCGTAGGCGTTCCGTCCCGGCGCGACCGGCCGGGGCGAGGGAGGGGTTTTCGCATGAACGAGACGACGCTGTGCGTGGTCGGCAATGTGGCCACGCAGCCGGTGTACCGGGAGTCACCGGCGGGTCCCACGGCCCGCTTCCGGCTGGCGGTGACGTCGAGGTACCTGGACCGTGAGAAGAACGTCTGGACGGACGGGCACACGAACTTCTTCACGGTGTGGGCCCGCCGCTCCCTGGCCACGAACGTCGCCGCGTCCGTGGCCGTGGGCGATCCGCTCGTCGTGCAGGGCCGGCTGAAGGTGCGCACCGAGCAGCGGGACGGGCAGGGATGGCTGTCGGCAGACCTCGACGCGGCGGCGATCGGCCACGACCTGTCACGCGGCACCTCTGCCTTCCGGCGGTCCTCCAGGCCCGAGGCACAGACGGGTCCGCCGCCACAGCCGGAACCCAACTGGGAGACGGAGCCGCCGAGTCCGCCCGAGGAGGCGGAACGGTCCCAGCCGGTCGATCAACCCGCCGCCGGGACAGTCACCATGACATAGCGTCAGCGAGCCGGCGGCCATTCGTCCTGCCCTGACCGGACTGCCGCGAACCGGCGCATAAGTCGCCGGACATCCGAACCATCCCCATGGATTTGTCGATATGTGCAGCTCACAGCCTGTGCGTGCGATAACGATTCCGATTCGGATCGGTTATCGGACGCCGTGACCGGGGAGAGGGCTGCGCCGCGTCCTTAGGATGCCGGGCATAGCTCCAGGGGCTACTGATTCTGCTGGTGGGACCGCACCCCCCACGTCAACGGGTCCTGCTCGAAGGGGAATTCTGTGTTTTCTTCGCTCTCTGCGCCGTCGCCGCGCAGGCGAGGGGCCGCACGCCTCGCCGCCGCGACGCTGGTGTCCGGACTCGTCTCGGGCGGCCTGCTGGCCACCGCGGGGATGGCGGCCGCCGAGGGGACGCCGCAGAGCGAAGGAGGCGCGGCCGCGACCATGGGCGGCCTGAAGACGTACGGAGCCGCCGTCGTCCACGACGGGGGCAAGGACGAGCAGGTGTCCGCGGGACTGTTCGAGATGTCCGTCGACAACGGCGGCACCTTGCAGACCTACTGCATCGACATCCACAACCCGGCGCAGAAGGAGGCCAGGTACCACGAGTCGTCCTGGAGCGGCACGTCCCTGAACGGCAACGAGAACGCCGGCAAGATCCGCTGGATCCTGGGCAACTCCTACCCGCAGGTCAACGACCTGGCCGCGTTGGCGGCCGAGGCCGGTGCCAAGGGGCTCACCGAGCAGGACGCGGCGGCAGGCACCCAGGTGGCGATCTGGCGCTACTCGGACGGGGCGGACGTGAACGCGGTCGACCCGCAGGCGGAGAAGCTCGCGGACTACCTGGAGAAGCACGCGCGGAACCTGCCCGAGCCCGCCGCGTCCCTGACCCTCGACCCGCCGGCCGTCCCGGGCCGCCCCGGTGAGCGGATCGGCCCCGTCACCGTGCACACGAACGCGGACAGCGTGAGCGTGACACCGCCGTCGGACATCGCGGCCGGCGGAGTGAAGGTCGTCGACAAGGACGGCAAGCAGGTCACCTCCGCGGCAGACGGCAGCCGGCTCTACTTCCAGGTGCCGAAGAAGGCGCAGGACGGTTCGGCCGAGCTGACCGTGCAGGCGTCGACCACCGTGCCGGTCGGCAGGGCCTTCGCCTCCGACACCCGCAGCCAGACCCAGATACTCGCCGGCTCCAGCGAGTCGACCGTCTCCGCGACGGCCACGGCGACCTGGGCGGCCATGGGCGCGATACCCGCACTGTCGGCCGAGAAGAACTGCACCGAGGGCGGTGTGGACGTCACCGGAGTCAACAAGGGCGACACGGCGTTCACCTTCGAGCTGATGGGGGAGGAGCACACCATCCCGGCGGGAGGGAGCCAGACGGTGGCGATCCCGCTGCAGGAGGACCAGTCCTACGACTTCACGATCAAGGGCCCGGGCGGCCATCGGAAGTGGTTCAAGGGCGTCCTGGACTGCAGGACCGAGAGCAGCATGGCCGGCCTGAGGACGCAGACGCTCAGCGAGCCCGGTCCCGCGACTGCGGGCGGGACGGCGGCCACGGACACCAACCTCGCCGAAACGGGCACCACCAGCGCGACCCCCTTCATCGCGGGCACGGCCATAGCCATGGTCGTCATCGGCGGCGCGGCCCTGGTCCTGATCCGCAAGAAGACCCCCACCCAGGACTGACCACTGGGCACCACAGGTACCGAAGGCACCATCACAGAGGCTCGGGACGTACGTGGGGCGCGGAAACGGAAGGGGGCGAGCCGCGGGCTCGCTCGCCCCCTTCACCGCTGTCAGGCGGACGGGTTGAGGACCACCTTGGCCGAGTTGTTCTTGCTCTTCGGATCGAAGGCGAAGGATGTGCCGTAGTCGGGACGGGCGATGACGCGGCCCGTCGCGTCGGGGACGACCCGGTCGATGCGCAGCTGGAACGGAAAGTCGACCTTCAGGTCCGGTTTGGCCCACATCGGCAGGGTGCAGGCGTAGTGGCCGATGGCCGGGTCGTCGCCCGACGTCCAGGCGCTGCGGCAGGTGTCGGGCACGGACGTGGCGGTGGTGCCTTCCGGCAGGTAGAAGTCGATCACGGCGACCGGGTCGCCGGAGCTGACGTTGCCGACCCAGGCCGGGCCTCGGTTGACGAAGCGGAAAGCGGCGGTCACGGTGTCGCCGGCCGCGCCGCTAACCTCGGTGCCGCGCACGGCGAAGTCGGCGGTGTTGTCGGCGTCGATGTGCCAGGAGCGGCCGTTGTCCGAGCCGTCGAGGTCGGTGACGTCGCCGCCGGGCTGGACCTCGTAATCGAACCGCTCGTACAGCGCGTGGTCGGTGACGGCGAGCCGCAGCGGCTCCGGTAGCTCCACTGTGGCGCCGGGCGCGACGTCGGTGTCGAAGGAGCAGGTCACGTAGGTCATGGGCGTGTACTCGCCGCCGTCGTCCGGCCCGGTGTAGATGCACTGCGGGTAGCGGGTGACGACGTCCAGGCCGTACGTCGCCCACATCTTCACGCTGAAGCCGTGGGCCGTCTCGTTGCCGGTGTTGGTGACGGAGAACGGCACGGTGAGGCTGGTGCCGGGCGCGACGCCGGTGACGTCCTGCGGGGCACTGATGCCGAGGTCCGGGCCGGAGCCGACGGTGACGAAGGTCTCCGCGGAGCCCTGCGGGGCCACGAGCGTGCCGTCGGGTCCGCCGGTGGCCCCGGCGGAATACTCGATCGCACCCTGCGCTCCCACGGCGGCGCCGGCGGCGGCCCGCATCTTCAACTGCACCTGGGCGCTGTAGCGGGTCGGCACGTCCCCGGTGACGCACACGGCGACGGTGCCGGCGCCGTTCGGCGTGCAGTTGTCGGGCCAGGCCACCTCGGCGACCCCCGCGAGCCCGGAGACGTCGACGGTCAGCCGCCCGTCGGTCACGGTGAAGTTGCCGTTGTCGTGGTACAGGCCGAGCGCCAGCGACCGGTACTGCGCCGCGCCGCCGTTCGGAGCGACGGTGACCGTCTGCTCGTGCGGCGCCTGGATCCACAGCTGGTCGCTCTGCGGCTCGCCATCGGCGAAGGCAACCCCACTCCCGAGACCGGCGACGATCAACGCCCCCACTGCTCCGGCACAGGCTCCGCGACGCAGCACACGCCCGACGGAGACAGAACTCATGACATCCCCCAGATGGGACGGAAGAGACCCCGGCACAGTGATCGGCACCGGGCGCAAGTTGGACGACCGGCCGAGACGGAAGGTTGCAGGGGGGCGCGTGGTTCCTGTCGTCTTTTTGATCAGGCGCAGCGAACCGGATCCACGTAGGCGCATACTGGGGGCCATGACAAAACCTGCTGCGGCTAAGCGTCATCTGCCTACCAGCCCCTTCAAGGCCCCGGTCACACCGACTCCCAAGCACTTCGCCGTAGGCGACCAGGTCACACACGACATGTACGGCCTCGGCCGGGTGATCGGCGTCGAGGATGGAATCGCGGCGCTCGTGGATTTCGGCTCGGCGCAGATGCGGATCTTGAGCCCGTACACCAAGATGACCAAGCTGTAGGACCGCCCGCCGTGCCCGGTCACGGCACGCCGGGTCCTCTCAGGGACCCGTAACGAAAGAGAGACCTCTCATCGATCTGACTTCGCTGTTCTCCGCTCTGGAAGGGCAACCCGGCCGTTCCACCGCAGCAGTATTGCCGCCTCCGACGACAACCCCCTTTCAGGCCCCGGACTTCGGGGACGAGGAGACCTTCCTGCCCGAGGATGCACAGGGGCCCGCCTAGGGCATGCGTGCTGCGCGACCCGAGGCGGCTTCGCTCCACGGGTGACGGCGGTTTCGGCAGCTGGGCGGGGGCCTTCTCCGGTGCTGGCCAGAGCACGGAGCATACGACGGGCGTCTCGGGATGAGACGTGCGCAAGATCGTTCCGGGCCGCCCAAGGGTGCCCGAAGGTGCCCAAGGGTGCCCGAGAGCGCCCAAGGGTGCTCCAGAGCGCCCAGCAGCCACCGGCAGTGACAGACCAGCCACCCCAGCCGGCAGTGAATCCCCAGGTCAGACGCCCTCGACCTAACGGGTTTCCGTCCAGGGGTTGCGGTCAGGCAAGATGGGGTGTCACTTGCCACGAGAGGGCACGAAAAAGGCCCCTCACCAGCGGTTTCCTTGCCGATGAGGGGCCGGGTCAGGCGGCTTGGGCCGTCCCTCGGCCGTCGAAGCACATCACGGTTCCCATCAGAATCGTGAAGTGCTCCCTTGGGACTTGCGTCGGCGTCTGAGGGCCTGCCTCAAGCTGCCTGGGCTGTCTCTGTACCGTCATGGGCCTTACCGGCGGCCCGGTACATCGCGGACGGCAGCGGACAGACACGGCGGTGCATGACCGTGGGCGGCTTGCAAGTTGCGGTTTACGGCTCTGTAGCGCCCACTGGCTCGAACTTGTAAAGCGAAGGTCGCGGGCGTGGTACAGACAGACTGCCGTGCTGGTGCCAACCAAATGCGGCAGATCACGGCTCGCCGGCGCCTCCGTGGTCCTTCAACGTCGCACAACCGTGCGGACCTGCCCGAGGATCAACCAGTAACCTCAGCTCATGGCCGAGACCACACCGCACCGACGTCGACTCGCGACTACCGTGCTCATCGTCTGGCCGACCCTGTCACTTGCAGGATGGGGTCTGGCCCGCGTCCTCAGAGGCCCGGAGGACCTCGCCGGCTCCGCCGTGAGGGTGGGCACGCTCATCGTCGCCGTGGCGGTGGTTGAGAGGGCGCGCCAGTGGCGGAAACGCCACCGAACCGAGTAAGCGCTCTGTACAGCAACAACGACAGCGACCCGCACCAGGTCCCTGACAAGCAAGCCTGACATCAACGACATCAGACGCGGGCGCACGCGAGCGTCTCTATCCAGTCGCGAAGACGGCGAGTATCACCAAGCACGCGGCCGCTGGATCGAACTCCTGAAGCGGTGCTCACGGTGAGCTTCCCTACGACGAGCGCCCTCCCGGGCCGTTCTCGGGCCGTGGAAGGGCGCTCGATGGTAACCAACGTCGACAGCTGCCGACTGCTCGGCAGCAGGTCAGAGCATTGATCGATTAGGTGGCCGCAGGTCACGGCCGCCCGTGATCAGTTGTGGCTGTGCAGATCACGCATCGCCGAGCTGAGCGGCCAGGAAAACTGCTGCCACCGAGGGGCGGACTGCGTACGTCGCGCCCGCGCTCCCCTCGGGTGCCTCCCACCAGTAGAACGGAAGCCGCCGCCCACTGTTGCTGTGTCCCTTGCTCATCCCGGACAGCACCCCTGCCACGCGCCGCGCCGGATCGCTCTCGTTCGGCCCGCCCAGGGCCTTGTCCACCAGCTCCGTGCAGTGGATCCTCCGGCCAGGGTTGCGCGCCAGGTACTCGAGCACCTGCCGGGCCTGCGGTGCGAGTTCCGCCAAGAACACTGCGGCGCGCCGCAAGTCCTCCGGACCCCATTCCGGGGCGCCGTAGTGCCCCTCTTCGCCCGAGTGCTCAGCCCATCGCGGATCAACCTCAGAGAGATACTCCGTCATGCCCGCCCCAACGATTAGTACTCAGCGTGTGTGTCGTTGGCACCGCCAGAGCCACCAGGACACTGCGTGTCGAATCCGTGCCGAAGCCTTCCAAGCGCTTGGCCGCGTGCTGTGCCCGGTGGGCCAGTGCCGCGTCAGGCAACCTTTGCCCTGGGCTCGGACGTCAGCCGACACCGGAAACCTCCTGCTCCTTGCTCAGCAAGATCCCGCGTGGTCCGAAACCGGATGCAGAGTAGAAGTCGACGGCGTCCTTGTTCGGAGCGAAGATTCCCGCGTAGATGACCGAGACACCGCGGTCCACGGCAGCTCGCTCCGCTGCCGTGACCAAAGCCGCCCCCACGCCGCGGCCACGATGTCCGTCCAAGACCACAGTGTGGATCTCGGCCCCGAGACGGGGCACCAGGATCTGGTGATCCGGGGGCTCTGCCAGCAGGACCACCTCTGCCATTCCCACCACCTCGCCTTCCGCCTCTGCGACCGAGATCAGCACCTTGGATCCGTCCGCGAGTACCTCCTCGAAGTGCCTCCGCACCGCTTCGGCATCGGGAACCCGGTAGATGTCTGATGCGAGCTGGATGTGCCGTTCGGCATTGGCGACGCGCAGACGGACAAGAGCGGGCACGTCCCTGCGCTCAGCGGGCCGGACCAAGATCGACATGTGCAGAGCTTCCCACCGCCTCGATTGGCTATCAAGGCATGCCCCCCAACTCGCGTAGGGCGCAAACTACGAGGTGCTGTGGCTGGTAGGTGAGCACCTCGCTGCCGGTGCGCCCATCCCGGACTTGCCCTGGGAGGCGAACCAGCGGCTGGGCCGGGTGATCAGCACGTTGGGTGACTCGCTGGGTAAGGCTCGGCCTGTCCAGTAGCGGATCGCTGGGCCGTCCCTGGGCCGTCCGAGGTCCCCCGAGGCCGACCAAGGGCGACCGGGTGGCCTTGACCGGCCGCCAATGGAGTGTTCGCGAAGGACCCTGCGGGCCCGTAGTGCCACGCCTGTGGCACTACGGGCCCGCAGGGTCCTTAGTGCCACGCCTGTGGCACGGCCTTCACCCCGACCGTGGGGTCAGGTGGCAACCCGCGTGCGTCGCCGCCTCAGGCGGGGACGAAGGCCCACCAGGATGGCGGCGATCAGCTCAAAACCACGTGTCTGACATCCACTGCTGACATCAACGACGCCGGACGGGGGCGTACACCAGCGCCTGCGTCCGGGCGTCGCATCAGTCGTCGGCAGCAGCTGGACTGCGCTCGGATCGAACTCCTAAAGCGGTGCTCACGGCTGGCGTCGCCCAAGGCGCGAGCGCCCTCCCGAGCCGTCCTCGGCCCGTGGAAGGGCGCTCAATGGTGACCAGCGTCGACAGGTGCCGACAGCTCGGCAGCAGGTCAGAGGCCCAGTCACGTGATCGTGAATGGGACTCTGAGTGTTGCCTTGCGCGTTCGCCCAGGAAGGGGCACGCCTTCGCGACCGACCGTGGGTCGGGCCGCTTGCTCCAGGTGCGCTGCACCTTCACCGGCTGGACGACGTCAGGCCCTCGATGGCCACGGGAAGGTGGCGGGGGCCGCCGCGCAGCACCGCGTTGGCGCGGTAGGGCGGCGGATCCTCGTGAGTGATCATCCCTGGGCCGTCTCCGGGCCGTGCGAGGGTGCCCGGGGCCGACCAGCGGCGACCGACAGTGACAGAGGTAGCGCAGTCGACAGCCGCGAAACCCCAGGTCACAGGCGCCCGGCCAGACGCGTTTCCGCACAGGGGTGGCGGTACGGCAAGATGGGGTGTATCTGCCCACTGCCAGATTCAAGCTGCCGGACGGTTTCTCTTGGCTGAGTTCATTTACACCATGCGCAAGGCGCGCAAGGCGCACGGCGACAAGGTGATTCTCGACGACGTCACCCTGAGCTTCCTCCCGGGTGCGAAGATCGGCGTCGTCGGCCCGAACGGCGCCGGTAAGTCGACCGTCCTCAAGATCATGGCGGGTCTTGAACAGCCGTCGAACGGCGACGCGTTCCTCACGCCCGGTTACAGCGTCGGCATCCTGCTCCAGGAGCCGCCGCTGAACGAGGAGAAGACCGTCCTGGAGAACGTCCAGGAGGGTGTCGCCGAGATCAAGGGCAAGCTCGACCGGTTCAACGAGATCGCCGAGCAGATGGCGGTCGAGTACACCGACGAGCTGATGGAGGAGATGGGCAAGCTCCAGGAGGACCTCGACCACGCCAACGCGTGGGACCTGGACTCCCAGCTCGAGCAGGCCATGGACGCCCTGGGCTGCCCGCCCGGCGACTGGCCCGTCACCAACCTCTCCGGTGGTGAGCGCCGCCGTGTCGCGCTGTGCAAGCTGCTGCTGGAGCAGCCCGACCTGCTGCTGCTCGACGAGCCCACCAACCACCTCGACGCCGAGTCGGTGAACTGGCTGGAGCAGCACCTGGCGAAGTACGAGGGCACCGTCGTGGCCGTCACCCACGACCGGTACTTCCTGGACAACGTCGCCGGGTGGATCTGCGAGGTCGACCGTGGCCGTCTGCACGGTTACGAGGGCAACTACTCCAAGTACCTGGAGACCAAGGCCACCCGTCTCAAGGTCGAGGGCCAGAAGGACGCCAAGCGGCAGAAGCGTCTGAAGGACGAGCTCGAGTGGGTCCGCTCCAACGCCAAGGGGCGGCAGGCCAAGTCCAAGGCGCGTCTGGCCCGCTACGAGGAGATGGCGGCCGAGGCCGACAAGATGCGGAAGCTGGACTTCGAGGAGATCCAGATCCCGCCGGGCCCGCGTCTGGGCAACGTCGTGGTCGAGGTGGACAAGCTCAACAAGGCCTTCGGGGAGAAGGTCCTCGTCGACGGCCTCAGCTTCACCCTGCCGCGCAACGGCATCGTCGGCGTCATCGGCCCGAACGGCGCCGGCAAGACCACGCTGTTCAAGATGATCCAGGGAATCGAGGAGCCCGACAGCGGTTCGATCAAGGTCGGCGACACCGTCAAGATCTCGTACGTCGACCAGGGCCGCGAGAACATCGACCCGAAGAAGACGCTGTGGGAGGTCGTGTCCGACGGGCTCGACTACATCAACGTCGGACAGGTCGAGATGCCGTCGCGGGCGTATGTGTCCGCGTTCGGCTTCAAGGGCCCGGACCAGCAGAAGCCCGCGGGCATCCTCTCCGGCGGCGAGCGCAACCGCCTCAACCTCGCGCTCACCCTGAAGCAGGGCGGCAACCTGCTGCTCCTCGACGAGCCGACCAACGACCTGGACGTCGAGACGCTGTCGTCGCTGGAGAACGCCCTGCTGGAGTTCCCGGGCTGCGCCGTGGTCGTCTCCCACGACCGGTGGTTCCTCGACCGCGTGGCCACCCACATCCTCGCCTACGAGGGTGACTCGAAGTGGTTCTGGTTCGAGGGCAACTTCGAGTCGTACGAGAAGAACAAGATCGAGCGGCTTGGCCCGGACGCGGCCCGTCCGCACCGTGCCACCTACAAGAAGCTGACCCGGGGCTGATCTTGCGGCACATCTACCGCTGCCCGCTGCGCTGGGCGGACATGGATGCATACGGCCACGTCAACAACGTGGTGTTCCTCCGCTATCTGGAGGAGGCCCGTATCGACTTCCTGTTCCGCCCGGACAAGCAGTTCCGGCAGGGGTCCGTGGTGGCGCGCCATGAGATCGACTACAAGCGGCAGCTGGTCCACCGGCACACACCGGTGGACATCGAGCTGTGGGTCACGGAGATCAGGGCGGCGTCCTTCACACTCGCCTACGAGGTCAAGGACCCGGACCTGATCTACGTCCGGGCCTCCACCGTGATCGTCCCGTTCGACTTCGAACGGCAGCGGCCGCGCCGGATCACCGCGGAGGAACGCGAGTTCCTCCAGGAGTACCTCGACAACGAGGAGGAGGCCGTCGCCGCATGACGGTTCTCCAGCTCGCCGACGACGTGGAGGCGGCGGATCTCGCCGCCTTCCTGGCCCGGCTGCTCCACTACGACCGCGGCGCCGCGGTGCGCCTCCAGGCGACCGGGACGACGCTCGCCGTGTTCGGGCGGCCGCCGTCGTTCGAGGTGCTCGCGGTCCGTGCGGTGCGGCTCGCCAAGCCGTACGAGAACGGGCTGGCCGACGGGCTCGACGTGACCGTCTCGGCCGGGGAACTCCTGGAGTCCGTCGACGAGTCGGCGGCCACGGTCGCCGTCCCCGCCGCCGTCACCGGACCGCCGTGGGCCGGGGTCCTCCCGCCCCGCCGCGGCTGGCGACCGGTGCCAGGACTGCCGGCGCCCGACGCGCTGCGGGCGACCGTGGCCGCGGCGGTGACCGAATTCCGGTCGCGCACGGAGGAGTTGGCGCCCGAGCGGCGTACGCGCGCCGCACTCGACCAGGTCGGCCGGGAAATCTGGTCCCGCACGGTGGGCGACACCGGGCTCCCGGTGCGGGCCGTACACGCGGCACAGTCCCTCGGCTTCCTGCGGCCCGCCCCGCGGGCACCCGGCGACGAGCCGTCGGCCCTGTTCTCGTCGGGCGCGTGGCTCAGGCTGCGCACTCCGTACGGATCGGTCGCCGTGCGCAGGGCGGGACTGGGCGCCCTGGACGTCAGCGTCCGCTGACGGCGTCCGACGGGTGCCTCACTCCGGCGGGGTGTTCACCATCGACGCCGCCGCGTACGTCAGGTAGTTCCACAGCGTGGTCTCGTGCTCCTCGGACAGCCCGAGTTCGTCGACGGCGACACGCATGTGCCGGAGCCACGCGTCGTGGGCGGCCTGGTTCACGGTGAACGGGGCGTGGCGCATGCGCAGACGAGGATGGCCGCGGTCCTGGCTGTATGTGGTCGGGCCGCCCCAGTACTGGATCAGGAACAGGGTGAGGCGCTCCTCGGCCGGGCCGAGGTCCTCCTCCGGGTACATGGGCCGCAGCAGCGGGTCCTCGGCCACCCCCTCGTAGAAACGGTGGACGAGGCGGCGGAAGGTCTCCTCCCCGCCGACCTGCTCGTAGAAGGTCTGCTCCTGAAGCGTGCCGCGCCGAATCTCTCTCACATGCTCCATGGTCTCAGACGCGACGGCCGAGGTCTCAGGACTTAGGTCCGGCGGGCAATCGGGCACAGTGGAGGCATGGCCACGCATGCCCTCGATCCCGGTCTTCAGGAACTCGCCGTCTCTTCGCGGGCGGAACTCGTACGGGAGATCGACGCGAGCGGAGCCTGGGCCGCCGACCCCGTGTGGCGGGAGGCGTTCGAGGCGGTGCCGCGCCATCTCTTCGTGCCGTACTACTACCTCGGCGTCACCGGCCGCTACGAGCGCAGAGGGTGCGACGCTCCCGACCCGCGCGGCCGGGAGGAGTGGGTGCGCGGCGCGTACCAGGACGCTCCGCTGGCCACCCGGGTGTGCGAGGGGGAGCTGGTGTCCTCCAGCAGCCAGCCGTCCCTGATGGCGCAGATGCTGGCCGAGCTGGAGGTCGAGGACGGCAGTGCCGTCCTGGAGATCGGCGCCGGCAGCGGATACAACGCGGCGCTGCTCTCCCACCGCCTCGGCGACGGCCTGGTCACCACCGTCGACCTCGACCCGGAGATCACCGAGAGCGCCCGGGAGCATCTGGCGGACGCGGGGTACCACCCGACGGTCGTCACGGGCGACGGCGCGCGGGGCGTACCGGAGCGCGCCCCATTCGACCGGATCATCGCCACCTGCACGCTGGACAGGATCCCGGACGCCTGGCTCGCGCAGTGCCGTCCGGGTGCGCGCATTCTCGCGCCCTTCGCGACCGGCCTGATCGCCCTGCGGGTGCGGGACGCCCGGCATGCCCAGGGGCGCTTTCTGCACACGCCCGCCTACTTCGTGCCGCTGCGCGGCGGCCCCCGGCGCGAGCCCCAGCAGCAGGACCTGGGCGAACTGCCGCGCCGGGCCCGCGGCCACGAGCTGTTCAGGTTCCTGCTGGAACTGACACGGCACAGCCTCGCCCCCTACGAGGCGTACGCGCTGTGGGAGCGCGAGGGGCAGCCCGCACGGGACCGGTACGGGATCACGGTCGGCGGTGGCCGCTCCTGGGCCTGGCTGGACGACCCGGAGGGCCCGTACACCTGGCCGTTGCCGTGAAGGCCGCCGAGACAGCACGGCCGCGCACGTGCACGAGGACTCGTGGCGCGCCTCTTACGCGTACGCGGACCGTGGTGCTGCTCAGCCCCGGCGGATGGTGATCGTCGTCCAGGCGCCCACGTGCACCCGGTCACCGTCCCGGAGGGGCACCGGCACGAAGGGCTGGATGGGCTCCTCCGCGCCGTTGACCGTGGTGCCGTTCGTGGAGTTCTGGTCGACGACCGCCCACGAGCCGTCCGGCTGCTGGACCAGGACCGCGTGCTGATGCGAGACGCCCGGGTCCTCCGGCGGCACCGACAGGTCGATGTCGGGGGTGTCGCCGGTGGAGTGGCGGCGACGGCCGATGGTGACCTGGCTGCCGGAGAGGGTGCGCTGCTGCTCGGGGGAGTACGCCGGCAGGTTCAGGCCCGCGGCCTCGGGGCCGGAGCGCTGCATCATGGCCAGGAAGTACTCACGGTCCGGACCGATGGTGGCGGTCCAGGTCGCCGGCTGCTGCTCGTAGGGGCGGGGCGGGGCCTGGGTGGAACCGGGGCCGGGGTAGCCGTAGCCACCGCCCTGACCGCCGCCGGGGCCACCGGGGCCGCCCTGGGTGCCGGGCGCCGGGGAGGACGACGGCGGGGAGATCACCCAGTCGTCGTCACCGCCGCCGAAGGACTGGCCGCCGGACCGCGGCGGAGCGGGCGGGAAGCCCTGCGCCGGCGGCGGGGCGGCCGGGCCGGGCCGCTGGAACGCGGCGGGCGCCCCGCTCTGCTGGTACGCCCCCGGGGACCCGGGTCCGCCCGGACCACCGGGACCGCCCGGACCCGATCCACCGGGTCCACCCGGGCCGCCGAGACCGCCGGGACCACCCGGACCGCCGGACGTGGGCGCGGGCGGCGGAACCGGACGTGACGGATCCGTACCGAACGGGGACGGCCGCGAAGAGTCGTTTCCGAAGCCGGACGGGCGTGAGGAGTCGTTACCGAAGCCCGACGGGCGTGAGGAGTCGTTACCGAAGCCCGACGGGCGTGAGGTGTCCGGGCCGAAGCCCGTCGGCCCGGACGGCTCGCTGCCGAACGGCGGCCCCGGCGGTATCGGTTCCGCGGGCCGGTTCACCTGCGACGGCCGGGACCTCTCGTAGTCGAACGGGTCGGACCCGGGTCCGGTCCGCCCGCCCTGCTGGAAGCGCAGCGGCGGGTTCGGCGCGGGCGGGCGCGGTGCGGCGGGGGTGTACGAGGTCGCCGTGTTGGTCAGGAAGTTCCACCGGCACTCCTCGCAGAACGGGGCGCCGCCCTCGCGGGGCGTACGGCACTGCGGGCAGAGTTCCGGCTCGGGGTCCGGCACGGCGGACAGCGGGCGTCCCCCGGGCCGGCCACCCGCTCCGGGGGGCGGCGGCGAACCCGGCGGCGGATAGCCGTAACCGGGGCTGGGCGGCGGAGGCGGCGGGGGTACGGCACCGGCCATACGGTGACCGCAGACCTCGCACCAGTCGTCGGAACCCGACTGGTGTCCGTTCGGGCAGGTCGGCATGTCGGCGCTTCCCCCTCTCCTTCTCCGGCCTCCGGGGCCGGCGTGGTTCTCCAACCCCGGGGGGTCGGGCTCGCTGCTGTCAGGACTTACCGGGTCACTTCTTTACACGAACAGTCTTTGTGGACCGTGTCTCGAGCGTCATCTCGTCGGCCTCCGCGACCCTCGTCTTCAGTCGCACAGTACCTGTCGCGGCGTCGACCACGTCCACCACCTTCGCAAGCAGTTTCGCAGTATCCGTGTTCCCCGAGGCGCTGGCGAGTTGAACCGCCCTGCCCAGCTTGGCCGTTGCGCCATCGATATCACCCGCTTTACGCAGGTCTATTCCCTGCTGAATGGCTTGTGCCAGTTCTGCCTGCCCGGTGTAGTGGGCGACTTGGGGGTTGATCGACGTGGACGCCGCCATGTCGTCGGTCCACACGGCCCGTACGAGTCCCTGGACCCCGAGGTTGTCCGCGCTGCCGTCCCTCCGCGGGATCACCAGGGACACGCGGGCCGCCAGCATCTCCTGGCCTATGTGCGCGGCCGGGACCCGCACGCACACGTGGTAGTCGCGGGACTCGTCGCCCCAGGAGCCCGTGGGGTAGTCCCCGGCGCGCGGGCCCGCCTCCGTCCGGCGGTCGGTCAGATCCTCGACGGCGGGCGCAACCTGCTTGACGAACGTGATCTCCGTGCCGACGGGCGTCCACAGCCGCAGCGAGACATTCGCCACCTCCTTGCCCATGGCCGTCTCCATCATCCGCGTGAAGTCGGCGGCCAGGCCTGCCGGGTCGGCGACGATGTCGGCGGTGCCGAGCAGCGCGGAGGCGATCCCGGTGACCTCCTTGACCTCCCAGTCGGTGCCCACGCCACGCGCGTCACACGTGAAACGGCCGGCACAGGCGTCCAGCGTGGCCTTCAGGTCCTCGGGTGACTCGTGCTCGTTGCGGCCGTCGGTGAGCAGGATGCCGTGGCGTATGGAGACGTCCGCCGAGGACAGCAGCCGGTCGGCAAGGCGCAGCCAGGTGCCGATCGCGGTGCCGCCGCCCGCGCTGAGCCTGCGCAGCGCCTGCTTGGCCTGCTCGCGGGTGGTCGCGTCGGCGACGGCGAGCCGTCCGCCGCCCGGATAGACCTCCTTGGCGACATGGGTGCCGCCGATCACCGCGAAGTGCACGCCGTCGCGCAGGGTGTCGACGGCCGCGGCGGTCGCGTCCCGCGCGTTGCGCATCTTGGTCTTGGGGTAGTCCATGGACCCCGAGCAGTCGACCATGATCGCCACGGCCGCGCCCGGGCCCTGCCCCCCCGAGAACGGAAGGGGTGCCGGGGCCGTGCCGCCGCCGGTCGCCGTGACCGTCACGATGGCGTTGACCT
This sequence comes from Streptomyces sp. NPDC047079, assembly GCF_040643755.1. Lineage (NCBI taxonomy): Bacteria > Bacillati > Actinomycetota > Actinomycetes > Kitasatosporales > Streptomycetaceae > Streptomyces > Streptomyces sp. NPDC047079. Next base: position 353,748 of record NZ_JBEYUZ010000001.1, read on the forward strand.
CGCGGCCGCCCTCCGGCAGGTACTCGTTCTGGTAGACGTCCACCGAGAACTGCGGCACGTTCGGCTTCGAGAAATTGGCCATGCCTACTCTGATCCCCCTCGAGTACCCCCACCGGTGTGGAGAGATGACTGGTTGCGGGCCGGTCCCCTCCGGTCCTTGGCCGGTCCCGCCGGCCCTGGGGTGTCCGGGGACACCCGTCAGGCGGATCCTGCCCTGTGCGGCGGGGCCGGGAACGGGACCACCGCCACTGTTACGTTGTCGTGGCCCCCGCCGTCCAGGGCGTGGCCCAGCAGCACCCGGGCGGCGTGCAGCGGCCGTAGCTCCGCGTCGGCCGGCACCACCTCGGCCATCTCCTCTGCGGCCTCGGCGTAGTTCCACAGGCCGTCCGTGCACACCACCACCACACCCGGCCGGTCCGGCTTGAAGGAAGCGGTGTGGGGCTCCAGTTCGTACGCGTCCGCGCCGAGCCAGCCCGTGATGGCGTGGGCGCGCTCGTCGGCGTACGCCTCGGCCTCGCTCATCAGGCCCGCCGCGACCATCTGCGCGGCCCAGGAGTCGTCCTCGGTGAGCCGGGCCGGGGGAGTGGCGCGGTCCACCGGGACCCAGTAGGCGCGGCTGTCGCCGACCCAGCCGACGACGAGGAGGCCCGCGGTGACCACGGCGCCGACGAGGGTGCAGGCGGGGGCGTTCTGGTGCGGGGCGTGCTCCTGGGCCGTCTCCGGTTCCGCGGCCAGCGCGTTGACCGCGTGCGAGGCGGCGACGATCGCGTCGTGCATGGCCTGCTGGGGGTGGGTGCCCCGGGGCAGGGCCGCGAGGAGCGCCTCGTCGGCGGCCCGGGCGGCGGCGAGCGAGGCGTCGTCGGGGCGGGTCGCCGAGGACACGCCGTCGCAGACGACCGCGACGACGGCGGGCGAGCCGTCGGGCAGCGCGGTCCGGGAGAGCGCGAACGCGTCCTCGTTGCGGTGGTGGCGCAGACCGCGGTCGCTCACCGCGGCGACCGAGCCCAAGTCCTGCTCCATATGGTCCCGTTCGCGTGGCTGGGCGTGGCCGCAGTGCTCGCAGTAGCCGTCGCTGTCGACGACGCCGGCGCGGCAGGCCACGCAGATCTTCGCTTCGGCGGCGGGGGCCGTGGGGGCCGCGGTGCGCGGGTCGACCGGCTGGGGGGCGGCGAGGGGGTAGTCGTCCGGCTCCGACGGGCGATCGAACCGTACCCCCTTGGAGGCGCTCTGGGCCGGGGCCGCCGCGGGAAGGTGCGAACCGCCGGAGTCGGTGCCCGGGAGGTCGGTCGGAAGGTGCACCGGGGCGTGCGTGTCCGGGCCGCCCGGCGGCGAGGCGGCGGGCCAGTCCACCGGGGCGGACTCCGAGGCCGGGCGCGGCACCATGCCGTTCATGGTCAGCGTCGGGGTGTCCGACGGCGGGGCGGGCACCGCCGACAGGTCGTACCCGCAGGCGCCGCAGTAGCGGTCGCCCGACTCGAGGGGCTCCTCACAACTGGGGCACCTCGAAAGGGCCGTCGGCTGGGGCATCTGCGACATCGATCACACCCACGTCCGGGGGCGGTAACGGTTGGCCCGTTCCACCAGGTCGATCCTCTCCTCGCCGCCCTGCGCAAGCCTGGCCAGCGTCCGGTAGGAGCGCTCCAGGCCGAAGCGGAGGCCGCGCTCGTCGAGATCACTGCCCAGCAGCGCCCGCCCACCCGCCGCGGAGGGCGCGGACGGCGCGGAGCTCTGGCTACCGGAGAGTACCCAGTCCAGGGCACAGCCGAGGACCTCTGTGGACAACTGCTCGCGGCGTACGGCGTCCAGGCCGTACGCCTCCAGCGCCTGGACCTGCCCCGCCGCGGCCACGAGGTCGTCCAGGAAGTTGGGGTCGGGCCCTTGGTTCGTACGCTGCCGCAGCCGCGCCCGTACGGCGGCGACGCGGGCCCCGGTGTAGTGGATGGACGCCTCGGGCACGGACTCCAGAGTGCGTACGGCGCCGCGGCGGTCGCCGGCCGCGAACTGGACGCGGGCCAGGCCGAAGGCCGCGCTGACGAAGCTGGGGTCGGTGGTCCACACGAGCCCGTAGTACTCGGCCGCGTTGTCGAGCTGCCCGAGGACCTCCGCGCACAGGCCGAGGGCCAGCTTGGGCGAGGGCTCGCCGGGAAAGGCGTCGTAGACCGCCTCGAAGGAGAGCGCGGCGGCCTCGTGGTCGCCGGTGACGAGCGCGGTGACTCCGCGGTACCAGACGACCCGCCAGTCGTCGGGGTGGTCCGCCTCCAGGGCCGCGAGCGCCCGCCCGGCGCTGTCCGTCTCGCCCATCTCCAGGCGGGCCCGCAGCTCGCGCAGCCGCAGCTCCGGGGAGGCCGCCGGTGCGGCGTGCAGCGCGGTGATCAGCTCGGCGGGCGCGGAGGTCATGAGACCGGCGAGGAAACCCGCGTTGGGGTCGCCGGGATCGACGTGGGGCACCGGCAGGGCGAGCGCGGCGGCGGCGGTGTCGACCGCCTTGACCACGACCGGGGGACCGGGTTGCCGGGCAGCCGAGGCGTCGACCGCTCCGCCGCCCCGCGCCCCGGCCCCTCCCGGGCCGGCGACGGAGGCGGGAGAGGCGGCAACGGCCGCGGAGGGCGCGGGAGAGGGGGATGGCGGGACGACGGCGGCGGACGGCGGCGCGACGGGCCCTGTGGCCGCGAGCGCACCCCCGGCCCCGGCGCTGCTGCCGCGTCGTGCCGACACCACCCTCGCCCCGAGCCGCGACACCTCGCTGTCCAGGCGCGGGAACAACTCGGTGTCCGTGACCCTTACCTCCGGTCCGAACAGCGTCGACAGGGCGGGCCGGGGCCGGCCCGTCTGGAGGGCGACGACCTCCCGCAGCACCCCGGTCAGCTGTTCCGACATCTCCTGCGCGGAGGCGAACCGGCGGGCGGGGTCCGGGTCGGTGGCGCGGATCAGCAGCCGGTAGAACGACTCGTACCGGCGGAAGACCTCGACGGTGTCGGGTTCGGGCAGCGAGTCCGCGTGCACGGTGGTGTAGCCCGGGAAGTCGAAGGTGAGCACCGCGAGGGTGCGCGCGACCGTGTAGAGGTCGCTCGCCACCGACGGGCCGACCTGCGCGACCTCCGGCGCCTGGTAGCCGACCGTGCCGTAGATGGCCGACTCGTCGTCGTCCATCCTGCGCACCGCGCCCATGTCGATCAGCTTGAGCTGGTCCTCGGTCTGGATCGCGTTGTCGACCTTGAAGTCGCAGTAGAGGAGGTTGCGGCTGTGCAGATGCCCGAGCGCCTCCAGCGCCTCGATGCCGTAGGCGCACGCCTGCTCCACCGGCAGCGGATCGCGTCGCCCGTCCGGTGTGCGCCGCTCGTTGGCGATCTCCTTCAGCGACTTGCCGCCGACGTACTCCATGACGATGTAGCCGTCGAGGGAGCCGGTGCGCTGGTCGAGGTGCTCCACGAAGTTGTAGATGCGCACGATATTGGAGTGCTCGATCTCCGCGAGGAACCGCCGCTCGGAGATCGCCGCGGCCATCGCGTCCTGGTCACCGGTGTCCAGCAGGCCCTTGAGCACCACCCACCGGTCGGAGACCGCGCGGTCCACCGCCAGGTAGATCCAGCCGAGCCCGCCGTGCGCGAGGCAGCCCATGACCTCGTACTGGCCGTGCACGATGTCCCCGGCGTGCAGCTTCGGCACGAACGAGTACGGGTGGCCGCACTTGGTGCAGAACCCCTCCGTGCGTCCCGGGCGGTCGCCGCGGGCGCGCCCCACCGGGGCGCCGCAGTCGGAGCGCGAGCAGAACCGCTTGCGCTCGGGGACCTCGGGGTTGTCCAGCACCATGGCCCGGGGGTCGGGCCGCGGTACGCCCGGGACCTGCACCAGGCCGAGGCCGAGCCGGCTGCGCCCGGAACTCCCGCTCGCCGAGCCGGAGCTGCGCACCGACACGGACCGGCCGGTGGGCCCGCCCGTCAGCCGTCCCGACACCGAGCGCCGGGACTGCGACGACCGGGACGACCGGGACGACGTACGGGAAGTGGGCCGCGAGGCGCCGCTTTCCGAGCCCCGTGAGCCACTGCCGCCCGCTGTGACGCCCGCGGCCCCCGCGCCCGCCACCCCCTTGGCCGAGACGACCGGTGCCAGACCGCACATGTCGCAGTACAGCTCGCCGCCGCCCATGTCCTCGTACGAGCCCTCGCAGCCCGGCCGCTGGCACTTCCGCGCCGCCTGACTCATGCTTCCCCCCTCCGGTCGGCCGGTTCGCCCTGCCGGGGAACGCGCTGGCCGAGCGTCTCCGCGGCCGCCCGCTGGTAGCGCAACACCGCCTGCTCGGCGACCCGCAGGTCGCAGGGCGCGCTCCACAGCATGCGGCGGGCCGTGTCGTAGCGTTCGGTCAGCAGCGGGTCCTCCGCGAGCCCGTGCCGGGCGACCTTCGCCTTGTACGCGTCGAGACGGCCGCGCAGTTCGGCGCGGACCGCGAGGGGCGCGGTGACCGCCGTCAACGACTCCCTGGCGCGCATCAGTTCGTCCTCCGCCCGCTGCTCCAGGGACTCCAGCAGCGGCGACAGGCGGTGCCACTGGGCGTTTCTGCGGTACTCGGCGGCGGTCGCCAGCTGCTCCTGGAGCGCGGTCGGCGGGCCGCTGACCACGGGCACCTCCGAGGCGGCGATCTTCGCGAGGACCTCACCGCGCGCACTGCGCGCCTCCGCGAGCGTGCGATCCGCGCGGCTGAGTACGTCGCGCAGCTTGACCAGCCGCGCCTCGGCGTCCTGACGTACCGTCAACACCGCGTCGATCTCCCGGCGTACGTCCTCCAGGGCGCGTGCCTCGCGGTCGTAGGTCGTGGTGTCCGGCCGGCCGCCGCCGGGCGCCGAACTGCCCTGCGTGGGAACCCAGTACGCCAGCGGGTCGGAGATCACCTGTTCACGCAGCCTGGTCAGCGTGCGTGTGATCCGTTCCAGGTTGTCGCCCGCCGGGTGCTCGCCGGGGCGCACGCCGACGGAGTGCGCGAGCCGGCGGGTGCGTTGCAGCTCCGCGGCCAGTAAATCGATCCTGGCGGGCAGCGCCGACCACACCGCGTCGGCGGCGACGACCATGTCGAGCGAGGAGGCGTACAGCTCGTTCATCCGTTCCACGAGCTCGGCCAGCGTGAACCGTTCGCTCAGCCTGCCGGTGCCCGCGACCGTCGGCGCATACGCCGCCGCCGTGGCGCCGCCCGCGACGGTGACGCTCGCGCCGCGCAGCAACTCGGTCAGTTCGGCCAGGTCCTCGCGGCTGGACCAGCGCCGACGGTCGCGGATGACGCGCGCGGTGCGCAGGGCGTCCGTGTAGGCGTCGAAATACGCCCAGAGCAAGGTGATCGACGCCTCCGTCGACGTCCAGCGCTCCTTGGTGACACCGGTCAGCTCGGCGCCTTCGAGGAGTCTGCGGCCCGCGTGGTCCTGAAGGGCGAGGAGCGAGGTCTCTATGGCCTCGTGCTCCGCGCCGAGCCGCGCCAGCGCACGGTCCACCTCGTCCCGGTCCATCACCGGCCCGGTGGGTCCCGTGACGCCCATCGATCACCTCTCGCTCTCGTCGTGCCCGCGCGTGGTTCCTGTGCGCCGGGTCAACTCTCCAGTGGTACCAGGTCGCTTGCGTCGGTCAGGAGGCCGGTGGCCGCGCGGACGCCGAGTCGGGTCCCAGCGTCGGGGACAGCCACTTGGTGTACGAGGTCTGCCAGCCGCTCCCGAGGTAGTCCACCAGCACCTGGTTGACCCGCCGCACCAGGTCCACGGCCTCCTTGTTCATCGCCACTCCGTAGTACTCGGTCGTGAAGGGCTTCCCCTTGAGTTGGACGGTCGGGTCCTGGGCCGCCTGGCTCGCGGCCAGCGCGCCGTCGGTCACGACCGCGTCTACCTCGCCCAGTTGGAGTCTGACCAGGCAGTCGAGCTGGTTGGGGACCGTGGTGGAGATGTCGGCGGACGCGGCGAGCCTGCCGGACTTCCTGTCCTCGATCAGCCTGGTGTTGGCCGTGGAGCCCGCCGCGGAGCAGATCCTCCTGCCCGCCAGGGACTTGTCGTAGCCCGTGATGCCGGACGCCTTCGGCGCCAGCACCTGCTGGCCGGTGACGAAGTACGGGTCGGAGAAGGCGACTTCGTCCAGCCGGTCGCAGGTGATCGTCATGGTGCGCACCACCATGTCCACCTGCCCGCTTTTGATGGCGGGGATGCGCTGGTTGGTGGGAATGGCGTGGAAGCGGACGGCGTTCGGGCTGCCGATGATGCGGCGGGCGATCTCGCGGGCGAGGTCGATGTCGAAGCCCTCCAGATCGCCGCCCCGGTTGTTGGGGTCGCGGTAGCCCCAGCGGTAGCTGTTCTGGTCGACGCCCACCGACAGGTAGCCGCGCCTGATGATGTCGCGGACCTTCGGGCCGCTCTCGTCGCCGGACGGCGGTGGGCTCATCCGCTCGGGGTGGCCGCCGCAGTCGTCCGCCTTGGCCTGGGTGGCCTCGGCGAGGCCCTGGCCGCCGGTGCCCGTGGAGCCGTCCCGGCTCGCGCGGGCGAGCGGCAGTGACAGCGCGAACACCAATGCGAGGGCGCAGGCGACGAGCATCGCGCTCACCCCGCCCCAGCCCTTCAGGCTCGCCCTCAGGCGGCGTCCGATCATCGCCGCTCCTCCTCTCGCCGGTCCTTCGGCTCTCGCCCGTCCTCCGAACGCTCTCACCGGTACTCCGAAAGCCTGCGCCCGATGCCCAGCACCGCGGCCGCCGCACCCAGCACCGCGAGGACCGCCGCGCCCAGCGGGAGTCCGGTCAGTGCGTCCAGGCCGTCGCCCGCCGCCTTCTGGAACTCGCTCTTCTCGTGGTCCAGCGCCTTCGCCAGGTTCGCGTCCACGCTGTCGAAGCACTCGCCGGTCGGCTGGTCCGCCTTCGAGCCGATCACCTTGTTCAGGGCCGCCTGGTAGTTGCCGTCGTCGTCGGCGGCCCGCGCCTGTTCGTGGCGCTGCTGCCAGACCTTCATATTGCCGGTGGCGGCCGTCACGGGCCCTCTGCCCGCCTGGTCGTCGGCGAGGGACCCGGCCTCGGCGAGACCGGCGGAAAGCGCCTTCATGTCCTGCGCGTACGCGTAGTCGTAGGCGTCCACGACCCTCCCGTTGGGCAGCTTCTTGGTCTCGGCGCCCCGGCTGACCAGCGTCAGGTTCTCGTTCCCCCGGGCGTTCAGGGAGGCGATGCGCGCGTCGTGCAGCACGTTCAGCGAGCGGACACCGTGGTCGTAGGAGGAGTCGAGCCCGGCGCGGGCGACGCTGTGGCCGACCACCAGCCACATCAGGACGATCGCGCAGGCGGCGGTGGCGGCGACCAGGCCCTGGTTCAGCACCCGGTTCGTGCGCAGGAAGTGGCGCCGCTGGGCCCAGCCGAGGGCGGTGAGCGCGAGCACACCGAGGACGAGGGCGAACCAGGGCTGCGGGGTCGCGTCCGCGTAGTCGGAGCGCAGCCGCTGGTTCTCCTTGGTGTACAGGTCCTGCGCGGCGGGGAGCATCTGCCCCCGCATCACCTCGTTGGCCGCCCGCAGATAGGCGCCGCCCACCGGGAAGCCCTGCCGGTTGTTGGCGCGGGCCCGCTCGACAAGCCCCTTGTACCGCGGGAGCAGCTTGTTGAGCTTGGCGATGGTGTCGGCGGCGGGGGAGCCGGGCTCGGCACCGGCGGCCGCCGTGACGAGCCCCGCGGCGGCGGTCTCGATGTCCTTCTCGTACCGCCTGGTGGTCGAGGCGGGCTCCTGACCGCCCGACAGGAAGCCGCCGGCGGCCGCCGTGTTGGCGTCCGCGAGGGAGCGGTAGATGTCGGCGGCGCCGGCGCTCAACGGCTGGCTGCTGTGCAGCACGTCGTCGGCGGCGTGGGAGCGGTCGGTCATCTGCCAGGCGGTGACGGCCCCGAAGGCGACGATCAGCAGGGCCAGGGCGGCGCCGATGACGCGCAGCCGGCCGGGCTCGGTGGTCGCGGCGGCCCGCAGCCGATCCGCGCCCTCGGCGAAGGCCGTGCGGCGCGGTGCCGGCGCCACGGACGGCGTGGCGGGCGGTGTCACGGGTGTCGCCGGTGGAGCGCCGACCCTCTGCGGATGTGTCACTTGACCTCCCCCATGGTCATCCGTCGGTCACCTCCGCCCGGAGCGCGGGGTCGGGCGCAGATGCACGGCGGCAAGTATCGCCGCCGGAACCGGCATCCGAACAGGCCTTTATGCGATCTTGTTTCCGGATCGCAGTGTTTGTGCGGAACGCCGGGCTCGCGGGCCCCCGTCAGACCACCCCTGCCCATGAATACGCGACGTGCGGGCGTTCGGTTCCCCTGGTGCGGTCAGGCTCCCGCCCCGTTTTCGTAGTGCTCCCGCACCCGCACATGGGCCTCCCACGGGGCCCGTACACGGTCCAGGCCGAGGAGAGCGGCGCCGAGCACCGGGCGGACCGTCACCACCTGGGGGACCGCCTTGGGGGCGCGGTCGGCCAGCAACGCGCGTATGCGGTCGTCGAGCTGGGGATGGCGGGCGGCCAGGATGCTGCCGCCGAGCAGGACCGGGGCCTCCTCGTCGAGGAGGTCCAGCCGGGTCAGCGCGACCGTCGCCATCGCGACCACCTCCTCCGCGAGCCGGTCGACGAGCGCGCGGGCCACCGGATCGCCGTCCACGGCCGTGGCGAACACCACCGGCGTCAGCTCGTGCCGCCGCTCGTGCGCGATGTGGTCCAGGTGGAGCGCCTCGATCAGCGCGTACATCGAGGCGAGCCCGAAGTGTCCGGGCAGGGTACGGGCCAGGGCCGTGGGGCCGCCCCGCCCGTCCTCCGCGCGCGCCGCCCACCACAGGGCCTCCTCCGCAAGGCCCCAGCCGCCGCCCCAGTCCCCGGAGATACGGCCGATCGCGGGGAAGCGGGCGGTGCGCCCGTCGGGGCGCATGCCGACGCAGTTGATGCCCGCGCCGCACACGACCGCCACCCCCCGGGGTTCGGCGACGCCGGCCCGCAGGATGGCGAAGGTGTCGTTGCGCACCTCGACGGTGGCGCCCCAGGCGCGTGCCTCCAGCGCGGCGGCCAGCCGTTCCTCCTCCACGGGGAGGTCGGCGTTGGCCAGACAGGCCGAGACATGGCCCACCGAGGTGACCCCGGCCTCGGCGAAGGCCCGTGCCACTACTCCGGCCAGGGCGTCCACGGCCGTCTTGACGCCCACGGCCGGCGGCCGGAACCCCCCGCCCCGGGCGGTGCCGATCACCTCGCCTCCGGGCGCCACGACGGCCGCGTCGGTCTTGCTGTTGCCCGCGTCGATGGCGAGGACGCTTGCGGTCAGGCCCACGCGAGGTGCTCCCGGTTGTGCGCGATCAGCTGGTCGGTGAGGGCGTCGGCGTATGCGTACTGCCCGATGAGGGGGTGGGCGAGCAGCGCCCGGAACACCCGGTCGCGGCCCCCGCGCAGCGCCGCCTCCAGCGCCAGGTCCTCGTACGCGCTCACGTTCGCCATCAGCCCCGCGTACAGCGGGTCCACCGCGGCCACCGGCAGGGGGGCCGGTCCGTGCGGTCCCACGGCCGCCTGCACCTCGATCACCGCGTCGTCCGGCAGCAACGGCAGGGTGCCCTTGTTGTACGCGTTCACCACCTGGTACGGCGAACCCCCGCCACCCAGCAGGGACGCGGCGAGGTCCACGGCCGCCTCCGAGTAGTAGGCGCCGCCCCGCTTGGCCAGCAGCGCCGGCTTCTCGTCGAGCGAGGGGTCCGCGTACATCCGCAGCAGCTCCCGCTCCATGGCGGCGACCTCAGCGGCCCGGGACGGCTTGGTGCGCAGCTCTCGTACGACCTCGTCGTGCGCGTAGTAGTAGCGCAGGTAGTACGACGGGACCACGCCGAGGCGGTCGACGAGGGAGCGCGGCAGGCGCAGATCGTCGGCGAGCGCGTCGCCGTGCTCGGCGAGCAGCTTGGGTAGCACGTTCTCCCCGGCGGGGCCGCCGAGACGCACACCGGTCTCCCAGGTGAGGTGGTTGAGCCCCATATGGTCGAGGTGCACGTCGGCGGGCGCGACGCCGAGGAGGGCGGCGAACTTCCGCTGGAAGCCGATCGCCACGTTGCACAGCCCCACCGCCCGATGGCCCTCCTGGAGAAGGGCGCGGGTGACGATGCCCACCGGGTTGGTGAAGTCGATGATCCAGGCCCTGGGGTTGGTGCGGCGGACGCGTTCGGCGATGTCGAGGACCACCGGTACCGTGCGCAGCGCCTTGGCGAGGCCCCCCGCGCCGGTCGTCTCCTGGCCGACGCAGCCGCACTCCAGCGGCCAGGTCTCGTCCTGCTCCCGCGCGGCCTGCCCGCCTACGCGCAGCTGGAGCAGCACGGCGTCGGCGCCCTCGACGCCCGCGTCCAGGTCGTCCGTCGTCACGATGCGCCCCGGGTGCCCCTGACGGGCGAAGATGCGCCGCGCCAACCCGCCCACCGGTTCAAGCCGTTCGGCGGCCGGGTCGACGAGGACCAGTTCCTCCACGGGCAGGGTGTCCCTCAGGCGCCCGAATCCGTCTACCAGTTCGGGTGTGTAGGTCGAGCCTCCGCCGACCACGGTGAGTTTCATGTGTTGCTAGCCCTTCACTCCGGTGAGCGTGACGCCCTCGACGAACGCCTTCTGGGCGAAGAAGAAGACGAGGATCACGGGGGCCATGACCAGCACGGTCGCGGCCATGGTGAGGTTCCAGTCGGTGTGGTGCGCGCCCTTGAAGGACTCCAGGCCGTAACTGAGCGTCCATGCGCCCGGGTTCTCCGAGGCGTAGATCTGCGGGCCGAAGTAGTCGTTCCAGGCGTAGAAGAACTGGAACAGCGCGACGGCGGCGATGCCCGGACGGGCCATCGGCAGGACGACCTTCAGCAGTGTGCGCAGGTCTCCGCAGCCGTCGACCTTCGCCGCGTCCAGGTACTCGTTCGGGACGGTCGTCAGGAACTGGCGCAGCAGGAAGATCGAGAACGCGTCGCCGAACGCCATCGGGATGATCAGCGGCCACAGGGTGCCCGACAGGTCCAGCTGCTTGGCCCAGAACAGGTACATCGGGATGACGATCACCTGAGGCGGCAGCATCATCATCGCGATCACCAGCATCAGCGCCAGGTTCCGGCCCCGGAAGCGGAACTTGGCCAGGGCGTAGGCCACTGGGATCGACGACACGACGGTCAGGACGGTGCCCAGGCCCGCGTAGATCAGAGTGTTCTTCCACCAGGTGAGGAAGCCGGGTGTGTCGAAGACCTTGCTGTAGTTGCCCCACTCCCAGGTGTGGGGGATCAGGTCGCGGCTGAGTGCCTGGCTGTCGCTCATCAGCGAGGTCAGGAACACGAACGCGAAGGGCAGTGTGAAGAAGAGGGCGGCGGCCACGCCGAGGGAGTGGACGGCGATCCACTCAAGGAGCGCCCTGCGGCGGGCGGTCCGCTCGGCGGGGGAAGCGGGAGCGGCCTTCAACTCGGCCGGTGCGTCCAGCACTTGGGTCATCGTCAGTCACCTGCCTGGATGAGACCGCCCCGGCGTCGCATCAGGAACGCGGTGAACACCATCGACAGGGCGAAGAGCACCAGCGCGACCACACACGCGGAGCCGTAGTCGAAGCGCTGGAAGCCGAGGTTGTAGACGAGTTGGGGGAGGGTGAGCGTGGACTTCTCCGGGTAGCCGGGCTCGAACTGGGTGCCCGCGCCCTGGATGACGCCCGATGCGACCTTTCCGGCGATCAGCGGCTGCGTGTAGTACTGCATCGTCTGGATCACCCCGGTGACCACCGCGAACATCACGATCGGGGAGATGTTCGGCAGCGTGACGTACCGGAAGCGCTGCCGGGGCGAGGCCCCGTCCAGCTCCGCCGCCTCGTACTGCTCCTTCGGCACGTCGAGCAGCGCGGCCATGAAGATGACCATCAGGTCACCGACGCCCCACAGAGCGAGCAGGGTCAGGGCCGGCTTGGACCATGCGGGGTCGTTGAACCAGCCGGGCGCGGGGATGCCGGCCTTCTCCAGGATCGAGTCGACCGGTCCTGTGCCCGGGTTGAGGAGGAAGGCGAAGGCCATCGTGGCCGCCACGGGCGGGGCCAGGTAGGGCAGGTAGAAGAGGGTGCGGAAGACGCCCGTGCCCGTCTTGACCTTGGTGACGAGCAGGCCCACGCCGAGCCCGAAGACGACCCGCAGGCTGACGGTCACGAGGACCAGCCACAGGGTGTTGCGCAGGGCGGGCCAGAACAGCGGGTAGCTCTGGAAGACATATGCCCAGTTCTTCGTCCCGCTCCAGGTCGGCGGCCGGAAGCCGTCGTAGTGCACGAAGGAGAAATAGACGGTGGACAGCAGCGGGTACGCGAAGAAGACCGCGAATCCGATCAGCCAGGGCGACATGAAGGCGGCGGTGCGAAGCGCCGCCCTGCGGCGCTTGGACGCGAGGGTGATCGTGCTCATGGCTACTTTGCCTGCGCGATGTCCGTGTCGATCTGCCGTGCCGTCTTCGCGAGGCCCGCCTTGAGATCCCTTTCCTTGCCGCTCTCGTAGTCGTAGCCGAACTGCTGGATCGTCACCAGGTACTGGCCGCCGTTGATCGAGGCGGGAGTCGTGGTGGAGTCCGGGTTCGCCGCGATGTCCAGGAACGTCTTGAAGCGCGGGTCGTACTTCAGCTCGGGGGACTTCAGCGCGGCCAGCGTGGAGGGCACGTTGTGGATGTCGTTGGCGAAGCCGACCACGGCGTCGGTGTCCGTGGTCATGTACTTCACCAGCTCCCAGGCCGCGTTCTGCTTCTTGCTGGTGGCGGCGATGCCGGCGATGGTGCCGGTGATGTAGCCCTTGCCGTACCGGCTCACCTGGTCGTCGGGTACGGGCAGCGGGGCGACCCCGATCCCGAACGTCGGCTTGGCCTCCTCGGCCATGCCCAGGCGCCACTCGCCGTCGAGCTGCATGGCGACCTGCCCGGTGTGGAAGGGGTGCTTGGGGCCCCACTCGTCGCCGAGGGTGGCGCGGTACTTCTCCAGCCTCCGGTAGCCGCCGAGTTCGTCGACGAGCCGCTTCTGGAGGGTGAATCCCTTGGTGAACGCCGGGTCCTTGGTGATGTTCGACTTGCCGTTCGCGTCGAAGTACGCCGGGGAGAACTGCGCGAAGTAGTGCTCGGTGGTCGTCTCCCAGCCGTGGTAGTCCGGCATGAACCCGAGCTGCTTGTAGCCGTCGCCGTCGGGGATCGTCAGCTTCTTGGCGTCGGCCTCGAACTCGGACCAGGTCTTCGGCGGGTTCTTGATCCCCGCCTTCGCGAAGGCGTCCTTGTTGTAGTAGAGCCCGTAGGCGTCGCCCAGCAGGGGAACCGTGCAGCGGTTGCCGTCGAACCGGGTGTACTCGTTCATCGCCTTCGGGAACGTCGTCTCCGGGTCGATGCCGGACTTCTCGAAGAAGGGGTTGAGGTCGACCAGCGCGCCCGAGGAGCAGAACTTGCCCACGTTGTTGGTGGTGAAGGACGAGATCACGTCCGGCGCCTTGTCGCCTCCCGTGCGCAGCGCCTGGTTGATCTTGTCGTCGGTCATGTTGCCGACGACGTTCACATGGATGTTGGGGCGCGCCTTCTCGAAGCCGTCGATCAGCGAGGTCACGGCCTTCACCTCGTTCGGCGCGCTCCAGGCGTGCCAGAAGTTGATCGTCGTCTCCTTGGAGGCGTCGTCGCTCGCGCCGGAGTCCGACTGGCCGGTGCAGGCGGTGGCCAGGAGCGCTATGGAGGCGGAGGCGGCAACAGCGAGAGCTGCTTTCCGGGACACTTCGGGCATGGCTGGGTCTCCCTGGGGCGGGCGGGGCGGTGAGGGAAAGAGGGCGAGGGGTCGGCTGTGAGAGGTCAGCGCGAGGTGTCGAAGACCTCGTCGCGGGTGGTCGCGAGGGCGCTCTCCAGCGCGCCGCGCAGCACGGGGTGTTCGCGTACGTCGCCGAGGATCAGGCGCGGTCTGGAGGCGGCCAGCTCCTCGAGTTCGGCCTGGAGCAGGGCCCGCAGCGGCTCGCCCCCGGCGGTGAGCGAGGCGCCGCTGAGGACGACGAGTTCGGGGTCGAGCACGGAGACGAGCGCGGCGAGACCCGTGGCGAGCCGGGTCGCGTACGTCTGGAGGAGGCGCCGTGGGGGGCCCGAGGCGCTGTCGGCGCCCCGGGCGACGAGGGTGGCGGCGACCTCCGTGTACGGGCCGGTGGGCACGTCCTCGACGCCGAGTTCGCGGGCCAGCCCGGGGAGCGCCTGGGAGCCTGCCAGTTCCTGATAGCCGCCGCTGTTGGCCCGGGTCACCTGGCGGACCAGGGGCGCGCCGGGCACCGGCAGGAAGCCGACCTCGCCGGCGCCGCCGGTCCAGCCGCGGTGCAGCCGTCCGCCGAGGACGAGCGCCGCGCCGAGACCGCCCTCGTTCCACAGCAGGACGAAGTCGTCGTGGCCCCTGGCCGCGCCCAGCCGCTGCTCGGCGAGGGCGACGAGGTTGACGTCGTTCTCGTACTCGACGGGCATCGGCAGGGCGGCGGCGAGTTCCTCGAGCAATGTCGGGGAGTGCCAGCCGGGCAGGTGGGAGGCGTAGCGGAGGCGGCCGGTGGTGGGATCGAAGGCGCCGGGGGTGCCGATGACCACCCGGTGCACGTCGGAGACGGCGAGCCCGGCGGCCTTCACGGCCCCGCCGAGGGCGTCGGTGACCTGCCGGGCGACGGGCCGGGCCGGGCGGCGGCCTGGGGTGGGCAGCTCGTACCGGCCGACCGTCCTGCCGGTGACGTCGGCGACGGCGGCGAGAATGCGCTCGGGGGTGACGTCGAGGCCGGCGACATGGGCGGCGGCCGGGTTCACCACATACAGCTGGGCGTTCGGCCCCGGGCGGCCCTCGCTGGTGCCGGTCATCAGGACGAGCCCGGCGGCTTCGAGGCGGGCGAGGAGCTGGGAGGCGGTGGGTTTCGACAGGCCGGTGAGCTTGCCGATGCGTGTGCGGCTGAGCGGACCGTGCTCCAGGAGGAGGTCGAGGGCGGCGCGGTCGTTCATGGCGCGCAGCACGCGCGGGGTGCCCGGCGTACCGGCGGATCCTGCCATGTGTGTCGCCACCTGCCTTTCAGCGGCCCAGCTTCGCAGCGGGGCCGCCGGGAAGTCCACCGGGTGAACCGTCAGGCCCGCCCATGGCCGGCCGGCCCTCCAAGATCACTGTTAGGAAAGTTTACTATTGGTGAGAGGAAAGTAGGCCCGGTGTCACGGGGGCGTCAATACCGGCCACGGGTGGCAACCAAGTCGTTACCTCCCCGGGATGCACGGTGAGGCGGCCCCCGGACACACCGCGAGGCGGCCCCCGGACGCACCGCGAGGCGGCCCCCGGACGCACCATGAGGCGGCCTCCGGACGCACCGCGAGGCGGCCCCGGGAAGCCCCCGGAAACGCCGAGAGGCGGCCCCCGGAGCACCCGGGAGCCGCCTTCGTGTGACCGCTACTTCGCCGGTGGCCGCACCGGCGGGATCGGGGCCGCAGCCTCCGACTGCGGCGAGGCGGTGTTCGCGTACGCCGACGGCGGCGCCAGCGTGGCCGTAGGATCGGCAGGCTCCCCGTCCACCGGGGCCGTGGCGCCGCCCACGATGGGGATGTCCGCCTCGTCGAAGGCCCGCTTGACGCGCCAGCGCAGCTCGCGCTCCACCGCCAGGGCCTTGCCCGGCATCGTCTTCGCCGAGACGCGGACCACCATCGAGTCCAGCAGCACACTGTCCAGGCCGAGCACCTCGATCGGGCCCCACAGCAGCTCGTTCCAGGGCTCGTCTTTGCTCATGCGCTCGGCCACCTGGTCGAGGGTCGCCTTCACCCGGTCCAGGTTCTCGCTCGCGCGGACGGTCACGTCCACCCCGGCCGTCGCCCAGCCCTGCGAGAGGTTGCCGATGCGTTTGACCTCGCCGTTGCGGACGTACCAGATCTCGCCGCCGTCGCCGCGCAGCTTCGTCACGCGCAGGCCGACCTCGATCACCTCTCCGGAGGCCACGCCCGCGTCGATGACGTCGCCGACGCCGTACTGGTCCTCCAGGATCATGAACACCCCGGACAGGAAGTCCGTCACCAGGTTGCGGGCGCCGAAACCGATCGCCACGCCCGCGACACCGGCGGAGGCGAGCAGCGGCGCCAGATTGATCTGGAAGGTGGACAGCACCATCAGCGCGGCCGTCCCCATGATCAGGAACGAGGCCACCGAGCGCAGCACCGAGCCGATCGCCTGGGAGCGCTGCCTGCGGCGCTCCGCGTTGACCAGCAGCCCGCCGAGCGCGGTGCCGTCCACCGCCTGGACCGTGCGGTTCATGCGCTCGATCAGCTTGGTGATCGCCCGCCGCACCACCACTCTCAGTACCGCCGCGACCACCAGGATCAGTACGACTCTGAGACCGATCGCGAGCCACGTCGACCAGTTCTGCTCGACCCAGCTTGCGGCGTTCGTCGCGCTCTGCTGGGCGTCCTGGAGCGTGGGAACCGCCGGAGCCGTCGTCTGCGAGGGCGACGGGGCCGGCGCGGCGCCGGCGGCCGATAGGGCGGGCAAGGACACGACAGGAACCTCCAGGTGCGGTGCAGCCTCTGCCTCCGGCTCCCGTGACCGAGGTCACGGGAAGGTCACCGGACGGCAGGAGCACCACACTAACGGGGCATCGTGTGGGGATCCGGCCGATGTCCCGAGGAGAGACCGTGCTCACCTGGGGAAGTAAGGGGGCGCGCAACGGGGGATGCTTTCGGTGTGGTCGAAAACACTCCCAGCCCGTTACCGGGACATGGTGGCGCTTCCACCAGGCATGAGGGGAGACTGGCTGCAGATCGTCCCGGCGCGAGCCACGCGCCGCCGGCGTACAAGGAGGCATCCGTGCCGCACGTCCTGGTCCTCAACGCGTCGTACGAGCCACTCGGCGTCGTACCGCTCCGCCGCGCGCTCGTCCTCGTCCTCGAGAACAAGGCCGTATGCCTCGAGGAGTCCGGCGCCTACATGCACAGCGCAACCGTCACTGTCCCCGCACCCAGCGTGGTCCGGCTGAAGCGATTCGTGCGGGTTCCCTACCGGGGGCCCGTTCCTCTTACCCGTCGTGCGCTCTTCGCGCGTGACGGCGGCCGGTGCATGTACTGCGGTGGCGTCGCAACCAGCGTCGACCACGTCATTCCGCGCAGCCGCGGTGGTCAGCACGCCTGGGACAACGTGGTGGCGTCCTGCCGCCGCTGCAACCATGTCAAGGCCGATCGGCATCTCTTCGAGATCGGCTGGCGGCTCCGCCACAAACCCGCCCCACCCACCGGTCTGGCCTGGCGCATCATCGGCACCGGGCATAGGGACCCGCGCTGGCTGCCCTACTTGCAGCCGTACGGCGCGGACGACGCCCTGGCCCGGATCGACGGCATCTCCGCCTGAGGTCCGGGCCTTCGCGTTCCCCGAGCGGGCCCCGCGCCTCGGGTACGGGGCCCGCTCGGGTGTGCCCCGCCGCCGGTCCCGCCCCGGGAGTCCCCTGTGCTCCCGGGGCCGGACGCGCCGGCGGAAGTGTCATGCGTGACGCAGCTCCGCCGGCCTGAGGGTGCGGCGCAGCAGGGGCAGGGACGTGGCCGCCGCCAGCAGGCAGCCCGCGTACACCACGAACGGGACGAGCAGCGGCACCAGCGGCAGGGACGTTCCGCCCCCATAGGCCACGAGCGCGTACCAGGTGCTGACGCCCATGCCCCCGAGGCCCGCCAGGGCGACCGCGGGCGCGAGTGGCAGGGCGGTCTCCAGGAGCAGCGCCCGGGCCAGTACGGCGGCCGGGACCCCGGCGGCGGCCTGCGCGGCCAGCCCCCGACGGCGGGTGGCCAGCGACTCGGCCGTGCCCACGGCCAGGCCGGAGAGCGTGATCATGAGGGCCAGCAGCAGCGCGACCCCGGTCAGGTCGACACCGGTCGTGTAGAAGGAGACGTCCACGGCGAACGACTCCGGGTCGCGCTGCCGCAGGATGTCCAGCAGCACCTGCCGCACGCCCATGAACCCGGTCCCCACGACGGTCACCAGCAGCACGGCCGCGTGGGTGCGGGCGGCGGTCCAGGGGTCGTCGCGCAGCCGTTCCGCCGCGATCAGCACCGCGGGGTCGCCGGTCCGTTCCGCGAGGCGGCGGCCGACGCGTCGGGAGGTGATGCCGGTCAGCCAGACGGCGCACACTCCCGTGCCGACCACCATGGACAGCACCAGCACCGGGGCCGTGGCGAAGCCGCCGAAGGAGGACGGCGCCACGAGTATCCCGGCGATCAGAAGGCCCGACGCCACGAGCGGCAGCAGCGGGCCGGGGCCCCGCCCGGCTCGCGGGCGCACCCGGCGCACCCTGCCCAGCGGCTCCGCGACCACCCGCCGCAGCGCCACCACGCTCACCAGCGCCCCGAGCACCGGCACCGCCACGGCGGCCAGGGCGCACGCCGCCCACAGCAGCGCCGGCGCGTCCGGCCACCGGCGTGAAAGGAGCAGCACGGAGAAGGCCGCGGCGAGCACCGAGCCCACCAGGCAGGCCAGGCCCGCCTCCAGCGCGGCGATCCGCCGCACCTGGCCCGGCGCGGCCCCCGCCAGCCGCAGCCGGGCCAGCCGCCGGTCACGGTGCACGGCACCGATCCGGGCGCACTGGGCGAGAAAGCCCAGCACGGGCACCAGCAGCAGGAGCAGCGTCAGGACGATGCCCCCGCGCTCGCCCGGGTCGTTCAGCAGTCCGCTCGCGAGCGCTATCCGGTGGTGCCCCCGTAGCGCGGCCACCGCGGCGGCGGCCAGCCCCAGCCCGGTGGCGAGCGCGGCGCCCACCGCGGTCAGCAGCACCCGCCACCACTCCCGCCGGTCCGAACCGCGGGTCAGCAGCCAGGCCAGACGCAGTTCCCCGCTCATCGCGCCACCTCCGCGGCCTGTTCCGCCACGACTCCGTCACGCAGCGTGACCTCACGGTCGGCGTACGCCGCCACCTGGGCGTCGTGCGTGATCAGCAGCACCGCCGTACCCGAGGCTCGGGCCGCCCGCGTGAGCGCGGTCATCACCTGCTCCCCGGCCAGGGAGTCCAGGGCGCCGGTGGGCTCGTCCGCGAACACGACCTTCGGCCCGGTCACCAGTGCCCGGGCCAGGGCGACCCGCTGGGCCTGCCCCCCGCTCATCTCGCCGGGCCGCAGTGACTGCTGCTCCAGCACTCCGAACCGCTCCAGCCACTCGGCGGCCCGTTCCCGCGCCGCCCGGCGGGCCACGCCCGCGACCAGCAGCGGCAGCGCCACGTTGTCGATCGCGGTCAGTTCCGGGACGAGCTGCCCGAACTGGAACACCACCCCGAACTCCGTGCGCCGCAGCTCGCTCAGCCGGGATTCCGCAAGCGCGCCCAGGCTTTCGCCCGCGTACTCGACCGTGCCCGAGTCCGGGCGGACGATCCCCGCGAGACAGTGCAGCAGCGTGGACTTGCCGCTGCCGCTGGCCCCGGTCACGGCGAGGATCTCGCCCGCGTGCAGCTCGACGGAGGCGCCGCGCAGCGCCGGGGTGGAGCCGTGCGCCTTGCGCAGATCGCGGCCCGTCAGAAGAGGATGGGTCATGCGGTGTCGACCTCCGCGGTCAAAGAGGTGAGCCGTGCCGCCGTCGTGGCCATCCAACGGAGGTCGGCGTCAAGGTGGTTGAGGGCGTAGTCGGCCGAGAGCACCGTCGCGAGATCGGCGCCCGGCGCCGTCTTCACCGCGGTCAGCTCCCGCATCCGCGCCTTGTGCGCGGCGCGTTGGGCCGTGAGGTACGCGGCCGCGTCCCCCGACGCGAGGATCGCGACGACGACCTTGGCGAAGATCTCGTTCGTGACGAACGGCGCGGGCGGGGTGATCTCCTCGGCCCAGCGGGCCAGTTCGCGTGCGCCCGCGTCCGTGGAGCGGTACAGCGTGCGCTCCGGGCCGCCGTCGGAGTCGGTTCCCTCGACCTCCGCGAGGCCGTCACGGACCAGGCGTTGCAGTGTCGTGTAGACCTGCCCGTAGGCCAGGGGCCGCGCCTGCGGGAACCGCTCGTCGTGCCGCCGCTTGAGGTCGTAGCCATGGCTCGGCCCCGCGACGAGCAGCCCGAGGAGGATGTGACGGGTGCTCATGGAGATCAGTATGTACTACGTACCTGTACTGAGTGAATAGTCGGCGGGATTACGCCGCGAGGAGCGTGCGCGGACCCCGGGCAAGCCGGTACGGTCTGTGGCGAAACGCACGTTGTTCGCCCTTGTACGTCTGCGGGCGCGCCCGCTGGGTAGGCCAGTTCTCACCCGCATCCGTCGTACGACGACAAGGAGGCCCCCCGTGGTCGTACCGGTACACCCCCCGCTCCCGGCCCTGTCCAAACGCGACTTCCCGCGCGGCTCCACGCGCGACGCGGACCCGTCCGCCGACCCGGACGCACTCTTGTGCGTCCTCAGCGCGGAAAGCGCCTGCGCCGAGCTGCCGCTGACCAGCGAACCGCCGCTGCTCGACGCCGAACCGCTCACCAGCGAACCCCCGCTCGCCGACGCCACGCCGCTGACCAGCGAGCCCTCGGCCGCCGGCGCGGACACCACGGGGTTCTAGATGGCGCCGGCCGATCCCGGGCACGAGGGGACGCCACTGGCCCGGCTCGCCGCTCTGCACGGCGTCGCCACCTCTTATCAGCCGTCCCCGGACCGTACGGCCCGGTCGTCGGACACCGCGATCACCGCCGCCCTCGCGGCGCTCGGCGTCGACGCGAGCACCCCGGACGCCGTACGTCACGCCCTCGCCGCACGCGAGGGCGAACTGCGTGAACGGCTGCTGCCGCCGACCGTGGTCGGCTGGGGCGGACGCCCGCCCGCCGCCCTCGCCTCCCTCCCGGAGGGCACCCGCCTGAGGATCGAGACCGAGCAGGGGGAGACGCGCGCCTCGGCCGGGCACCTCCCGCCCGGCGTCCACGCCCTGTATGCGACCGCGCCGGACGGACGCACCGCCGAGGCCCACCTCGTCACCGCGCCCGCCCGGCTGCCCGCGCCGCCCGGACGCTCCCACGGACTGCTCGTCCAGCTCTACTCCCTGCTCTCCCGCCGTTCCTGGGGCATGGGCGACCTCGGCGACCTCACCGAACTGACCGCATGGGCGGGCCGAACGCTCGGCGCCGGATTCGTGCAGGTCAACCCCCTGCACGCGGCCGTGCCCGGCGCGCCCACGGACCCCTCCCCCTACCGCCCCTCCTCGCGCCGCCACCCGGACCCGGTGCATCTGCGCGTCGAGGACGTCCCCGAGTTCCCGTACGTCGAGGACCAGGCCCGGCTGCGGGTGCTGCTGGAACGCGCCGCGCGGCTGAGGGAGTCCGTCCTCGACAAGGGCGCGCTGATCGACCGCGACGCCGTGTGGGACCTCAAGCGCGAGGCCCTCGAACTCGTGCACGCCGTCCCCATGGGGCCGGGACGGCGCGCCGCGTACGCCGACTTCCTCGCCGACGGGGGCGAGACCCTGGAGGACTACGCCACCTGGTGCACGCTCGCCGAGGTGTACGGCTCCGACTGGTACGCGTGGCCCGCCGGGCTGCGCGATCCGCGGTCGCCCGAGACGGCCCGCGCCCGCGCCGAGCTGAGGGACCGCGTCGACTTCCACACCTGGCTCGCCTGGCTGACCGACGCCCAGCTCGCCACCGCCCAGCGCACCGCGCGCGACGCCGGGATGGCCGTGGGACTCATCCACGACCTGGCCGTCGGCGTGCACCCGGGCGGCGCCGACGCCTGGGCACAGCAGGAGTACCTGGCGGCCGGCATCTCGGTGGGCGCCCCGCCGGACGCCTTCAACCCGCGCGGCCAGGACTGGGGCCTGCCGCCCTGGCGCCCCGACCGTCTCGCCGCCTCCGGGTACGCCCCCTACCGCCGGCTCCTGCGCGCCCTCTTCCGGTACGCGGGCGCCCTGCGCATCGACCATGTGATGGGCCTGTTCCGGTTGTGGTGGGTGCCGCAGGGGCAGCCGCCCACCGAGGGGACCTACGTCCGGTACGACGCCGAGGCCATGCTCGCCGTGCTGGTCCTGGAGGCCGCCCGCGCGCAGGCGCTGGTCATCGGGGAGGACCTCGGGACGGTCGAGCCGGGCGTGCGCGAGGCGCTGCACGAGCGCGGGGTGCTCGGCACGTCCGTCCTGTGGTTCGAACGGGACTGGGAGGGCACCGGGCAGCCGCTGCCGCCCGAACACTGGCGGGCGGACTGCCTGGCCACCGCCACCACCCACGACCTGCCGCCGACCGCCGCCCGGCTCACCGGCGACCATGTCGAACTCCGTGACCGGCTCGGCCTGCTGACCCGCCCCCTGGACCAGGAACGCGCCGCGGCGGCCACCGACGCCCGCGAATGGCTCTCCCTGCTCACCCGGCTCGGGCTGCTCAAAGGGTCGAGCGGCGGGGGCCCGACGGCCTCGGAGGAACTCGAGGTGCAGGCCGTCCACCGGTTCCTGCTGCGCACACCCGCCCGGCTGATCGGGGTCTGGCTCCCGGACGCGGTGGGTGACCGCCGTCCGCAGAACCTGCCGGGCACCCGGGACGAGTACCCGAACTGGCGCCTGCCGATAGCGGACGCGGACGGACGCCCCATGACCCTGGAGGAACTGGCGGCCTCGCCGCGGCTGCACGCCCTGATGGACGTGGTGCGGGACACAGACGTGGCGGGCGGGTCCGAGAGCTCCTAGTGCTGCGACCGGAGAGGTTCACCGGGCAGCACCCCCCTAGCCCACCCCGGGCGCGCGGCCTGTTCGGGCGTTCGCTACTTTTGCACCGTGGACAAGAAGAACGCCCTGCGCGCCGGCGCCCTGGCCGCCGGTACGACGCTGATGATGCTGCTCATGTCGTCCCCCGCGCTCGCGCTGACGCGCGACGACGGCGACGACCCCGGCAAGGGCCTGAACGTGGCCGAAACGCTGGGGCTCTTCGTCGCGGCGCCGATCGTGCTGTTCTTGGTCATCGCGGGCCTCGTCATGGTCACCGACAAGACCCGCAAGCAGGCGAAGCAGGGCTGACGCCCCCTTCGGGGAGCCGGGGTCCTTCCCGGACCCGACGGCGGCCCCGCCTTTTCGTCATCTCGCCGAGGGAGTCCGCGCACCGGTCCGGTGCGCGGACTCCCTCGATGTGTGTGTCACTCTTCGGAGTGTCCGGTGCCTCCGGCGTGCGTCCCCCTGCCCACGGGCATGTCCCTACGGATGCGGCGCCGTGAGGTAGCGCTGCACCGTGGGGGCCAGCCAGGCCACGATCTCCTCGCGGGCCAGCGCGACGGCCGGCGGGAACTTCAGCACATACCGCGCGAGGGCCAGCCCGAGCACCTGTGACGCGATGAGCCCGGCGCGGGCAGGCGCCTGCTCGGGGTCGGGGCAGACCTGCCGGGCGACCGGCAGCAGCTGGTCCCGGAAGACGCCCTGGAGCCGCTCGGCGCCCGCCGGGTTGGTGACTCCGACGCGCAGCATCGCTGTGAGTGCGTCGTGGTTCTCCTCCCAGAGGGTGAGGAAGTGGCCTATCAGCGCCTCGCCCACGTCGTGGCGCCGCAGCCGCCGAGGGTCGGGCAGGCGCAGATCGACGTCCAGGACGGCGTCGAAGAGTCCCTCCTTGGAGCCGTAGTAGCGCATCACCATGGACGGATCGATCCGTGCGTCCTTGGCGATCGCGCGGATGGTGGCGCGTTCGTAGCCGTCGGAGGCGAAGCGCTCCCGGGCGGCGGCGAGGATCGCCGTGCGGGTGGCGTCGGAGCGGCGGGGTGGCGGGGGTTTCTCGGCCATGCCAACCAACGTAGGCCAACATCTGTTGACACGTCTAGGGGGTCACCCTATGTTGGCAAACAAGCGTTGGCCTACAGCTGTTGGCGAGCCGCCGTCGCCCCAAAGGCGTTGGCAAGCCCACCACTGATCCACGGATGCCGGCAGACGCTCGTTGACCAACGATCGTTGGCACCAGGAGGTCGCCATGGCAGGCACGACCCGCACTACCGCTTCCCGCAGCGGCACCCCCACCGGTGTCATCGTCGTCGGCGCCGGTCCCACCGGTCTCCTCCTCGCCGGTGACCTCGCCGCCGCCGGCGTCCCCGTCACCCTGGTCGAAAAGCGGTCCCACAAGATCAGCAACCTCTCCCGCGCCTTCGTCCTGCACGCCCGCACCCTGGAGCAACTCGACGCCCGGGGGCTCGCCGACGAACTGGAGGCCAAGGGGCAGCCCCTCTCCGGTATCCAGCTCTTCGGCCGTCTCTCCGTGCGGCTCGACACCCTCCCCTCCCGCTTCAACCACCTCCTCGTCCTGCCGCAGTACGAGGTGGAGAAGGCCTTGGAGCGGCGCGCGGCCGAGGCCGGGGTGCGGTTCGTGTACGAGAGCGAGGTCACCGGACTGGGCCAGGAATCCGAAGGGGTGACCGTCCATGTCCGCGGGGCGGGAGGCGAGCCCGGGCAGCTGCGCGCCGCGTACGTGGTAGGGGCCGACGGGCTGCACAGTGCCGTTCGCCGGGCGGTCGGGCTGCCCTTCCCCGGCAGGTCCGTGATCCGTTCCGTCGTTCTCGCCGACGTCCTGCTCGACGAGAAGCCCGGGCAGGTGCTGACCGCCAACGCCGTCGACGACGCCTTCGCCTTCATCGCGCCCTTCGGTGACGGCTACTACCGGATCATCGGCTGGGACCGCGGCCGCGACGTCCCCGACACGGCGCCGCTCGACCTCGAGGAGGTCCGGGAGATCGTCCGCCGCACGCTCGGCCGCGACTACGGCATGCGCGACGCCCGCTGGATGTCCCGCTTCCACAGCGACGAGCGCCAGGCGCCCGCCTACCGCGTCGGCCGGGTCCTGCTCGCCGGGGACGCCGCGCACGTACACACCCCGGCCGGCGGGCAGGGCCTGAACACCGGCCTCCAGGACGCCGCGAACCTCTCCTGGAAGCTCGCCGCCGTACTGCGCGGCCACGCAGGCCCCGCCCTCCTCGACACCTATCAGTCCGAGCGCCACCCCGTGGGCAGGGCCGTGCTGCGCAGCAGCGGCGGGATCGTCCGGCTGGCGATGGCCAGGCGCCCGTGGACCCTGGCCCTGCGCGCCGCGCTGACCGCCTTCCTGGACCACGTCGGCCCGGCGCGGCGGCGCGTGGTCGGTCAGATCACCGGCATCGGATACCGGTATGCCGCCCCGCGCGGCGCCCACCCCATGGTCGGCAGGCGCGCCCCCGACGTCGCGCTCACCACCGGACGGCTCTACGAGGCCCTGCGCGGCGGCCGGTTCGTGCTGATCGCCCCGCACGGCCTGGAGGCGGGCGGCCGTGAGGACCGGCTCACGGTGGAGCGCTGGGCGAGCGGGCGCCGGACGGCCGTGCTCGTGCGGCCCGACGGATACGTCGCGTGGGCGGCCGAGGCTCCCGACGCCGCGCGGCTGGAGGAGGCGCTGGTCAGATGGACGGGCCGGAGCTGACGGTGCCGGCGAGCAACTGACGCAGCAGGTCGGCCAGTTGGCCGGCCTGCTGTGCGTCAAGGCTGTTCAGGGCCTCCGTCTGGACGGCCAGGCCCGCGCCCACCGCCTCGTCGATCAGCCGGAGCCCCTCCTCGGTGAGGGTGACCTGGAGGCCGCGCCGGTCGTGCGGATCGGGGGAGCGGCGCAGCAGCCCTGCCCCTTCGAGCTTGTCCAGACGGCCGGTCATGCCGCCGGTGGTGAGCATCAGGGTCGCCGAGAGCTGACGCGGCGAGAGCGTGTAGGGCTCGCCGGAGCGGCGCAGGGCCGCCAGGACGTCGAACTCCCCGCGCGAGATCCCGAAGCGGGCGTACGCCTGCTCCATCCGGTCGCCCATCGCCCGTGCCAGCCGGAAGACGCGCCCGAAGACCTCCATCGCGGCGGTGTCGAGGTCCGGCCGCACGGCGGCCCACTGTTCGATGATCGCGTCGACCGGATCGCCGGGGGTCCTGTTCATGCGGAGAGTATGCGTCCGACTCGGATCGCTCGCAAGAAAGCGGATGAGCGCCAAGCGGATCGACGCTAAGTTACTTAGTGCTAAGCTAATTAGCGCCAAGTCGATTACTGCCGGGGCGCTCGGGCCGCGCCGGGCCACCGGCCGCATCACCAGGGGGACTCATGAAGCGGTACACCACGGTCCTGGTCACCGGCCTCGCGCCTGTCTCCTGGGGCACGACGTATGCGGTCACCACCGAGTTCCTGCCGGACGGGCGCCCGCTGTTCACGGGCCTGATGCGCGCGCTGCCCGCCGGGCTGCTGCTGCTCGCGCTCGGGCGAACGCTGCCGCGCGGCGCCTGGTGGGGGAAGGCGGTGGTGCTGGGCGCGCTCAACATCGGCGCCTTCTTCCCGCTGCTGTTCCTGTCCGCGTACCGGCTGCCCGGCGGTATGGCGGCCGTAGGCGGGTCGGTGGGGCCGCTGTTCGTGGCCGGGCTGTCGGCGCTGCTGCTGGGGGACCGGCCGGGCGTCCGTACGCTGCTGACGGGGGCGGCCGCGGTCCTCGGGGTCAGCCTCGTCGTGCTGAAGGCGGCCGGCGCGCTCGACCCGGTCGGGGTGCTCGCAGCGCTCGCCTCCACCGCCTCCATGTCCACCGGCACCGTGCTCACCAAGCGCTGGGGCCGTCCGGACGGCGTCGGTCCGCTCACCCTCACCGGCTGGCAGCTGACCGCGGGCGGGCTGCTGATCGCGCCGGTCGCGCTGCTCGCCGAGGGAGCACCGCCCGCACTCGACGGGCCGGCCGTCGGCGGTTACCTCTACCTGGCGCTCGCGAACACCGCGGTCGCCTACTGGCTGTGGTTCCGGGGCATCGGACGCCTCACCGCCACCCAGGTCACCTTCCTGGGTCCGCTGTCCCCGCTCACCGCCGCCCTCGTGGGCTGGGCGGCACTCGGCCAGGCGCTCACCCCCGTCCAGGTCACGGGTATGGCCCTGGCCTTCGGGGCGACGGTCCTCGGTCAGCTCGGACCGCGTACGGTTGCCGCGCCGAGCGGCATCCGCCGGAGGAACGGCGCACCACGGGCGAGCGCCCACGCCGACGCCGACCGAGCACGGCCGCCGAGGGAGCAGCGCCCCGAGCACGGCCCCGGACCGAGCACGGCGGAGGGCGCCCGGCATGCGCCAGGCGCCCTCACACCGTGACGACGGGACGGCAGCGGCTACGACCGGGCCGCAGCCGCGTCCGCGGCCTGCGCCCTGAGCGCCCGCTCGACGCCCGACCGCGACTCCAGGATCAGGCGGCGCAGCGCCGGGGGCGGCTCGGCGGAGGCCAGCCACGTGTCGGTCTTCGCCAGCGTCTCCTCGGACACCTGGATCGACGGGTAGAGCCCGACCACGATCTGCTGGGCCATCTCGTGCGAGCGGGAGTCCCAGATGTCCTTGACCACCTCGAAATACTTGTCCGTGTACGGGGCCAGCAGCTCGCGCTGGTCGGTCTGGACGAAGCCCCCGATCACCGCCTCCTGCACGGCGTTCGGCAGCTTGTCGGACTCCACGACCGACGCCCACGCCTCCGCCTTGGCCTCCGGGGTCGGGCGCGCGGCCCGGGCGGTGGCGGCATGCCGCTCACCGGCCGCCGTCTTGTCCCGCTCCAGCTCGCCCGCGATCTCCGCCTCGTCGAAGCGGCCCACGGCCGCGAGCCGCTCCACGAACGCCCAGCGCAGCTCGGTGTCGACGACCAGGCCCTCGACCGTCTGCGAACCGTCCAGCAGCGCCTCCAGCAGGTCCAGCTGCTCCGGCGTGCGGGCGGTCGCCGCGAAGGCACGCGCCCAGGCCAGCTGGTGGTCGCTGCCCGGCTCGGCCGCCCGCAGATGGGCCAGGGTCGCGTCCGTCCACCGGGTCAGCAGCGCCTCGCGCGCGGACGGGTCGGCGTACAGGTCGATCGCCAGCTTCACCTGGCGGTGCAGCGACTGCACCACACCGATGTCCGACTCCTTGGAGATGCCGGACAGCGCGAGGGAGAGGTAGTCGCGGGCCGCCAGCTCCGCGTCCCGCGTCATGTCCCAGGCCGAGGCCCAGCACAGGGCGCGCGGCAGCGACGAGTCGAAGTCGCCCAGGTGGTCGGTGACGAAGGCGAGCGACTTCTCGTCCAGACGGACCTTGGCGTACGACAGGTCGTCGTCGTTGAGCAGGATGACGTCCGGGCGGCGACGGCCCGCCAGCTGCGGTACGGCGGTCAGCTCGCCGTCCACGTCCAGCTCGATCCGGCCGTCCTCGGGGCGCCGCAGCTTGCCCGTCCCGCTGTCGAGGTCGTACAGGCCGATGGCGATGCGGTGCGGGCGCAGGGTCGGCTCGCCCTTGGCGCCGGCCGGGAGCGCCGGGGCCTCCTGACGGACGGCGAAGGAGGTGATGACCCCGTCCGCGTCCGTCTCGATCTCCGGGCGGAGGACGTTGATGCCGGCCGTCTCCAGCCACTTCCTCGACCACGTCTTCAAGTCCCGCCCGGAGGTCTCCTCCAGGGCGCCCAGCAGGTCGGACAGGCGCGTGTTGCCGTACGCGTGCCGCTTGAAGTACGCCTGCACGCCCTTGAAGAAGGCGTCCATGCCGACGTAGGCGACGAGCTGCTTGAGAACCGAGGCGCCCTTGGCGTACGTGATGCCGTCGAAGTTGACGAGGACGTCGTCCAGGTCGTTGATCTCGGCCATGATCGGGTGGGTGGAGGGCAGCTGGTCCTGCCGGTACGCCCAGGTCTTCATGGAGTTCGCGAAGGTCGTCCAGGAGTGCGGCCAGCGGCTCTCGGGGTGGTACGCCATGCACGCGGCCTCGGCGTAGGTGGCGAACGACTCGTTCAGCCACAGGTCGTTCCACCACTCCATGGTCACCAGGTCGCCGAACCACATGTGGGCCAGCTCGTGCAGGATCGTGGAGGCCCGGGCCTCGTACGCCGCGTCCGTCACCTTGGAGCGGAAGACGTACTGGTCGCGGAAGGTGACCGCGCCCGCGTTCTCCATCGCGCCCGCGTTGAACTCCGGGACGAACAGCTGGTCGTACTTCTTGAACGGGTACGCGTAGTCGAACTTCTCCTGGAACCAGTCGAAGCCCTGACGGGTCACCTCGAAGATCGCGTCGGAGTCCAGGAACTCGGCAAGCGACGGCCGGCAGTAGATGCCGAGCGGGACGGTCCGCCCGTCCTTCTCGTAGACGCTGTGCACGGAGTGGTACGGGCCCACGATCAGCGCGGTGACATACGTCGAGATCCGCGGCGTAGGCTCGAAGACCCAGACGTCGTCCTTGGGCTCCGGGGTGGGCGAGTTGGAAATGACGGTCCAGCCGCTCGGCGCCTTCACGGTGAACTGGAAGGCGGCCTTGAGGTCGGGCTGCTCGAAGGAGGCGAACACCCGCCGGGCGTCGGGCACCTCGAACTGGGTGTACAGGTACGCCTGCTCGTCGACCGGGTCGACGAAGCGGTGCAGGCCCTCGCCGGTGTTGGTGTACGCGCACTCGGCGACCACGCGCAGTACGTTGCGGCCCTGAAGGAGGCCGGGCAGGGCGATCCGCGAGTCCTTGAAGACCTCGGCCGGGTCCAGTGCGTCACCGTTGAGGGTCACCTCGTGGACGGCCGGGGCCACCAGGTCGATGAACGACTCCGCGCCGTTCTCCGCGGAGTCGAAGCGGACCGTGGTCACGGACCGGTAGGTCCCGCCCTCCTGCGCGCCGGAGAGGTCGAGATCGATCTCGTACGAGTCAACGGTGAGCAGCTTCGCCCGCTGCTGCGCCTCTTC
Organism: Streptomyces sp. NPDC047079; assembly: GCF_040643755.1. Lineage (NCBI taxonomy): Bacteria > Bacillati > Actinomycetota > Actinomycetes > Kitasatosporales > Streptomycetaceae > Streptomyces > Streptomyces sp. NPDC047079. The sequence goes on from NZ_JBEYUZ010000001.1 coordinate 383,310, forward strand.
GCGAGTCAGGTTTGTGCCAGGCACGCGGTCATCTCCTCGTTATGTGTGGGTTGCGTCATCCTTCCACGTCACCATGGCGTTGGGCGATGACACCGAAGACCACGCGGGGCGCACCGGCAGCGGTGCGCGCCCCTTCGGCGTAGGGGTGGCCTACTCGCTGAGCTCCGCCGCCACCAGTTCCGCGATCTGCACGGCGTTCAGCGCCGCGCCCTTGCGGAGGTTGTCGTTGGAGACGAACAGGGCCAGACCGTGTTTTACCGTCTCGTCGCGGCGGATGCGTCCCACGTACGACGGGTCCTGGCCGGCCGCCTGGAGCGGGGTCGGGATGTCGGACAGGGCCACGCCCGGCGCGCCGGCCAGCAGTTCCGTGGCGCGCTCCACCGACAGCGGACGCGCGAAGCGGGCGTTGATCTGGAGGGAGTGGCCGGAGAAGACCGGGACCCGGACGCAGGTGCCGGAGACCTTCAGGCCCGGGACCTCAAGGATCTTGCGGGACTCGTTGCGGAGCTTCTGCTCCTCGTCCGTCTCGTTCAGGCCGTCGTCGACGAGGTTGCCGGCGAAGGGCACCACGTTGAAGGCGATCGGGCGCTTGTAGACCGCCGGCTCGGGGAAGTCGACCGCCCCGCCGTCGTGGGTGAGCCGGTCCGCCTCGTCGACCACCTTCTGGACCTGGCCGTGCAGCTCCGCGACGCCCGCGAGGCCCGAACCGGACACCGCCTGGTACGTGGCGACGACGAGCGCCTCGAGGCCCGCCTCCTCGTGCAGCGGCTTCAGCACCGGCATCGCGGCCATCGTCGTGCAGTTCGGGTTGGCGATGATGCCCTTCGGGCGGTTCACCACCGCGTGCGGGTTCACCTCGGAGACGACCAGCGGTACGTCCGGGTCCCTGCGCCACGCCGAGGAGTTGTCGATCACGACGGCGCCCTGAGAGGCGACCTTCTCGGCCAGCGCCTTGGAGGTCGCGCCGCCCGCGGAGAACAGCACGATGTCCAGGCCGGTGTAGTCGGCGGTGGCCGCGTCCTCCACCGTCACTCCGTCGAGGACCGTCCCCGCCGAACGTGCCGACGCGAACAGGCGCAGCTGCGTGACCGGGAAGTTCCGCTCCGTGAGGATCCTGCGCATGACCGTGCCGACCTGACCGGTGGCTCCGACGATTCCGACCCTCACGGCGACTCCCTCTGCGTGTCTTCTACGTGCCAGTTTGCTTGGCCGAGGCCTTTCCATCATGCGGCCGACCCCGGCCCGCCTGTCCAATTCTTTGCGCGGCCTGCCCGAGGAGTGGGACGTCACTCTCCGGCCGACGGTTGCACGTCCTGCCTCCGCCCCTGCTGAGCTGGAGAAATTCATCCGGTCGGGGCCCCGCGCCGCAAGCTGTGCCGCCGGGCGCCTGCCCCCGGGCTCCCGGCGCACACGGCGGTGTGACGTACACCTCTGCCGTCTGCCGTCTGCCGTCTGCCGTCTGCCGTCTGCCGCGCCCGTCGTGTGACATGGCCGCCGAGTACGACGGCGTCGACGCGCTGATGCCGGCGATCACCGGTGAGCCCGCTGCCGGTCCGGCGCGTTCCGCTGCCACGTTCAAGGCGGGGCAACCGGCACTGGCCCACGTGGCGCTGCCGCGGGAGCGGCTGCGCGTCATCGGGGACGCGCCGGCGGCGCCGTCGTCGGCCGAGGCGCTGCGACGACGAAGGGCGGGCGTCCTTGCGGACGCCCGCCCTCGTCGCCGTACGGAGAACCGGAGAGCTACGGCGTGACCTTCTCGATCTTCACGCTGCCCACACCCGCGACCGTGCCGCGCGCGTTGACCAGCTGGACCTGGCCGAAGAACTCCCGGCCCTCGGGGGCCGCCGCGGCCGCCGTGACCGCGCCGGAGACCGTCGCGGAATCACCCGTGCCGAGCTTCACCGGTGCCGAGCCGTCGACCGTGACCTGGCCGAGGGCGGGGGAGAAGAACACGTCCCGGTAGTCGTAGGCCGTCGAACCGGACGGGACCGCGTAGCCCACGACCCGGACCGTGTAGGTGCCGGCGGCGGGCGAGGCGATGTGCACCGCCTCCTCGGAGTCGCCGTCCGCGGACTGCGCGACCTGCTTGCCGCTCGCGTCGTAGACCGTCAGGTCCAGGTCGGCGGCCGTGTCGGAGACGTTGCCGATGGCCACGTCCAGCGAGGTGGCGCCCGCGGGCACCTCGACCGTGCTGGTCTGGGTCTCGCCGCCCTTGATGGACGGACGGGACGTCTTCGACGAGCCGAGCGGGCCGCCGACCAGCTTGCCGTCCAGCGCCGCGTAGGCGTTCGTCACCTTCCACGAGGCGGTGGCCGGGGTGCCGACCTTGGCCTCGGGCACGGTCACGGTCTGCGGGTCGAAGGCCGCGCCGAGGACGGTGACGTCCAGCTTGTAGGGGTTGTCGAGCAGCGGCGAGGTGCGGCGCGCCTCGACCTCGATCTCCCAGACGCCGGCCTGCGGGTCCGCGTACGCACGCACGTCGGGCTTGCAGCCGTTGCCGTTCAGGTAGTTGTTGTAGCAGTACGGCGTCGAGGTGTTGTCGACGGGAGTGCCGTACGGGTGGATCGCGATGAACCGGGTCTGGCTCTTGTCCTTCAGCCCGCCCATCGCGACCTCCAGCGACTTCGCGCCCTCGGGCACGGTCACGAAGTAGGACCGGCTGCTGTTGCGCTGCACCGCACTCGAAGCCGAGTAGGTATACTCGACCGGAGCGGATACCACGACCGTGGTCAGGATCTGCTTGTCGACGCCCTCGGTGCTCGGGTCGTCGACCTCGAGGATCGCGCTCTTGAGGCCCGCGGACTTCGCAGCCGCCTGGACCTTCACGGTCACGGGCTGGTTCAGGGGCAGCCTCACCTCGTCCGAGCCGAGGATCCTGAAGGTGCTGCCGTAGTTGTTCTCGAAGTGCAGCTCGTGCCGGACCGCCCGGTCCGGGCCGGACGTACGGGTGATCGTGATCTCGTACGTCTTCTTGTCACCGGCCTTGAGGCCGCCCTCGCGGTCGTACAGGCCGGTGCCGAAGCCCGGGGTCTTCAGCGCGTAGTCGATCGCCGTGTCGACCGGGGCCTTGACCGTGTAGTCGTGCGCGGTCGCGTCATCGCGGATCGCGTCCCAGGCGTCGACGATGTTGATCCGGCCCGCGCCCTCCTCGTACGCCTGCGCACCCTTGATGTGGTCGGCGGTCGAGGTCAGGGCCGTGCGCAGCTTCGCGGGCGTCAGATCGATGCCCTTCTGCTCGGCGGCCGACAGCAGCAGGGCCGAGGCGCCCGTGGCCTGCGGGGACGCCATCGAGGTGCCCTGGAGCATGGAGTAGCCGGCCGGCAGGGAGTAGCCCGCCTCGGCGACCGGGGAGCCCGGCAGCCAGGTCTGGGTGGTGTTGATCGCGGCGCCGGGCGCGACGAGGGTCGGCGTGAAGCCGCCGTCCTCACGCGGACCGCGCGAGGAGAACGGCATCAGCTGGTACTTCTTCTCCACCTGGGAGCCGTAGTTGGCGGCCCAGGTCTCCTTGGAGATGCCCGCGCCGACCGAGATCACCTTGTCCGCGAGGCCGGGGTCGCCGATGGTGTTGGCGCCGGGGCCGGAGTTGCCCGCGGAGATCACCAGCTGCACGCCGTAGGTGTCGATGAGGCGCGTGTACAGCTCGGCGCGCGCGTTGTTGCCGTCGTTGAGCGCCGGGAGCCCGCCGATGGACATGTTGACGATGTCGACGCCGCGGTTGACGACGAGGTCGATCATGCCCTCGGTGAGCGCGACGTTGGTGCAGCCGCCGGTCCAGGTGCAGGCGCGCGAGGAGACGATCTTGGCGCCGGGGGCGGCGCCGTTCATCCTGCCGCCGAACAGGCCGTTGGCGGCGGTGATGCCGGCGACGTGGGTGCCGTGCTCGGACTCGATGACGCCGATGTTGACGAAGTCGGCCTTCTTGCCGACCCAGGACCCGCCGAAGGGGTCCATCGGCACGTCCTTGCGGATCTGCACGACGAAGGGCTGCCGCTCGACGACGTCGGTCGCCGGGTTGTCGGTGCCGAAGTAGCCGATCTGGTAGCCGTCCTTGTACGGCTTCATCGGCTCGTCGTCGCTGAAGTCGTTGTTGTTGTTCAGGTCGACGCGGACCGTGCCGGCCGCCGCGTCGTACAGGACGCCCCAGGAGTCGGTGGTGTCGCCGTCGCGGTTCGCGTCGCCCGCCGCGTCGCCGCCGGTGGTGTACGACTCCTTGAAGGTGCTGATCTGGTACGAGCCCGCCGGGGCCTTCCAGCTCTGGCCGCCGTAGGTGAAGGCCGGTCCGGAGACGGAGCTGACCATCGGACGCCAGGTCTGGTCGCCGTCGACGATCGGGTCCGTCGCGGTCACCCAGTCGACGATCTTCCGCTCGCCGGTGGTGGTCTTCTGCAGTGCCGGGTGGCCGAGGTCCACACCCGAGTCGAGGATGCCGATGGTGATGCCCCGGCCGTCCGCCTTCGGGTGCTCCCGGACGAAGTCGACGGCGCCCGTCTCGAAGGACGGGTTGTACGGGTTCTCGGCGGGGGTGTGGCGGTTTGGAGCCGGGTAGGTGACCGTGCCCGTGCCCGCCGAGCCCTCGGCGGTGTCCGCGCTCGGCGTCGGGTCGTCGAGCTGGATCTCCTGCCGCAGGTCGATGGCGTGTACCGAGGAGAGCTTCTCGGCGGCGGCGATGGCCGAGTCGGCCTTGGCCGTCGGGACGGTGGCGCGGACGTAGCCGAGCCGGTCGTCGCTGCGTCCGACGGAGCCGCCCTTGACCGCGTCCAGCTCCTTGGCGACCTGCTCGGTCTGCCCGGGTGCGGTCGCGATCATCATGGTGACGTTCTTGGCCTGGTCCGCCTTGGCCTCCGCGAGGAGGTCGGCGTCTTCCGAACCGAGCTTGGCGCTCGCGGACTTGACGGCCGGATCGGCGGAGGCCGGCTGGTGGCCCGCGGAGAAGGCCAGGGGCATCGGACCGGCCGCGGAGAGCGCTGCCACGAGACCGGCGGCGAAGGCTATGCGGGCCACGCGTCTAGCGCCCGATATCGGGGCGCGGTGAGGCTCGGAAGTCATCGGCATCCCTTGTAGGTAAAGGAACGAGGGTGACGCGGCCGGAAACCGGAGATGGACCGGTTCTGACCGCGGTCGTCCGGATGTCGGGTCCGGGTGACCGCTCAGCTTTACCCAAGGTGCATATGTTTGGGGAGAGTTGACCGGGACGGGATGGAGCCGTGGCGCAATCCCGCCATACGCCATCGGGGACGTAGTGGAACAGGCAGGGACATTCCTGTGTGCCGGCCGACCTTCCTACGCGCGTAGTGCCCGCTCTCAGCCCCCGAGCGTGCGCGCGCAGTGACGGGCCGCCTCCCGCCTGCCCATTCGCCTGACGGCCCCGGTTCTGCCGGGTAACGTCCCGGTGTGCGCAAGAAGTTGAGGGTGGCGGCCTACGCCGTCTGCGTTCGCGACGGCAAGCTTCTGCTCGCCCGGGGGTGGGACCGCGACGGCACCCCCGAGTGGACCCTGCCCGGCGGCGGGGCGGAGCACGGCGAGGACCCCTACGACACCGTTCTGCGGGAGGTGGAGGAGGAGACCGGCTATCTCATCGAACCCACCGGCCTGCTCGGCGTGGACTCCGTCCGCCGCGGCTTCCGCGACCGCTTCGGCCGCGCCGTCGACCATCACGGCCTGCGACTCGTCTACGAAGGGCGGATCACGGGCGGCACCCTCCGCAACGAGGTCGGCGGTTCCACCGACATGGCGGCCTGGCAGGATCTGGCCACCGTGCCGGAGCTGAGGCGGGTCGGGCTCGTCGACATCGGGCTCGCGCTGTGGCGCGAGCGTCCCGCGACCGGCCGGTCACCGCTCACCGGGGGCCGGCCTTGATACCCCTGAACCTGCCTCCATGCCCCGGGACATGAACGCGGAGTGACCGCTCCCGGCCGTTCGACGAGCGGTCGTGAACGCGCCGGGTGGCCCAAGATCCACGTACATCGGCGCTGCCACTGGTCCCGAAGAAGGGCTGAAGCCCGATGCCGGTGTCGACGCGGGACCGCCCGATGCCGGTCTCGACGCGGAGCTGAGAGCGGCCGGACCACGCCCGCGGTTCACCCCTGCCGCGTGACCACCAGTTCGGCACGCTCCACGGCAGGCTCCCGTGGGCCCGTCGACCGGTTGGCGGTGCCCGGGCCCCGCGGCGCCGGGTCCGTGAAGCGGAAGGAGAGCGAGGCGAGGAAGCGGCGACCCCGGGGCCAGTCCACCGGGACCGTCGCCGTCACGCGGGTGGCACCGGACGCCGCCGCGCGGTCCAGTAGGGCGCCGGCCACGGCCCGGCCCGTCCCCGTGCCCCACAGCGACGGATGCAGCAGGAACAGGCCCACAGCGCAAACGTCCGGTGCCGGATGGCGCCGCACCGCGTCGATGATCCCGACCACGGGACCGCCGTCCTCGGTCACCACCAGGACCAGCTTGTCCTGCCAGTCCGCACCCGGCGGCAGGCTGTAGTACAGGCTCTGAAGGTCTCCGGGGCCCGAGGGCAGACCGGTGGCCGCCTCGACGTACGCGCCGGCGGCCTCGAAGAGCGCCAGAACGCCCGGCTCGTCGTCAGGGGCGGCCTCCCGTACGAGGTAGCGCCGTCCGTTGTCCGTCGTGATCGTCACGCTGATGGGCTCGGTCATCCGCTTATCGTCACATCGGGCCCCTCCGCGGACCACCGGATTCCGGGGCCTCCCCGGCCCGGGATGATCGAATTACGGAGTAAACCCATCCGACCCGGACATGAGACGCGCCGTTCATCCCGATGAAACATCTGTGCCGCCTCATATCGGACAACCCGCAGTTCACGGGGATGGTTCGATATGTGTGCAAGGCGGGTGGTCGCGTGCTCATGAGGCACCAACTGCGCGTACTGTCGGTCTACGACGGTTTCTTCTCCGGGGGCGCCCGGATCCTCCACAGCGATGTCGTCCTGGGGCTCCAGGAGGGCGGTCAGCACCACCGTGTGCTGAGCGTCCACGCAGAGGTGCTTCGCGAGGCCACCCGGCAGGCGATGGAGGACGACGCCTGCTACCGGTCCCTCACCGCCGCCGGGGTGGAGGTCACCTCCCTGGGCCGAACCTCCGGACTGCCCGGGGGCCTCGGTGCCGATCCGACGCCGTTCACCGGGCCGGAGCTGGCGGCGACGGCCAGGGCGATGGCGGGCGCCGACGTCATCCTGTCGCTGAAGGAGCAGCCGCTCGGCCTGCTCAACCAGGCGGGCCTGCCCCGCCGCCCGGTGATCGTCTCCCTGCACCGCTCGGACCCGGAGAACCAGGGCGGGGCGCTCGACGAGCTGAAGGCCGCGATCGCCGACGGCACGGTCGTGGCCTGCGTCTGCTGCGCCGAGTCGACCCGGGCCGCCTACGAGGCCGCCGGAATTCCGCCCGGGCTGCTGCACGTCATCCCGAACGGTGTCGACCTGCTGCGCTTCAGGCCCGACCCCGCGCGTCGGCTCCGGCTGCGCACCTCGCTCGGCATCACGGACTCCGCGCCGGTCGTCGTCTTCGCGGCCCGCTACGACGCCATGAAGAACGTCCCGCTGTTCCTGCGGGCCGCCCGGGCCTGGCTGCGGCAGGAGCCCGCCGGGCAGGTGCTGATGTGCGGCGCCGGCATGACGGTCGGCCAGCCCGGGCTGCACGCCGACATCGACGCCGCGTTCGGGGACGACCTGGCGCTCGCCGACCGGCTGCACCTGCTGGGTGTCCGGGGCGACATGGAGACCGTCTACGCGGCCGCCGACGTGGTGGCGCTGACCTCGGCCTGGGGCGAGGCGGCACCGCTTTGCCTGATCGAGGGCATGATGTGCGGGGCCGTCCCGGTCTCCACCGACGTCGGCGACAGCGCCTCGATCGTCGCCGGCCACGGTTTCCTGACCCCGCCTCACCCCGATGCGATCGCGACGGCCTGGGGCGAGGCCGTCGCCGCCCGCACCGATCTGGCACCGGTCCTCGAACGCAGCCGCGAGCGCTTCAGCCGCACCCGCATGATCGCCTCGTACGCCGCGCTGCTCGACCGCTTCCACACGGAGTCGTTCCGGCCGCCCCTTCCGGAGCCTCCCCTGCCCGAGCCGCACTGAAGGACACGGAAAACGAGGAGGGGCCGCCCGGCGGCGGCCCCTCCTCTCCCCTCCTGACTCCCTGCCCCCCGCTGTCTACCGAGGCAGCACCATGACGTACGCGGCGGGCTCGCGGTCCGCCGATGCCATCAGGGCCGTGCGGACCACCGTCGCCTGCTGCTCGGGCGCGTCCCGCAACTTCCTCGGCGTGATGTGGACGACCGTGATCCCGAGCCGCTCCAGGTGCTCGCGTTTGCGGGCGTACTCCGACCACAGCGCGTCCTCGTCCTGCCGGTGGCCCTGACGTGGGGCGCGGGTGTCCAGCTCGACCGCCACGGCCTGCTCGGGCCAGTACGCGTCCAGGCCGCCGAGGCAGGGACCGCCGGGGAGCCTGAGGTCCACGTTCCAGACCGGGTCCGGGAGGCCGTACTCGCGCACCATCCGGTACAGGCGGTCCTCCGCGATCGCCCGGCCCTCCGCCAGCAGCGAGTCCACCGCGTCCACCACATGCGGGCGGCTCAGGAGCCTCGCCTGGTTCAGTTCCCGTACCACCGCGGCCGGTTCGCAGTGGCCCCCGCGCACGGCCTCGGTCAGCAGCCGGCGCACCGCGCCCGCGTCCGGCAGCCGGTCCACCGCGTCGGCCAGCGCGCGCGGGACCGGCGCCACCGGCAGGCCGGTCACCGACTGCGCGGCGGGCAGCAGCGGGGTGCGGATCACCCGCGCGCAGCCGGTGCTGCGCAGCCGCCGCGGCCGCGACACGAGGACGTCGATCTTCTCGAGGGACGGCAGTGTGGGGGCGCCGGAGAAGCCGTACAGGCTCAGCGCGGCCAGGCCGGTGATCATCGCGTCTGGGTAGCGCAGCGGGGCGTGCGGGCCGTTCGCGTCCGGCTGCGAGGGGACGCCGGCGGCCGTGGCGGTGAGCGGCGAGCGGGTCGCGTAGAGCAGCACCGCGTGCAGGCGTTCCTCGGAGGTCGGCGGTCCCTGGTGCAGCAGGTACACGCCCGGAAGGAACTGCTGCCAGGGGCCGCCGGGCCGGGCGTGCTCGGCGGCCTCGGCGGCCGTCACACCGTGGGCGCGCAGCTGAGCGGTGGTCAGCACCCGGCGCTGCACCTGCGACAGATGGCGGAGGGGGCGGGGGGAGAGCGGGGTGTTGTGGTTCATGACCCCGGAGTTCCCGCGTCCGATCCGCCCGCTAACCGCTGTTACCTACCTGTCGACAAATCCGGACAATCTACAGCTAAAGTACGGACGTTCGACTGCCGAAAGGGGCTGGTCCGGGCGGGCGGAACGACGGGTTACGGGTTCCGATACTCGTATTTCGTAACTGTCGTTTCCCAGTACCTCTTCCCCGCCGTTTCCCCGGGCCCCTCCCCGAGGCCCGGCCCCCCGGAGGCCCGGCCCCCGAGGCCCGGCCTCCGGGGCACTAGCCGGCCGCCTCCGCGTCGCACGCCTGCCCGCGCAGGGCTCGCGCCAGGTCGTCGCGCGCCTCCAGCACCAGCCTCCGCAGCGCGGGCGGTGCGTCCTCGTGCGCCGACAGCCACGCGTCCGTCGCGTCGAGCGTCTCCGGGGAGTCCTGGAGCGCGGGGAACAGGCCCCTGACCACGTCCATCCCGATCTGGATGGAGCGCTCGGCCCACACCCGGTCGATCGCCGCGAAGTACCGCGCCGCGTACGGCGCGAGCAGCTCCCGCTGCGACGGCTGCACAAAGCCCGCGATGGTCGCCTCCACCAGCGCGTTCGACAGCGCGTCCGACTCGACGACCTGCGCCCACGCCTGGGCCTTCACCGCCGCCGAGGGGCGCGCGGCCAGGCAGCGCACCTGGTGGCGCTTCCCGGAGGCCGTGTCGTCGCGGGCCAGCTCCGCCGCGAGCACCGACTCGTCCACCGTCCCGTGCGCGGCCAGCGGCTCCAGGAACGCCCAGCGCAGCTCCTGGTCCACGTCCAGACCGTCGATCTGCGCCGTGCCCTCGAGCAGCTCCCGCAGCAGCTGGAAATCGTCCTCGTCCCCGGCCACCGCCGCGAAGAACCGCGCCCACGTCAGCTGGTGCTGGCCGCCCGGCTCCGCGCGCCGCAGCTCCGACAGCGCGCCCCCGGCCAGCAGCCGGCCGCCGGTCTCCCGCCACTCGGGCGCCGCGTAGTGCGTCAGTGCCGAGAGCGCCCAGTTGTGCAGCATCTGGAGCACGCCGATGTCGGTCTCCCGCCCGGCGAACCGGAGCACCAGGTCGATGAAGTCCCGCGCCGGCAACAGCGCGTCCCGGGTCAGATTCCACAGCGCCGACCAGCACAGCGCCCGCGCGAGGGGGTCGGTGACGAAGCCGAGACGGTCCCTCAGGGTCGCGAGCGAGGTCTCGTCGAAGCGGATCTTGCAGTACGTGAGGTCGTCGTCGTTGACGAGGACCAGCTCCGGGGCGTCGGCGCCCGCCAGTTCGCGGACCACCGTACGCGGACCGTGCACGTCCGCCTCGGCGCGCGCGTACCGGACGAGCGCGTCTCCCTGACTCCGGTACAGGCCCACCGCCACCCGGTGCGGCCGCAGTTCGTCACGCGGCGGAGCCGCATGTTCGGACGCAGCCGACTCCTGCGCCTCCTGGAGCACGGACAGCTCGGCGATCCGGCCGTCGGCGTCCAACAGCACCTGCGGGGTGAGCGAGTTGACGCCCGCGGTCTGGAGCCAGGAGCGCGCCCAGGCCTTCATGTCCCGGCCGCTCGTCTCCTCCAGGACCGAAAGCAGGTCGCCGAGGCGCGTGTTGCCGTAGGCGTTCCGCTTGAAGTAGCGGCGCGCGCCCTCCAGGAACGCGTCCCGCCCCGCGTACGCGACCAGCTGCTTCAGCACCGACGCGCCCTTGGCGTAGGTGATGCCGTCGAAGTTGAGCTTGGCGTCCTCCAGGTCGCGGATGTCCGCCGTGACGGGATGCGTGGACGGCAGCTGGTCGGCGCGGTAGGCCCATGCCTTGCGGTTGTTGGCGAAGGTGATCCAGCCGTCGGTGAAGCGGGTCGCCTCCACCAGCGACAAGGAGCCCATGAAGTCCGCGAAGGACTCCTTCAGCCACAGGTCGTCCCACCACACCATGGTCACCAGGTCGCCGAACCACATGTGGGCCATCTCGTGCAGGATCACATTGGCCCGGCGCTCGTACGACGCCTGCGTGACCTTGCCGCGGAAGATGTACTCCTCGCGGAAGGTGACCAGGCCCGGGTTCTCCATCGCGCCGAGGTTGTACTCCGGCACGAACGCCTGGTCGTACTTCCCGAAGGGGTACGGATAGTCGAAGTGGTCGTGGAAGAAGTCCAGGCCCTGCTTGGTGACCAGGAAGACGTCGTCCGCGTCGAAGTGCCTGGCCAGGCCCTTGCGGCACATCGCGCCGAGGGGGATCTCCAGCGTCGTGCCGTCGTCGAGGGTGCGGGTGTAGGTGTCCGTGACGTAGTGGTACGGGCCCGCCACGACGCAGGTGATGTACGTGGAGATCGGCTTGGTCTCCGCGAACCGCCACACCCCGTCGTGCCGCTCGCCGGCGCCGTTGCTCCACACCGTCCAGCCCTCGGGGGCGCGGACCTCGAAGCGGAAGGGGGCCTTGAGGTCGGGCTGTTCGAAGTTCGCGAAGACGCGGCGCGAGTCGGCAGGCTCGTACTGCGTGTACAGATACACCTCGCCGTCCTCCGGGTCGACGAAGCGGTGCAGGCCCTCACCGGTGCGGGAGTACGCGCACCGGGCGTCGACCACCAGCTCGTTCTCGGCGGCCAGGTCCTCCAGCAGGATGCGGGTGCCGTCGAAGACCTCGCCGGGGTCGAGGTCCTTGCCGTTGAGCGAGACCGCGGTGACGCTCGGGGCGATCAGGTCCGCGAAGCTCGTGGCGCCCGGCTCGGCGCAGCGGAAGCGGATCGTGGTGACCGAACGGAACGTGCGCGGCTCGCCCTCCCCGGCGCCGGATGCCTCGCCCACGGCGGAGCGCAGGTCGAGCGACACGTCGTACCCGTCGACGGACAGCAGGGCGGCCCGCTCCCGGGCCTCGTCGCGGGACAGGTTCTCACCGGGCACGGGGGGCACTCCCTGGGTCGACTGGATCGGCGGACAAGGACCGATCCTGCCATGCGCCCCTGACACCGGGTACGGGGGCGCACCTCGTGGGGGTTTCCGGGAATGGCCCGGGCGACCTCTGACGTTGCCCCGTAAACGACCGCGTTTTTAGGAGAGTCATGTCCGAGACCGTGACCGCTTCCGGCAAGACCCCCGTCGACTTCTGGTTCGACCCGCTGTGCCCCTGGGCCTGGATGACCTCGCGCTGGGTCCTGGAAGTGGAGAAGGTCCGGGACATCGAGGTCCGCTGGCACATCATGAGCCTCGCCGTGCTCAACGAGGACAAGCTGGACCAGCTGCCGGAGGAATACCGGGAGATGCTGGCGACCAAGGCGTGGCAGCCGGTGCGTGTGGTGACCGCGGCCTGGCAGAAGCACGGCGACGACGTCCTCGGCCCGCTGTACACCGCGCTCGGTACCCGTTTCCACAACCAGGGCGAGGGCCCGACGCTCGAGGCGGTCGCCGCCGCGCTCGACGAGGTCGGCCTGCCCGCGGACCTGATCGACTACGCCGAGCAGGAGGACTTCGAGTTCGACGCCGAGCTGCGCGCCTCGCACAAGGAGGGCATCGAGAAGGTCGGCCAGGAGGTGGGCACCCCGGTGATCGCGGTGCCGGGTGCCGACGGCGAGCAGATCGCCTTCTTCGGCCCGGTGGTCACGCCCGCCCCCAAGGGCGAGGAGGCCGCGAAGCTGTGGGACGGCACCCTGGCGGTCGCCTCGGTCCCGGGCTTCTACGAGATCAAGCGCACCCGCACGAAGGGGCCGGACTTCAGCAACCTGTAGGACGCCCGGCGCTGGCCCGGGGCGTACGGCCCCGGGCCAGCGCCGCCGTGTTCACTCCAGCACCGGCACCCGGATGGACCGGGCGAAGGGCTTCTTGTTCGTGCCGGTGCGGAGATTGCGGCACTGTTTGCCGGTCTCGGCGTCCAGTACGGCCTCGCACATCCGGAACTCGCGCACGGCCGCGCGGCCCAGCCGCTCCTCGAGCCAGGCCTGCTCGGCACGGTTGAGCGTGCGATGGGGCTGATCGGTGTCGCAGGTGAAGCAGTACATCGGCATTCGGCCACCATGCCCCGGAGCCCCCGCTACCGGAAGACCCCCGCGAGTCACATCCTCGCGGGGGTCCTCCCTTTGACCGCCTGCCGGTGACACGGTGAGAAGACGATCACGGCAGGACGCTTCAGGGGCCCGTCAGGGCGCGAGCAGCAGCACGTCGGTCCTGGACCTGGCCGCCGTGTAGCGCCGGGCGACGTCCTGCCAGTCGACCACCTGCCACATCGCCTCGATGAAGTCGACCTTCTGATTGCGGTACTGAAGGTAGAAGGCGTGCTCCCAGGCGTCGAAGACCAGGATCGGGGTGGCCCCCTGGCCGACGTTGCCCTGGTGGTCGTAGACCTGCTCGACGATCAGCCGGCCGCTGAGCGGTTCGTACGCGAGGACCCCCCAGCCCGAGCCCTGTGTGGTCGCGGCGGCCTTGGACAGCTGCGCCTTGAACTGCGTGAACGAACCGAACGACTCGGCGATGGCGTCCGCGAGCTCGCCGACGCCGTCCTTCTCCAGCGGCTCGCCGCCGCCGTCACCGCTCATGTTCCGCCAGTAGATCGAGTGCAGGATGTGGCCGGAGAGATGGAAGGCCAGGTTCTTCTCCAGGCCGTTGACCGACCCCCACCGCTCCTTCTCCCGCGCCTCGGCGAGCTGCTCCAGTGTGTCGTTGGCGCCCTTGACATACGCCGCGTGGTGCTTGTCGTGGTGCAGCTCGATGATCTCGGGGCTGATCACGGGGGCGAGCGCGGAGTAGTCGTAGGGCAGGTCGGGCAGCGTGTAGACGGGCATGCGGGGTCCCTTCCGAACCTCTTATTGCAAAGAGCTTGCAGGTACACGCTAGCAACAACAGGCGGCGCAGGGTGGGCGGGGCGGCAACACGAGAAGGCCCCCACGTGTCGACGTGGGGGCCTTCTCGGTGTCAGGAGGCGTCAGTGCCGGGCGCGCGCCCGCTGCCAGGCGTAGCCGACAGCGGCCAGGAGCAGCGTCATGCCGCCCGTGGAGTACAGCTGCACACGCGTGTCCGGCTGCCGCGCCATCAGCACGAAGATCGCCGCCATGCCCGCCAGCGCGACCCAGGTCAGTACCGGGAAGGCCCACATCCGCACGACCAGCCGCTCGGGCGCCTCCCGCTCCAGGCGGCGGCGCAGACGCAGCTGCGAGACCGCGATGAAGAACCAGACGACCAGGATCACCGCGCCGATCATGTTCAGCAGCCACGGGAAGACGTCGTTCGGCCGCCAGTAGCTGAGGACGACACACACGAAGCCGAACACCGACGAGGTCAGGACGGCGACCCGCGGCACGCCGCCGGAGACCCTGCCGAGCGCCTTCGGGCCCTGGCCGCGCTCCACCAGCGAGTAGGCGATGCGCGAGGAGCCGTAGATGTTGGCGTTCATCGCGGACAGCAGCGCGACCAGCACCACCACGCTCATCAGCCGGCCGGCCCCCGGAATGCCCAGGTGGTCCAGGGTCGCCACGTACGGGCCCTTCTCGACGACCTCCTTGGCGTTCCACGGGACGAGGGCGACGATGACCGCCATCGAGCCGATGTAGAAGAGCGCGATGCGCCACATCGCCGTACGGACCGCGCCCGCCACACCCCGGACCGGGTCCGGGGACTCGGCCGCGGCGATGGTGACGGTCTCCAGACCGCCGTACGCGAACACCGACGCGAGCAGGCCGATGACGAAGCCCTCGCTGCCGTGGGGCAGGAAGTCGGTGAGGTTCGAGGCGCCCGGGGAGTCGGTGCCGGGCAGCACGCCGGCGATCGCCAGCCCGCCGAGCACCAGGAACAACGTGATCGCACCGACCTTGAGGGCCGCGAACCAGAACTCGAACTCACCGAAGTTCTTCACCGCGGCCAAATTCGCACCGCAGAAGACCACCATGAACAGGGCCACCCACGCCCACTCGGGCGTCCCCGGCAGCCAGCCGGCGACGATCTTCGCGGCGCCGATGCCCTCCAGACCGACGGCCGTGCACAGCAGCACCCAGAACGACCAGCCCGCGGTGAAGCCCGCCCAGGGGCCGATCGCGCGCTCGGCGTGCGCCGAGAAGGAGCCCGAGGAGGGGTGGGCGGCCGACATCTCGCCGAGCATCCGCATCACCAGCATGACGAGCAGCCCGGAGACGGCGTACGCGATCACGATCGACGGACCGGCGGCGGCGATGCCCGCGCCGGAGCCGACGAACAGGCCCGCGCCGATCACACCGCCGAGGGCGATCATCGACAGATGGCGCTGCTTCAGGCCGTGGGAGAGGGAGACGCCGCTCTCGGGCGGGGTCTCGACTGTGGTGCTGGGCATGGGGCGCGCCTCGTCCAAGTGCATGAGTCGGGCAAAAACTCCCACAGTCTGGGCAGCCTCCCCGCTCCGGCGAAGAGACCGCCCACTATGCGGACGCCGACTGTGCGGAATGTGAATCCACGGTTACGCGCCGGTCGTCGTGCCGGGCGAGGCCTCATACGCGAGGGCGGCGGACGGCCGGGACGCCGACCTCGCGGGTCGGCGGGCGACGAGCGATCACCGGTTGGCGAAACCCTACAGTCGCCCCTCGGGCCGGGCGCTTGTGGGTCACCGCCCCACCTCAGTGACCGGAATCACGCCACATCACGTGTAGGCCCCAGCTTTTGTGCACAGCCCACCAACTCCGCGATCCTGCCTTTGTCGAGCGCTGACGGTGATCGCTTGGGCGGCCCTGGGATAGCGTCACGGTGTCCCGAACCGTCCCCACCGCCGGAGTGAGTTCCCATGAGCACCGCCACCGCCACAGTTGCCCGCCCCGGCGAGGTCCTCGCCGACCTGCTCCCCGCCTCCCGTGTGCGCGACGTCGCCCTCGTGGTCGGCGGTGCCGTGGTCACCGGGCTCGCCGCGCAGCTCTCGGTCCCCGTTCCGGGCTCGCCGGTGCCGGTGACCGGACAGACCTTCGCCGCGCTTCTCGTGGGCACCTCCCTCGGCGCCGGCCGCGGTTTCCTCTCGCTCGCCCTGTACGCGCTGGCCGGTGCCGCCGGCGTGCCGTGGTTCGCCGGCGGCGGCTCCGGCGCAGCCGCCCCCTCCTTCGGCTACATCCTGGGCATGCTGCTCGCCTCCGCCGTCGTGGGCGCCCTGGCCCGCCGCGGCGCCGACCGCTCGATGCTGCGCACGGCCGGCGCGATGCTGCTGGGCGAGGCGATCATCTACGCGGTCGGCGTCCCGTATCTGGCCCTGGCGACCCACATGTCCGCGACCGCCGCGATCGCGGCCGGGCTTACCCCCTTCCTGATCGGCGACGCCCTGAAGGCGGCCCTGGCGATGGGCCTGCTGCCCACCGCCTGGAAGCTCGTGCGGAAGTGACGCTTTCGGGAAGTGGCACCGTCGGGAAGCCTTTCGGGAAGTGACACCCGTCAGGAAGTGACGCCGAAGTCGCCGTAGTTCCTGCGGAAGAGGTTCGCCGGGTCGTATCGCATCTTCAGCCCGGCGAGCCTCTTGTGCGTTCCGGCGTCGTACAGGCCCTCCGTACGGTCTCCCGCTCCGAACGCGAAATTGAGTGCGCGCCCGGTCCTCCACGACGCCACCTCGGCCAACGCCGGATCCAGCACCGCCCGCGCGGCCTCACGGGTGTCCATCGTGAGCAGCCGCAGCAGATAGCGTCCCGCGCGGTGCGGTACGCAGTTGGGGGCCTGTTTCGCCAGTGCGCCGCCCAGATGGTTGATCTGGAGCACGCACATGGACGGCGCGTCCGGTCCGGTGCGCGCCATGACGCGGGCGCCCGCCTCCACATCGAGGTGGTCGAGCACCGCGCTGTCCCCGTAGTACGTGTGCGGGAATTCGGGGTCCCGGTGGATGGTGTGGCTGTCGGCGTACGGCATGTCGCGCAGCGAGTCCTCGAGCGCCGGGCCGATCTCCCGCAGCGGGGCGACGAGTCGCTCGCCGTCGGCGCCGCTGTGGGCGATGCGGACCGAGACGACATACCGGCCGCGCAGCTGCGGGGGCAGCGCCGGGATGTCCGGACAGGCGACCGCGGAGAGGGACGACGTCAGTTCCTCGGGAACGCTCTCCGTCCACTTCTTGTAGGCGCGCAGGACGGCCGCCGGGTCCACGGCGTGCCCGTCGAAGGAGAGGGCCCCGCCGTACAGGCGGGGCACCGGGACGAGGTCCATCTCCAGCTCGGTGACCACGCCGAAGGCGTGACCCGCGCCGAGCAGGGCCCCGTACAGATCGGGGTCGTCGGCGCGGGTCACGGTACGCGGACGGCCGTCCGCGGTGACGACGTCCAGGGAGCGCACGTGGTCGGCCGCGTAGCCGAACTGACGGGCGAGAATGCCGAGGCCGCCACTCAGGGTGTAGGAGACGGCGCCCACGCTCGGCGCCGAGCCGTTCAACGGCGCGAGCCCGTGCGGCACGGCGGCGGCCACGACCTGCCCCCAGCGCACACCCGCCTGGACGCGGACGGTGCGGGTCTCGGGGTCGACGACGACACCGTCCATGCGCTTCGTCGTGATCAGGACGCCGCCGTCCGCGTCACCCGGCAGCCCGTGCCCGGTGGCCTGGACGCCGACCGGGAGCCCCCGCTCGGCAGCGTAGGTGACCGCGGCGGCCACGTCCCGCGCCGAGGAGGCGGCGAAGACCACGTCGGGCCGCAGGGTGAAACCCGTCTGGAAGCCGGAGAGCTCCTCCTCGTAGCCGGCGTCACCGGGGCGGAGGACGAGCTGGTCCGTGGAGCTTTTCAGGAGGTCCATGATCCCCAGCATGGCGGCAGGACCTGACATCGGCCGTCAGGTGGGAAACGATCCGGGCCCGTGTCGCGCCCGGCACGACCGCCCCCGCCGGGACCCGCCCCGGCGCCACCACAAGCGAAAGGGCCCCGCGGCATATGCCGCGGGGCCCTTCTCGACGCTCACACGGCGGTCAGGCACCGACCTCCGCCCGCGCCTGCTCCGCGTCGGCGACCGGCTCCGCGGTCCGGCCGCCGCCCAGCTTCTCCTTCACCACGGCGATCACGAGCACGATCGCCGCCACGAGCAGCGACAGCAGCACCGTCTCCCGTCCGTCGTGCTCCGTGTCCGTCAGCATGTAGCCGAGGACGAAGACGATCAGTGCGGCAGCGGCCCAGGTCAGGTACGGGTACAGCCACATCTTCACGATCAGCTTCTCGGGCGCCTCACGCTGGATGATCTTCCGCATCCGCAGCTGCGAGAAGCAGATCACCAGCCAGACGAACAGGGCGACCGCACCGCTGGAGTTGACCAGGAAGAGGAAGACCGAGTCCGGGAACTTGTAGTTGAAGAACACCGCCACGAAGCCGAAGAGGACGGAGGAGATGATCGCCGCCATCGGCACGCCACGGCTGGTGGTCCGGGCGAAGGCCTTCGGCGCGTCGCCGCGCCGGCCGAGCGAGAAGGCCATGCGGGAGGCCGTGTAGAGGCCGGAGTTCAGACAGGACAGCACCGACGTCAGCACGATGAAGTTCATGATCTGCCCGGCGTGCGCGATGCCGAGGGAGTCCAGGGCGGCGACGTACGAGCCCTGGTCCTTGATCGCCGGGTCGTTCCACGGCAGCAGGGAGACGACCACGAGGATCGAGCCCAGGTAGAAGACGCCGATGCGCCAGATGATGCTGTTGGTGGATTTGGTCACCGCACGCTGCGGGTCCTCGGACTCACCGGCCGCCAGCGTGGCGATCTCGCTGCCCATGAAGGAGAAGACGACGAGCAGCACACCGGTGAGGATCGCCCCGGGCCCGTGCGGGAGGAAGCCGCCGTGGGAGGTCAGGTTGTCCAGCCCCGCCTTGTCGCTGTGCACACCGGGCAGCACACCGAAGACGGCGAGGGCGCCGACGACGATGAAGGCGCCGATCGCCACGACCTTGATCCCGGCGAACCAGAACTCGAACTCACCGTAGGAGCCGACGGAGACCAGGTTGGTCGCGGTCAGCACGACCATGACGATGAGGGCCCAGCCCCACTGGGGCACGGCCGGGATCCAGCCCTCGAGGATCTTGGCGCCCGCGGTCGCCTCCACGGCGAGCACGACCACCCAGAAGAACCAGTACAGCCAGCCGATCGAGAAGCCGGCCCAGCGGCCGAGCGCGCGGTCCGCGTGCGCGGAGAAGGAGCCGGAGGTGGGGTTCGCGGCGGACATCTCGCCCAGCATGCGCATCACCAGCACCACGAGCGTGCCGACGAGGGCGTACGAGAGCAGGATGCCGGGGCCTGCGGTGGCGATTCCGCTGCTGGATCCGACGAACAGGCCGGCGCCGATGACACCGCCGATAGCGATCATCGACAGATGACGGTTCTTGAGTCCGGCCTGGAGGCCGCCGTCGGGTTCTCCGGCGCGGTCGGGGGCTTGTCCGGCCTTGGTGGGGGTCGGCTGCGAGGTCATGAAGGGTATTTCCTTTGAGCCGGGTGTACGGGGGGTGTGGGGGACACACGCCCGTACGCACACGGGCCCCGTACGGGCGGAGCACGCGGGAGTACGGGGGCTCATACGAGCGGTGTACGAGCCGGTCCAGTGAATCCGAGGCGAAGGAATTCGGAAACCTTTGAATCCGGATTGTTACTTGAGGTTTTCTTGAGCTTCAATGGTGTAGCTCACACCTTTTCCGGGCGGAACCCCCGCGAAGCCGATCGATGGGGGGCGTGACACACTCGGATCATGCGCGTGTATCTCGGCTCCGACCATGCCGGTTTCGAACTGAAGAACCACCTCGTCGAGTGGCTCAAGTCCGCCGGCCATGAGCCCGTCGACTGCGGGCCCCACATCTACGACGCCCAGGACGACTACCCGCCGTTCTGCCTCCGTGCGGCGGAGCGCACCGCCGCGGACCCCGACTCCCTGGGCATCGTGATCGGCGGCTCGGGCAACGGCGAGCAGATCGCCGCGAACAAGGTGAAGGGCGTACGGGCGGCCCTCGCCTGGAGCGAGGAGACGGCGTCGCTCGGCCGGCAGCACAACAACGCGAACGTCGTCGCGGTGGGTGCGCGGATGCACACGCAGGATGAGGCGACGAGGTTCGTCGAGACGTTCCTGAACACGCCGTTCTCGGGCGACGAGCGGCATGTGCGGCGCATCGACATGCTCTCGGCCTACGAGACCACGGGCGACCTGCCGCCGATCCCGGCCCACCACCCGCAGGACTGATCGGGCGCCCGCCGGGCGTCGAGGGACGGGAACCGGGGGCCGTGGCGCCCCAGGTGTGCCGGTGTGCCGGCGCGGCGGTGGACGGATGATCTGAGAGGTGGGGGCAGGGGTGCCGGAGGGGCACACGATTCACCGGCTGGCCGAGGACTACGCCGCACTGTTCACCGGCGGCCCCGTGACCGTCTCCAGCCCCCAGGGCAAGTTCACCGACGCCGCCGCCCTCCTGGACGGCGCCGAGCTGCACACCGCCGACGCTCACGGCAAGCACCTCTTCCTGGGCTTCCGCGGCGGCGACTGGGTGCACATCCACCTCGGCCTGTTCGGCAAGGTCACCTTCGGTGAGGCGCCCGCGCCTCCGGCCACCGACACCGTCCGCCTGCGCCTGGCGAACCCCGCCGCGTACGTCGACCTGCGCGGCCCCACCACCTGCGCGCTGATCACGGACGAGGAGAAGGACGCGCTGCACGCCCGCCTCGGCCCCGACCCGCTCCGCGACGACGCCGACCCCGCGGTCGCCTACGGCCGCGTCTCCCGCAGTCGTACGACCATCGCCGCCCTGCTCATGGACCAGAAGGTCATCGCCGGTGTGGGCAACGTCTACCGCGCCGAGGTCCTCTTCCGGCACGGTGTCGACCCGTATCGCCTTGGCAAGGACATCTCCCCGGCCGAGTGGGACGCGATCTGGGCCGACCTCGTCGGTCTGATGCGCGAGGGCGTCCGCACCAACCGCATCGACACCGTCCGCCCGGAACACACCCCCGAGGCCATGGGCCGCCCGCCGCGCGTGGACGACCACGGCGGCGAGGTGTACGTGTACCGCAGGGCGAACCTGCCCTGCCACGTCTGTGGCGGCGAGATCCGCACCGCCGACCTCGCCGCCCGCAATCTCTTCTGGTGTCCGGGCTGCCAGAAGCGGTAGCCGTCGCCGAGCGGTCAGAACCCGTGCGGCAGCCAGGGCGCCACCGCCGAGCCGAACGCGAGCGACGCCTCCGCCAGCGCCCCCTGCCGCAGCTCCCGTACCCGTCCGGCCGCCGCCAGCGCCGTCAGGGAGACCCCGCCCAGGTACGCCGACCCCAACTCCCGCACCGACAGCGCGAGATCGGCGGCGTCCGTCGTACGCGCGCAGGACGCGCCCTTCGCGTCCCCGACGAGCCGCCAACGCCCCTCGTTCCACGGGCAGAAGGCGTCCTCCACCTCGACCACCACATCGACCGGCGCCTGGTACGTCCGCGCCTGGAGTGCCTCTTCGACGTCGACGAGACGCACATGGAGCGCGTCCCGCAGCCGCGGCCGGCAGCGCCGTATGTCGGACACCATATGCTGCCAGCCCTCGTCCAGCGGCCGCCCGTGCACGGCCAGCGTCGTCGTCAGGTCGATACCGAACAGGAAGCGCCACAGCGCCGCGTCCGTCGCCGGGTCCAGCGCGGCCAGGTCCGTCAGGGTCACCGTGCCGTTGTGCCCGGAGGCCCCCCAGCAGAGTTTGGTACGGAAGCGCGCGAACCCCGTGATCTCCCCGTCCCGCTCGGCGACCACACACTGAAGCGACGACGCTCCGTCCCGCTCGCCCGGCGGGTCGAGCAGGGCCACCCGCTCCCAGCCGGGCTGGCGTGCCAGCATGCCGGGACGGCCGGGCACCAGCCGGGCGTACACCGCCTCGCACGCGTCGAGGACGTCGGCGGGGGCCGCGTACCGCAGCCGTACGTCATCGGTGCCGGACGGAACGGACAGCCGCACGCGGCTCGTGTCGATCTCCGCGCCGAGCTGGAAGGTGCCGACGCCGTACCCGAACCTGCCGTAGATCGCGGGCTCGGACGCGGTCAGCACCGCGAGCGGCTCGCCCCAGCCACGGATGTCGTCCAGCTGCCGGCGCATCATCGACGTCAGCACCCCGCGCCGGCGATGCGTCGCCGCGACGCTCACCATCGTGATGCCCGCCGTCGCCACCGAGGCGCCGCCGGGGACCGTCAGGCGGAAACGGAAGGCGCCCGCCGTACCCACGCACGCCCCGTCGTCCCATACGCCCAGAGAACGGTCGAACTGGGTGAGTTCCTTAGCGAGTGCCTGCTCTTCCGGTGATTCCTCCGCTCCGCCGAAGGCCCGCAGGAGGTTGCCGTACCAGTCGGCCCACTCGTCTTGCCGCAGCACCCGCACATCCGTCGTCATAGCCCATGCCTACCAGGGCAATGCGGGACGAGCGAGTGGATTTCTCCCCGGCCGCGGGCGCCCGATTCCTGTGAAGATCGGCGCTCGGAGGGGGGACAAGTGGGACCTCCGGTGCCAAGCCCCTGGTGCGATGGATAGGGTCGCGAATCAATGGCAGCAGGACGAGAGCGGCGCGCGGAAGCCGAGACGTTCACGGCCCGGTTGAGGAAGCAGTGGCACCGGGCCCGCACCGGCCTGCGCAGATCCGCCGTGGACTACTTCCGCGGGGACGGCTCGGACTGGGTGGCGCTGGTCGGCCTGCTGCTGACGGTTCCCCTGATCGCGGCCACCACCCTGGTCGATCCGGTGTGGTGCTCGCCCGCCGTCCTCGTCCTGCCGATCGTGGCCGGCGGGCTGCTGCTGCGCCCCTCCAGCCTGCTCGGCCTGTACGCAGCGGCGGCCACCGCGCTGATCGTCGAGTCGGTCGAGCTCGGCCCTTACACGGAGGGCCCGTCCCGGGTCACCCCCGGCATCGTCCTCGTGGTCGCGGCCTGCGGGTTCCTCGGACTGTTGATCGCGCAGTTCCGCAGCAGGGTCGGCGTGCCCTGGCGGCGCGGCGGGACCATGCTCTTCGACCTGCGCGAACGCATCCGGGTCCAGAGCAAGCTGCCGAAGCTGCCGCTGGGCTGGCACCGCGAGATGGCGCTCAGGCCGGCGGGCGGGCAGTCGTTCTCGGGCGACTTCGTGGTGGCCGCCCGCACCAACGGCGGCCGCACGCTGGAGGTCGTCCTGACCGATGTGTCGGGCAAGGGCATGGACGCCGGTTCGCGCGCCCTGCTGCTGTCCGGAGCGTTCGGCGGGCTGCTGGGCTCCCTCCCACCGCACGCCTTCCTCCCCGCCGCCAACGGCTATCTCCTCCGCCAGGACTGGGACGAGGGCTTCGCGACCTCCATCCATCTGGTCCTCGACCTGGAGTCGGGCGACTACGAGCTGTACTCGGCCGGCCATCCGCCGGGCCTCCAGCTCAGCGCGGGCACCGGCCGCTGGGAGGAGAAGGCGGCGGAGGGCCCGCTCCTCGGGGTGTACGACGGCGCCCAGTTCGACTCCGTCAAGGGCACGCTGCGCTCCGGCGATGTGCTGATGCTGTTCACGGACGGCCTGGTGGAGACCGCCGACCGCGACATCGTGGAGGGCATGGACCGCCTCACCGGTGAGGCCGACCGCTATGTGGCGGGCGGCTTCCGCGGCGCCGCCTGGCACCTGATCGAGGCGGTGGCGAAGGACGTCAACGACGACAGGGCGCTGCTGCTGATCTGCCGGGAGGGTCCGACGGCCCAGTCCGCGACCCGCTGAACCCTCCCCTCCAAGCGCACCGGACGACGGGGACGGGACGCTCAGGCCTTCGCCCGCCGGCGCGCCGCCGCCGTGTCCCTCTTGAACGCCCAGTCCATCTCCGGCTCCATCACGCACCGGAACGCCCGCCGCACCGGTGAGGTGCACAGCAGTGTCACCAGCGCACCCGCGAGGAGCGTCACGGACACCTCGCCCAGGGGCCGGTGCAGCCACGCCGCGTCGTACCAGCCCTGGTAGTCCGCGCCCTTCACGAAGAACCCGTGCAGCAGATAGCCGCAGAGCGTGCCCGCCCCCAGCGTCGTGAACCACGTCGTCCGGCCCGGCACCCAGGCGAAGAAGCAGACGGTGAGGAGCAGCGAGCAGCCCAGCAGCGCGAGCACCATCACCGGACCGCACCACCAGGGCGCGCCCAACTCCTGTGCGCTGTCGCGGTGGTAGAACCAGGACGGGTTCATCCGCGGCACCGCCCACCACGCCATGGCCAGCGCGCCGGCGAACACCGGCACCGACAGGATCCGCACCGCGCGGCGCCGAACCAGCCGCACGTGCTCCTGCTTCATCGACAGGCCGATGACGAAGAACGGCAGGAACTGGAGCACCCGCTGGAGGTCGAGGTCCTCGCCGATGTCGGGGGAGAGGGACGCCAGCATGGCGATCACGATCGCGAGCGGCACCGGCTGCCGGACGAGATTCCAGAGCGGGGTGGTCAGCCGCCAGATGAAGAGCGCGGCAAGGAACCAGGTCAGGTACCAGGGGTCGAGCAGGCTGATCGGCAGACTGGGGTCCCCGCCGACGGTGCGCTTGAAGAGGACGTACGCCGTTTCGAACACGACGTAGGGCAGCAGAACACCCGTCACCAGCCGCTTCAGCCGGTCAGGGCGCATGTCGAAACTGCGGGAGAAGTAGCCGGAGATGACGATGAACGTCGGCATGTGGAAGGCGTAGACGAACAGGTACGCCGCCTGTAGGACGCGGCTGTCCCCCTTCAGCGGCTCCCAGGAGTGACCGACGGCCACCAGGACGATCGCCAGGTACTTGGCATTGTCGAAGAATGCGTCACGCTGCTTGGCGGGCGGTCTCGTCGGCTCGGGGGAGCGCGGGCTCGGGACTCCGTCCACCGGTGACTGCACCGGGGGGAGCGGCGCGTGTGACGGCGGTGCCGACGATGGGCCTGTTGCTCTTGCAGAGGAAGAGGCGGCGTGAAACATCTCAGGCACCCTAGCGTTGTCCGCGGACTCTCGTAAAACCCTCGATGCGCATCCTGGTTGGCGCCCGCGCACACCCCGGATTCGAAAAAGTCTGCATGACTTCGGCGTGTTCTTGTGCACACCGATTCCCCCACCCCAGACGGGTGTTATGTCCCTGTTCACCCCGACTAAAGAGGGCATATCACCCGCAGGTGACTCTGGCGGAATGTCCGGCGATGATGGTGGTTACGGGGAGCGCGAGGGCTGTGCATGGAAGCGGTGAGGGGGAAATGAGGAAGGTATTCGAATACCCTGCGAACGCGATGCGTGGACATGGAAACGACCGGAGGTAATTCCCTTCGGGGTCTCACTCGAATTGCCGTACGGGAACCCGGAGTTGACGATCATCCCGCGGTGCGCTCGCGCGGCGCGCGCGGCAGAGGTGGCCGAGGATGCGTCACGGGCCGCATAGGGCGGGCCGGTTGGTGGCACGATGGTTCTGGCGGGGGTGTGCAGGGGTTGGCGCCCCCGGGCCGGGAGAGCGGACCGACCGAGGGTGTGATCAGTTGTGGCCATTTCACTGTCAGTGGTGCTGCTGTTGGCGATCATCCTGGTGGTGTTGATCCGAGGGGGCTCGATCAAGGCCGGCCCGGCGATCGTGGCGATCCTCTTCGGCTTCTTCCTCGCCTCGACCGGCATGGCTCCGTCCATCAACCGCTTCCTGAACTCGATAGCGGACACCATCAACTCGATCAGCTTCTGACCGGGTCGCTCCCTCTCGGGCACGTCCACCGCGACCTCAGGCCGCCGCACGCCACGGCGCAGGCGCCCTTCCCTTCACCCCGGGTGACGGCAGCGTGCGCTGCGTCGACCCGCGCACCGGCCGCAAGGACCGGGAGAAGCGGACGGCCGGCAGCACGCGAACCTGACCGACCCGGGCCCGGGAGCTGCCGGCGGCGAAGGGCACGCGGGGGGGCACGGCGGACGGGTCGCGGCCGCCGGAAACGATCAGGGCCAGGCAGAGGATCAACCCTCTGACCTGGCCCTGAGCCGTATGGAGCGGGCGACGGGAATCGAACCCGCGTAGCTAGTTTGGAAGACTAGGGCTCTACCATTGAGCTACGCCCGCAACAGGACGCGCCGCAGGTCGGTGACCGCGGCACAGGAGGCATCGTAGCGGGTCGCCCACGCCGGAGGCCAACGCGTTGGTCCGCGCACACGCCCCTCGGTAAAGCGGCCGACGTGACCTGTGCGGGCATGTACCCTACGTGTCGCACCAGACGGGGTGTGGCGCAGCTTGGTAGCGCGTCCGCTTTGGGAGCGGAAGGCCGTGGGTTCAAATCCCGCCACCCCGACCGACCGGCAGGCGTCACCCGGCGCCGCCTCGCATGATCGCCTTTTGGGGCGCCCCCTGGCTGCGGTTACTATGCAAGCTGCGCGCCCGTGTGTCTGCACTGCCACGTCTCTCAGGCAGGGGCCCGCGAATCCGCCGAAGCCCGCCCGTCGGGGCGGAGCAGCTCGGCAGAACCCCAAGAAGTCAGCCACAAGGAGACCGAACCGTGAAGAGCGCCGTGGAGACCCTGAACCCGACCCGGGTTCGGCTCACTGTTGAGGTGCCCTTCGAGGAGCTCAAGGACAGCCTCGACGCGGCGTACAAGAAGATCAACCAGCAGGTCACGGTGAAGGGCTTCCGTAAGGGCAAGATCCCGGCCCGCGTCATCGACCAGCGGTTCGGCCGCGGTGCGGTGCTGGAGGAGGCCGTCAACGACGCGCTCCCCAAGTTCTACACCGAGGCGGTCAACGAGGCCGAGCTGAACCCGCTGGGCCAGCCCGAGGTCGACATCAAGGAGCTGAAGGACAACGAGGTGCTGTCCTTCACCGCCGAGGTCGACATCCGCCCGACCATCGAGATCCCGGACTACTCCGGCATCGAGGTCGAGGTCGACGCCGTCGAGGTGACGGACGAGGATGTCGAGAAGTCGGTCGAGCAGCTGCGCGAGCGCTTCGCCTCGACCAGCCCGGTCGAGCGTGCCGCCGAGGACGGCGACGTGGTCACCATCGACCTGGAGGCCAAGGTCGAGGGCGAGATCCTCGAGGACGGCGTCGCCAGCGACGTCTCCTACACCATCGGCTCCGGTGAGCTGCTGGACGGCATCGACGACGCCGTGAAGGGCCTCGCGGCCGGCGAGGAGGGCACCTTCACCTCCGAGCTGAAGGGCGGCTCGGCGGCCGGCAAGGAGGCCGAGGTGACGGTCAAGGTCACCCAGGTCGCCTCCCGGGAACTGCCGGAGCTGGACGACGAGTTCGCGCAGCTCGCGTCCGAGTTCGACACGCTGGAGGAGCTGAAGGCGGACAGCCGCAAGCGCCTCGCGAACATGAAGCAGTACGACCAGGCCACCCAGGCCCAGGAGCGTGTCCTGGACAAGCTGCTCGAGCTGGTCGAGGTCCCGATCCCCGAGAAGCTCCTCGAGGACGAGATCAACACCCGTAAGCACAACCTCGAGCACCACCAGCTCGCCCAGATGGGTCTGACCCTCGACCGCTACCTGGAGATCCAGGGCAAGTCGGCCGAGGAGTTCGAGACCGAGACGCGCGAGGCCGCGATCAAGGGCATCAAGACGCAGTTCGTGCTCGACGAGCTGGTCAACAAGGAGAAGCTGAACGTCAACCAGGAGGAGCTGACCGAGCACCTCATGCGGCGTGCGGCCTCCTCCGGCATGGCCCCCGACCAGTTCGCCCAGGCGGTCGTCGAGGGCGGTCAGGTCCCGATGCTGGTCGGCGAGGTCGCCCGCGGCAAGGCTCTGGCGGTCGTCGTCGAGGCCGCCACGGTGAAGGACACCAACGGCGAGGTCGTCGACCTGGACGACGAGGACGAGGACGAGGCGGAGGGCTCCGCCGAGGCCACTGAGGCCCCTGAGGCCACCGAGGCCACCGAGGAGAAGCCGGAGGCGTAACCCTCCGGGACCCACCTCCGGGACCCCATCGGCCCCCGACGGGCCCCGGGACGTCACAGCGCGTCCCGGGGCCCGTCGCCGTATTCGGGCGCGGGGAGAGAGGGCGGCCGCCCTGCCCCGCACAGGGGGCGGGAAAATGCGCGAAAGCCCCCGAACGACCCCCACCGACGCGACCACCGGGCCACTCGCGGCGACAATGGGACCGGGACCCGGGCGGAGTCCGTGACGACGCCCCCGACGCCGGGTTCCGCACGGCCAAGGCCCATGCGCTGACAGCGAACACCCGCGGAAGCGGGATGGCACCCGACTGCCTGCGCGTTAGGGTCCATGAATACGAGGGCAGGGGAGTCCCCGAAGCCGCCCCGCAGGGGACGCACAGGGGTCCCACGCCCCAGCAGAACACGTGAGACGGCCCCGCGCCGTCGTAAGACGAGCAGGTGGATACGTGACGAATCTGATGCCCTCCGCCGCCGGCGAGCCTTCCATCGGTGGCGGCCTCGGTGACCAGGTCTACAGCCGGCTGCTCAACGAGCGGATCATCTTCCTCGGCCAGCCGGTCGACGACGACATCGCCAACCGGATCACCGCACAGCTGCTGCTCCTTGCCGCCGACCCGGACAAGGACATTTACCTGTACATCAACAGCCCTGGTGGTTCCATCACGGCCGGCATGGCGATCTACGACACCATGCAGTACATCAAGAACGACGTGGTGACCATCGCCATGGGCATGGCGGCCTCCATGGGCCAGTTCCTGCTCAGCGCGGGCACCCCGGGCAAGCGCTTCGCGCTGCCCAACGCCGAGATTCTGATCCACCAGCCCTCGGCCGGCCTCGCCGGCTCCGCGTCGGACATCAAGATCCACGCCGAACGGCTGCTGCACACCAAGAAGCGCATGGCCGAGCTCACCGCCTTCCACACCGGCCAGTCGGTCGAGCAGATCACCCGCGACTCGGACCGCGACCGCTGGTTCGACGCCGAGGAGGCCAAGGTGTACGGCCTGATCGACGAGGTCATCACCACCGCTGTCGGCATGCCGGGCGGCGGAGGCACCGGGGCGGGCTCGTAAGGGCTCACCGGGCCTCGTACGGCCGGTAGAGACCCTCGGGGCGCCCCGCCCGGGCCCGTGGAGGCCCGGCAGGCCGTCAGGGTCCAGCCGGGCCCCGCAACGGCCCCCAGCGCCCCCTCAGCCCCAGCCACCGCCTCAGCCCTTTTCAGGAGACATCGTGAACGACTTCCCCGGCAGCGGCCTCTACGACCGCACGAGCGCCGAGTACACCGGCCCCACGGCCGAGTCCCGTTACGTCATCCCGCGTTTCGTGGAGCGTACCTCGCAGGGCATCCGCGAGTACGACCCGTATGCGAAGCTCTTCGAGGAGCGCGTGATCTTCCTGGGCGTCCAGATCGACGACGCCTCGGCCAACGACGTCATGGCGCAGCTGCTGTGCCTTGAGTCGATGGACCCCGACCGGGACATCTCGGTCTACATCAACAGCCCCGGCGGTTCCTTCACCGCGCTCACGGCCATCTACGACACGATGCAGTTCGTGAAGCCGGACATCCAGACGGTCTGCATGGGCCAGGCGGCCTCCGCCGCCGCGGTGCTGCTGGCCGCGGGCACCCCGGGCAAGCGCATGGCGCTCCCGAACGCCCGCGTGCTGATCCACCAGCCCTACAGCGAGACGGGCCGCGGTCAGGTCTCCGACCTGGAGATCGCCGCCAACGAGATCCTCCGGATGCGTTCGCAGCTGGAGGAGATGCTGGCGAAGCACTCGAACACGCCGATCGAGAAGATCCGCGAGGACATCGAGCGCGACAAGATCCTCACGGCCGAGGACGCGCTGTCGTACGGCCTGATCGACCAGATCATCTCCACCCGGAAGATGAACAACACCGCGGTCCGCTGAGGCGGATCGTCCCCGGGCCCGTATCGTCTCCCGCCCCTTGGCACGGTTTGAAACAGTGCACGTCAAAGTGAACCGTGCCAAGGGGGGCCCGAACGGGGGGCCCGGCAAGGTACCGTCGGACATAAGGCAGCACCAGGAGCCGCTGGACGTAAGGCGTCTCCCAGGCGAAGGGGAAGCACACCGTGGCACGCATCGGTGACGGCGGCGATCTGCTCAAGTGCTCGTTCTGCGGCAAGAGCCAGAAGCAGGTCAAGAAGCTCATCGCAGGCCCCGGTGTGTACATCTGCGACGAGTGCATCGATCTCTGCAACGAGATCATCGAGGAAGAGCTCGCGGAGACGAGCGAGGTGCGCTGGGAGGAACTCCCCAAGCCCCGCGAGATCTACGAGTTCCTCGAGGGGTACGTGGTCGGCCAGGAGGCGGCCAAGAAGGCCCTGTCCGTCGCGGTGTACAACCACTACAAACGGGTCCAGGCCGGTGAGAACGGCGGTGCCCAAGGCCGCGACGACGCCATCGAGTTGGCCAAGTCGAACATCCTGCTGCTGGGTCCCACGGGCTCCGGCAAGACCCTTCTCGCCCAGACCCTGGCCCGGATGCTGAATGTGCCCTTCGCCATCGCCGACGCGACGGCGCTGACGGAGGCCGGCTATGTGGGCGAGGACGTCGAGAACATCCTCCTGAAGCTGATCCAGGCCGCCGACTACGACGTCAAGAAGGCCGAGACGGGCATCATCTACATCGACGAGATCGACAAGGTGGCCCGGAAGAGCGAGAACCCCTCGATCACACGCGACGTCTCCGGCGAGGGCGTCCAGCAGGCCCTGCTGAAGATCCTGGAGGGCACGACGGCCTCGGTGCCGCCGCAGGGTGGTCGCAAGCACCCGCACCAGGAGTTCATCCAGATCGACACGACGAACGTGCTGTTCATCGTGGGCGGCGCGTTCGCGGGCCTGGAGAAGATCATCGAGGCCCGGGCCGGCGCGAAGGGCATCGGCTTCGGCGCCACGATCCGCTCCAAGCGCGAGCTGGAGTCCAAGGACCAGTTCGAGGACGTCATGCCCGAGGACCTGGTGAAGTTCGGGATGATCCCGGAGTTCATCGGCCGTCTGCCGGTCATCACCAGCGTGCACAACCTCGACCGCAAGGCGCTCCTCCAGATCCTCGTCGAGCCGCGCAACGCCCTGGTGAAGCAGTACCAGCGGCTGTTCGAACTCGACGGTGTGGAGCTGGACTTCGAGCGCGAGGCCCTGGAGGCCATCGCGGACCAGGCCATCCTCCGCCAGACGGGCGCCCGGGGCCTGCGCGCCATCATGGAGGAGGTCCTCCAGGCGGTGATGTACGAGGTGCCGTCCCGCAAGGACGTCGCCCGCGTGGTCATCACGGCGGATGTGGTCCTGCGGAACGTGAACCCCACCCTGATCCCGAGGGACGCCCGCGGCCGGGGGCCGGGGGAGCAGAAGACGGCGTGATCACCGTCCGGGCGACCGGACGCGGAAGGGGCCCCGGTCAACCGACCGGGGCCCCTTCGCCGTTGTGGCGCTGGGCGACGCCTCAGGCCTTGACGCGGACGTCGTTGCGGAGCTTGGCGGCGAGGTCGGCCGTCTGGGCGATGGTGCCCCCGTCACCCGAGGCCAGGGAGGCGAAGCTGAACGCCGTGACATCGGCGACGGTGCTGTGGTCGCCCCAGATGCAGATCGGCATGGTGACGCTCTTCGCGGCACCGGTGGTGGTGCCCGTCGCCGTGTCGTTCTCGAACTGGGCCACCTGGCACTTCATGACGGCGCCCGAGAAGCCGGACGGGTGGACCGCCTCCGGGCTGCCGAGCATCTTGCCCTTGCTCTTCTTGTCCTTCTCGGACTCCGACTTGATCTTCGCGAACATGGCGTCCACGACGGCTTCGGGATCGTCGATGGTGCCGTAGACGCCGCCGAAGGTGAGGTTCTTCGCCGACACGCCCGTGCCGTTCTGGTACCCGGCGCTGACGTCCTTGGGGTTCTTCACCCCCCACTTCGCGAAGTCCGCCAGGTCGTCGTGGCTCATGGCGTCCGGGGAGCCGCCGCTGTCCGCCTTCTTGTACGTGCCGTCGACGGCCGTGGCCGGGGCCGTCAGCTTGTGCGGGCCGTCGTCGGCGATCGAGCCGGCCCCGCTCCCCGATCCGCCGAGCACGAGATAGGCGCCCACCGCGATCGCGGCCACGACCGCCACCGCCGCGATGATCAGCACGGTCTTCTTCCTGCCGCCGCCCGGTGCCGGCGGCTGCGGCACGCCGTAGGGCTGCTGGCCGTACGGGGGCTGGCCGTAGGGCGGGGCCGGAGGCTGGCCGTGGGGCGGGGCGGGCGGCTGCTGCTGGGCGTACGGGTTCTGCTGGGGCGGGACACCCCCCGGGGCCTGCGGGGGATAGCCGCCACCCGGGGACGGCGGGGCCTGCGGGGGATAGCCGCCACCCGGCGACGGCGGGGCCTGCGGGGGATAGCCGCCACCCGGCGACGGCGGGGCCTGCGGGGGGTAGCCGTAGCCGGGCTGGGGTGCCTGCGGCGGCGGGCCGTAGGGGCCCGGCTGACCGTACGGTCCGGGCTGCTGGGGCTGTCCACCGTACGGGCCCGGCTGGTTGTGGCTCATCTTCTGGGGTCCCCTCCAGATGCCTATGCGTGTCCGCCATCCTGGCGCAAGCGGAGGGACCCGGGCATGCAGGGGCGTTCACCGTTACCGAAGAATCGCGTTTCGGGACGGGGTCGTGACACCCCTAAACTGACCCCGTGACCGAGAACGCTCAGCAGCAGCCATCAGCGCCCGCCACCGAACTGCCGACCCAGTACGCGCCGGCCGATGTGGAGGGGCCGCTGTACGAGCGCTGGGTAGAGCGCGGTTACTTCGAGGCGGACGAGAAGAGCGACAAGCCGCCCTACACCATCGTCATCCCGCCGCCGAACGTCACCGGCAGCCTGCACCTCGGGCACGCGTTCGAGCACACCCTCATCGACGCCCTGACCCGCCGCAAGCGCATGCAGGGCCATGAGACGCTGTGGCAGCCCGGCATGGACCACGCCGGCATCGCGACGCAGAACGTCGTGGAGCGGGAGCTCGGCAAGGAGGGCAAGTCGCGCCACGACCTCGGGCGCGAGGCCTTCGTCGAGCGCGTCTGGCAGTGGAAGGCCGAGTCCGGCGGACAGATCTCCGGGCAGATGCGGCGCCTCGGAGACGGCGTCGCCTGGTCCCGTGAGCGCTTCACCATGGACGAGGGCCTCTCCCAGGCCGTCCAGACCATCTTCAAGCGGCTCTACGACGACGAGCTGATCTACCGCGCCGAGCGCATCATCAACTGGTGCCCGCGCTGCCTCACCGCGATCTCCGACATCGAGGTCGAGTACCAGGACGACGACGGCGAGCTGGTCTCCATGAAATACGGCGAGGGGGACGAGACCATCGTCGTCGCCACGACCCGTGCCGAGACCATGCTCGGCGACACCGCCGTCGCGGTCCACCCCGACGACGAGCGCTACCGGCACCTGGTCGGCAAGCTCATCAAGCTGCCGCTGACCGACCGCTCCATCCCGGTCGTCGCGGACGAGCACGTCGACCCCGAGTTCGGCACCGGCGCCGTCAAGGTGACTCCGGCCCACGACCCGAACGACTTCGAGATCGGCCAGCGCCACGGTCTGCCCGCCATCACCGTGATGGACGAGCACGCGGTCATCACCGTCCACGGCCCCTTCCAGGGCCTGGACCGCTTCGAGGCCCGCTCCGCCATCGTCGCCGCCCTGCGCGCCGAGGGCCGGATCGTCTCCGAGAAGCGGCCCTACGTCCACTCGGTCGGCCACTGCTCGCGCTGCAAGACCACGATCGAGCCGCGCCTGTCCATGCAGTGGTGGGTCAAGGTCGGCCCGCTCGCGAAGGCCGCCGGTGACGCGGTCCGCGAGGGCAAGGTCAAGATCCATCCCCAGGAGATGGAGAAGCGGTACTTCGACTGGGTCGACAACCTCCACGACTGGTGCATCTCGCGGCAGTTGTGGTGGGGCCACCGCATCCCGGTCTGGTACGGGCCGAACGGCGAGGTCGTCTGCGTCGGACCGAACGAGGAGCCTCCGAGCGGCGAGGGCTGGCACCAGGACACCGACGTCCTCGACACCTGGTTCTCCTCGGGCCTGTGGCCGTTCTCCACGCTGGGCTGGCCCGAGCAGACCGAGAGCCTCGCGAAGTTCTACCCGAACTCCGTCCTGGTCACCGGGTACGACATCCTCTTCTTCTGGGTCGCCCGGATGATGATGTTCGGCCTCTACGCGATGGACGGCACCCCGCCGTTCCACACCATCGCCCTGCACGGCATGGTCCGCGACCAGTTCGGCAAGAAGATGTCGAAGTCCTTCGGCAACGCGGTCAATCCGCTGGACTGGATGGACAAGTACGGCTCCGACGCGCTGCGCTTCACCCTGGCCCGCGGCGCCAACCCGGGTGTCGACGTCCCGATCGGCGAGGACTGGGTCCAGGGCTCCCGCAACTTCGCCAACAAGATCTGGAACGCCACCCGGTTCGCGCTGATGAACGGCGCGACCGTCCAGGGCCCGCTGCCGGACGCCGCGAAGATGTCGGCCACGGACCGCTGGATCCTCTCCCGCCTCAACTCCGTGGTCGCCGAAGTCGACGCGCTGTACGACGACTTCCAGTTCGCCAAGCTGTCCGACGCCCTCTTCCACTTCGCCTGGGACGAGGTCTTCGACTGGTACGTCGAGCTGTCCAAGACGACCTTCCAGGCGGGCGGCGAGCCGGCCGAGGTCAGCAAGCGCGTCCTGGGCGAGGTCCTCGACGTCACGCTGAAGCTGCTGCACCCGATCGTCCCGTTCGTCACGGAGACGCTGTGGACCACCCTCACGGGCGGTGAGTCCGTCGTGATCGCCGACTGGCCGAAGGACAGCGGCTTCCGCGACGCCTCCGCCGAGAAGGAGATCGAGACCCTCCAGTCGGTCATCACCGAGGTCCGCCGCTTCCGCGCCGACCAGGGCCTCCAGCCCGGCCAGCGCGTCCCGGCCCGCCTCACCCTTGACGGCACGGCCCTGGCTCCCCACGAGGCCGCCATCCGCCAGCTCCTGCGCCTCCAGCCGGAGGGCGAGAACTTCACGGCCACCGCGACCCTGCCGGTCGCGGGCGCCACGGTCGCGCTGGACCTGTCCGGCACGATCGACGTGGCGGCGGAGCGCAAGCGGCTCGCGAAGGACCTCGCGGCGGCCGAGAAGGAGAAGGCCCAGGCCACCGCCAAACTCGGCAACGAGGCGTTCCTGGCGAAGGCCCCGGACCAGGTCGTGGAGAAGATCCGCACCCGGCTCGCCAAGGCGGAGGACGACATCGCACGCATCCAGGCCCAGCTGGACCGGCTTCCCGCCGCTTAACCAGAGCATTTCGTTCGGATCAGCCCGGGTCCGCGACGCCCGGCACGGCACCTCGCCGCGTTGTCGGGCCACCCGAGTGCATCCAGTACGCGGGAGGCCCTCCGCCTTGCGATGTCCCCCCGCTACCGCTGGGAGGTACCCCCGCACCGGACGCCGCGGCCTGATCCGAACGAAACCCACTGGCCGCCGGACGACAACCGAAGGCCCCCGGCACCTCAAGCACGGCTCCGGGGGCCTTCGCCGCGTTCGTCACCCGTCCTCCGTAGACTGGCCTCGTGAGTGACCTGCCCCAGCGCGACCCCAATGAGAGCGATCCCTTCGAAGAGATCGTCGCGGCCGAGACGGACCGGGATCCCGATCTCGCGGTGATCGAGGCCGGCAGCCGCACCCTGCGCACCCAGGGCGGCCCGCCGCAGACCGACGTGCCCGCGCGCCCGGCCGACCCCGAGGTCGACCAGGCCCTGCGCGAGGTCGAGGCCGAGCTGGCCACCCGCTGGGGCGAGACCAAGCTGGAGCCGTCCGTCGACCGTATCTCGGCCCTGATGGACGTCCTGGGGGAGCCGCAGCGCTCGTACCCGTCCATCCACATCACGGGCACCAACGGCAAGACCTCCACCGCCCGCATGATCGAGGCCCTCCTCGGCGCTTTCGAACTGCGCACCGGCCGGTACACGAGCCCGCACGTCCAGTCCATCACCGAGCGGATCAGCCTCGACGGTGCCCCCGTCTCCGCCGAGCGGTTCGTCGAGACGTACCACGACATCAAGCCGTACCTGGAGATGGTCGACTCCTCGCAGGAGTACCGCCTCTCCTTCTTCGAGGTCCTGACGGGCATGGCGTACGCCGCGTTCGCGGACGCGCCCGTCGACGTCGCGGTCGTCGAGGTCGGCATGGGCGGCAGCTGGGACGCCACCAACGTCATCGACGCGGACGTCGCCGTCATCACCCCCATCGACCTGGACCACACCGACCGGCTCGGCGGCACGCCCGGCGAGATCGCCGAGGAGAAGGCCGGCATCGTCAAGCAGGACGCCACCGTCATCCTGGCCCAGCAGCCGGTCGACGCCGCGCAGGTGCTGCTGAAGAAGGCCGTGGAGGTCGACGCGACGGTGGCCCGCGAGGGCCTGGAGTTCGGCATCGTCTCCCGGCAGGTCGCGGTGGGCGGCCAGCTCCTCACCCTGCGCGGCCTCGGCGGCGAGTACGACAACGTCTACCTGCCGCTGCACGGCGCCTACCAGGCCCACAACGCCGCCGTGGCGCTCGCCGCCGTCGAGGCGTTCTTCGGCGTGGGCTCCCAGCGCCCCGAGCCGCTCGACGCGGACACCGTCCGCAAGGCGTTCGCGTCGGTGTCGTCCCCGGGCCGTCTGGAGGTCGTACGCCGCTCCCCGGCCGTCGTCCTGGACGCCGCGCACAATCCGGCGGGCGCCCGCGCCACCGCCGAGGCGGTGAGCGAGGCGTTCGACTTCACCCGGCTGATCGGGGTCGTCGGCGCGAGCGCCGACAAGAACGTCCGGGGACTGCTGGAGGCGTTCGAGCCGATCTTCGCCGAGGTCGTGGTCACCCAGAACTCCAGCCACCGGGCGATGGACGCCGACGAGCTGGCCGCGATCGCCGTGGAGGTCTTCGGCGAGGAGCGGGTCCAGGTCGAGCCCCGGCTGCCCGACGCGCTCGAGGCCGCGATCACGCTCGCGGAGGAGGAAGGGGAGTACGCCGGCGCCGGCGTGCTCGTCACCGGCTCCGTCATCACCGTCGGCGAGGCCCGACTGCTCCTGGGGAAGGGCTGACTCTTTCGTGCGTACGCTGTGTGCTTCGACCCTGATCGGCGAGTTCTTCGTCATCGGCTTCGCGGGCCTGGTCGCCATGAAGGACCCGCACCTGTCCACGGCCACGGTCTGGACCGTCAGCGGCATCGCGATGGCGCTGAGCGTCCTGCTGTGCGGCCTCATCACCCGCCCCGGCGGCATCCAGCTGGGCTGGGCCCTTCAGATCGCGCTGGTCGCCTCCGGGTTCGTCGTGCCGACGATGTTCTTCATGGGCGCGATCTTCACGGCGCTGTGGTGGGCGTCGGTGCACTACGGAAAGAAGATCGACGAGGCGAAGGCCCGCTTCGCGGCGCTCCAGAGCAACGAGAGCAGCACGGCGGCGCCGTAGCCGGGCGGGGCGGGCCTCGACCTGACGCTGCGTGACGGTCACTCGGACCCGCGCTGTACCCTCTACGCACCGCACCACCCTGATGAAGGAGCCCTCTCGTGACCTCGCGCACCCTCGTCCTCCTCAAGCCCGACACCGTCCGTCGCGGGCTGATCGGCGAGATCATCAGCCGCATCGAGCGCAAGGACGGCTGGACCATCAGCGCGCTGGAGCTGCGCACCCTGGACCAGGACACGCTGGAGCAGCACTACGGCGAGCACAAGGGCAAGCCCTTCTACGAGCCGCTGGTGGAGTTCATGGCCTCCGGCCCGGTCGTGGCGCTCGTCGTGGAGGGTGAGCGGGTCATCGAGGGCATGCGCGCGCTGGCCGGGCCGACCGACCCGATCGCCGCCGCGCCCGGTTCGATCCGCGGCGACTACGGCGTGATCGTCCGCGAGAACCTGGTGCACGCCTCCGACTCGGCGGAGTCCGCGGAGCGGGAGCTGAAGATCTTCTTCCCGGGCCGTTTCTGAGCGTCGGACAGCTTCCCAGCGTCCGAATGGTGAACTTCAGATCTCGTCATGTGAATTTTTCTGAGGGTTTATCACGTCACTCGGACGCGTGACCAAGGACGACCGTGGAAACCGGCCGTACAAACCCGGCCGCTCCTTGGCATATGCGTGCCGTTCGGGGGAACGGCTACCCCCGAACGCCCGTCTCCAGGAGCGAGGCGGTACGTCATCTGATGACAATGGCGAAGACCCTCGCGCAGTGTTCCGTGCAGGCGAGACTACGATGTAAGCCTTCACGTCACAGCACCCACTTCGCCGCCCCAACGAAAGCCGTCACGCTCAACTTGGGAAGGCCAGACGAATTCTGATGGGGAACTCAATGTCGTTCATCGGCCGTGACATGGCTGTCGACCTCGGGACCGCCAACACGCTGGTGTACGTCAGGGGTCGCGGGATCGTCCTCAACG
Organism: Streptomyces sp. NPDC047079; assembly: GCF_040643755.1. Classification (NCBI taxonomy): domain Bacteria; kingdom Bacillati; phylum Actinomycetota; class Actinomycetes; order Kitasatosporales; family Streptomycetaceae; genus Streptomyces; species Streptomyces sp. NPDC047079. The sequence goes on from NZ_JBEYUZ010000001.1 coordinate 421,644, forward strand.
AGCCGTCCGTCGTCGCGATCAACACCAACACCGGTGGCATTCTCGCGGTCGGCGCGGAAGCGAAGAAGATGATCGGCCGGACGCCGGGCAACATCGTCGCCGTGCGCCCGCTCAAGGACGGTGTCATCGCCGACTTCGAGATCACCGAGCGGATGCTCCGCTACTTCATCCTGAAGATCCACAAGCGGCGGTATCTGGCTCGTCCGCGGGTCGTCGTCTGTGTGCCGTCGGGCATCACGGGCGTCGAGCGTCGCGCCGTGATCGAGGCGTCCTCCCAGGCCGGCGCCCGCCAGGTGCACATCATCGAGGAGCCCATGGCGGCGGCCATCGGCTCCGGCCTGCCGGTCCACGAGGCCACGGGCAACATGGTGGTGGACATCGGCGGCGGCACCACGGAGGTCGCCGTCATCTCGCTCGGCGGCATCGTCACCGCCCAGTCCATCCGTGTCGCGGGCGACGAACTGGACAATGCGATCATCCAGTACGTCAAGAAGGAGTACTCCCTCCTCCTGGGCGAGCGGACTGCCGAGCAGATCAAGATCACGATCGGTTCGGCGTACGACCTCGACGCTGACGAGCACACCGAAATCCGTGGCCGGGACCTGGTCTCGGGGCTGCCCAAGACCGTGGTCATCTCGGCGGCCGAGGTCCGCAAGGCCATCGAGGAACCGGTCAACGCCATCGTGGACGCGGTCAAGACGACCCTCGACAAGTGCCCTCCGGAGCTGTCCGGCGACGTCATGGACCGCGGCATCGTCCTCACCGGCGGCGGCGCCCTGCTGCGCGGCCTCGACGAGCGGCTGCGCCGGGAGACCGGCATGCCGATCCATATCGCCGAGGACCCGCTGGACAGCGTCGCGCTCGGCTCGGGCAAGTGCGTCGAGGAGTTCGAGGCGCTCCAGCAGGTGCTGGACGCCCAGCCCCGCAGATGAGGCGGCGCGCCGATTCCGCCGTACGAGACGATCTCTCCTCGTGCGGCGGATCGTTGATATAGAGGCATAAGCTCCCCCCAAACCACCCCGGTTCCGCTACACATTCCGACGAGGAAGGCACGGCCGCCGCACGTGAGGGACACACGAGAGAGCCGGCTGCTCCTGGTGCTGCTGATCGCCATCGCGTTCGCTCTGATCACGGTGGACATCCGCGGCGGCCAGGACTCACCGGTCGAAGGTGCCCGCCAGGCCGCCGCCACGGTCTTCGGCCCGATCGAGAGCGGGGTGTCGTCCGCCGTCGACCCCGTCGGCAACGCGGTCGCTGCCGTACGCGACTCCGGCAGGCGGCACGACCGTATCGCCCAACTCGAGCAGTCCAACGCCGCGTTGAAGGCCAAGCTGGGCAGCGACGACCGCAACCGCAGCCGCCTCAGGCAGCTCGACAACATGATCCGGGTGGCGGGCGAGGGACAGTACGGCATCAAGGGTGCCGAGGTCATCGCGATAGGAGCGGCCCAGGGGTTCTCCTGGACGGTCACCATCGACGTGGGCGCGAGGGACGGCATCAAGCGCGACATGACCGTCCTCAACGGCGCAGGGCTGGTCGGCCGCGTCACCACCGTCGGCCCGGACACCTCCACCGTGCTGCTGGCCAACGACCCCGACTTCACCGTGGGCACCCGTATGGAAGGCAGTGACGAACTCGGGTTCGCCGCCGGGCAGGGCGACCGCCCGCTGCGTGTCCAGCTCCTCAACGGCAAGGCCGACGTGAAGAAGGGCGACCGCCTCGTCACCTTCGGCTCCGAGGCCGACAGGCCGTTCGTGCCCGGTGTCCCGGTCGGCGTGGTCTCCCGTGTCGACCCGTCGGGCGGCGGTCTGACCCGCACGGTCTATGTGAAGCCGTTCGTGTCCTTCAGCAGCCTCGACATCGTCGGCGTCGTCGTCCAGGCGCCGAAGAAGGACCCGCGCGACACCGTCCTGCCCCCGAAGCCCCAGCCGACGCCCACCCCGACCGTGACCGTTACCGTCACGCCCTCGGCGTCCAACGACGTTCAGCAGTAGACGCCCTAGGAGCCGAACCAGATGCGCCTCAACCGGATGCTGCTCTCCACCGCCCTGGTGATCGTCGCCCTGGTGATCCAGGTGTGCGTCCTCGCACGCCTGCATCTGCCCGGTGCCGTCCCGGACCTGGTGCTCCTGACCGTCGTCGCCCTCGCCCTGGTCTACGGCCACGTCGGCGGCTGTCTCATCGGCTTCGGCGTCGGCCTGCTCTCCGACCTGGCCCCGCCCGCCGACCACGCCGCCGGCCGCTACGCGCTCGTCCTGTGCGTCATCGGCTACCTCGCCGGACTCGCCCGGCCCGACAAGGGCCGCCTGAAGTCCGCCAGCGGCCCGATGGCCGTGGTGGTCGCCGCCGCGATCGGCTCCACCCTGCTGTACGCGGGGGTGGGCGCCCTCGTCGGCGACACCGCCGCCCGCCATGTGGGCCTCACCAGCCTGCTGCTCACGGCCGCCGTGTACGACCTGCTGCTCGCGCCCTTCGTGGTGCCCGGGATCATGGCGCTGGCCCGCCGCGTCGACAACGACCCGCTCGCGGAGACCAGCTCCGCCAAGGCGGCCGACGTCTCCTCCGGCTGGCTCTCCTCCGGCACCGGACTGCGCATCGGCAGCCAGCGCGGGGTGCTGCGGGTCAAGGCGGCCAGGGCGCGGATGGCCCGGGCGGGACGCATCAAGGGGGTCAAGCGCCTGTGACCACCACGGAGTCGGCCGTCCGGCCCCACAGGCCGGCCGTGTACTCGTATGACGCGCATGTGCAGACAGCGGGGGCGGCGGCAGTGACCCACACCCAGCCGTTCCCCGCGACCACCCTCGACTTCAGTGGGCTTCGCCGATGACTAACATCCCCGAGACCGGACGGACCCCCCGAGTCCAGATCCGGCTGGTCGTCATCCAAATCCTCGTCCTCTCCCTCCTCGGCACCCTCGGCGCCCGCCTCTGGTACCTCCAGATCCGCAACGGCTCCGAGTACGCCAAGGAGGCCTCCGGCAACCACGTCCAGCAGGTCGTCCAGCCCGCCGTGCGCGGCGAGATCCTGGACGCGCGGGGCGTCCCGATCGCCGACAACGAGACCCGGCTGGTGGTCTCCGCCTCCCGCACCGACCTGCTGAAGATGAAGGACGACGGCAAGGCGGTCCTGAGCAAGCTGGCCGGCGTCCTCGGCATGAAGCCGCAGGACGTCATGGACAGGGTCCGCCTGTGCGACTCCAAGACGCCGCAGCCCTGCTGGAACGGCTCCCCGTACCAGCCGATCCCCATCACCGACGAGGCCACCCCCCGTCAGGCCCTGCAGATCCGCGAACGGTCCGAGGACTTCCCCGGCATCACCGCCGAGCCCGAGGCCGTGCGCCGCTACCCGAGCCCCGGCGAGGCCAACACCGCCCAGGTCCTCGGCTACCTCTCGCCCGTCACCGACGACGAGATCCAGAAGGCCAAGGACACCGACTCGCCCTATCTGCGCTCCGACATGGTCGGCCGCTCGGGACTCGAGCGCCAGTACGACAAAGTGCTGCGCGGCAAGGCGGGCGTCACCCGCTACGAGGTCGACAACCTCGGCCGGGTCATCGGCAAGGCCGAGAGCGACGGCGCCGAGCCCGGCTCCAACCTGGTCACCAGCATCGACGCGCGCGTCCAGCGGGTCGCCGAGTACGAACTCGACGCGGCGATGAAGGCCGCCCGCAACCAGTTCGACAAGATCACCGGTGAGAACTACAAGGCGGACTCCGGTGCCGTCGTGGTGATGGAGGCCAAGACCGGCCGGATCGTCGCCATGGCCTCCGCCCCGACCTACGACCCGAACGTCTGGGTCGGCGGCATCTCCGCCAAGGACTACCAGCAACTCACCGGCAAGGACTCCGACTACCCGCTGCTCAACCGGGCCATCCAGGGCCAGTCGGCGCCCGGCTCCACCTTCAAGGTGGTCTCCACCGCCGCGGCGATCGAGGCCGGCTACCCCTTCGACGGCCACTACCCGTGCACCAGCTCGTACTCGGTCGGCGGACAGGTCTTCAAGAACTTCGAGGGCGAGAACTTCGGCCCGATCTCGCTCGGCCGCGCCCTCGAGGTCTCCTGCGACACCGTCTTCTACGGCCTCGCGGACAACGAGTGGAAGAAGGACGGCGGCATCAACCCCAAGAAGGGGCAGCCCAAGGACTACTTCTTCAAGGCCGCCCACCAGTTCGGCCTCGGCAAGACCACCGGCATCGACCTGCCCAACGAGGTCACCGGCCGCGTCCCCGACCGGCAGTGGAAGGAGAAGTACTGGCAGGCCAACAAGGACGCCTGGTGCAAGACCGGCAAGAAGGACGGCGACTACGTCCAGAAGATCGCGTACGAGAACTGCCTCGAGGGCAACAAGATGCGCGAGGGTGACGCGATCAACTACTCCATCGGCCAGGGCGACACACTCGTGACCCCCATCCAGCAGGCCGTCGTCTACTCGGCGATCTCCAACGGCGGCACCCTGTGGAACCCGAGCATCGGCAAGGCGATCGTCAGCCCCGACGGCAAGCGCGTCACCGAGATCAAGCCCAGGTCGCACGGCAGGCTGCCGATCGACAGCAAGACGCGGGACGTCATGGAAGAGGCACTCGCGGGCGTCGTCACCCGCGGTACGGCCGCCTGGAAGTTCGGCGGCTGGCCGCAGGACAAGATCCCGCTGCACGCCAAGACCGGTACCGCCGAGGTCTACGGCAAGCAGACCACGTCCTGGCTGTCCACGTTCTCCGATGACTACGCCGTGGTCATGACCATCTCCCAGGCCGGTACGGGCTCCGGCGCCTCCGGTGAGGCCGTGCACAACATCTACAACGCCCTGTACGGAGTCCAGAAGGACGGCTCGATCGACAAGAGCAAAGCCCTGCTTCCCACCCCGCAGCAGACCCTGCCCAAGATCCGCCCCGATGGCTCGATCGAGTCTCAGAAGGTCGACAAGTACGACCCCAACGCCGACCAGGCGAGCCAGCAGGACCAGCAGAACACGCCCACCGACAACCCGTCGGCCACCGTGCCCTCGCCCACCGCGAGCAACCGCCGCACCGCACGGCAATCGGCCCGCCCCAGGAAGAGGCGGAGGATCCTCACATGACCGGAGCGAACAACTTCTCCGTCTCCGGGTACGGCCCCGACCGGGCGAGCTGGACGCGCATCTTCGCCCGCGACGGCCTGGCCCGCCGACTCGACTGGCCGATACTGCTGTCGGCCACGGCCCTGTCCCTGATCGGCACCGCCCTGGTCTACTCGGCGACCCGCAACCGCACCGAGATCAACCAAGGCGACCCGTACTACTTCCTGATCCGTCACCTGATGAACACCGGCATCGGACTCGCCCTGATGATCGGCACGGTCTGGCTCGGCCACCGCACCCTGCGCACGGCCGTACCGATCCTGTACGGCATCTCCGTCCTCCTGATCCTGCTGGTGCTCACCCCGCTCGGTGCGACGGTCAACGGCGCGCACGCGTGGATCGTCTTCGGCGGCGGCTTCTCCCTCCAGCCCTCCGAGTTCGTGAAGATCACGATCATCCTGGGCATGGCGATGCTGCTCGCCGCCCGGGTCGACGCGGGCGACAGGCCCTACCCCGACCACCGGACCGTGGCGCAGGCCCTGGGTCTGGCCGCCGTTCCGATGCTGATCGTGATGCTCATGCCCGACCTGGGCTCGGTCATGGTCATGGTGATCATCGTGCTGGGCGTGCTGCTCGCCTCCGGCGCCTCCAACCGCTGGGTGTTCGGCCTGCTCGGCGCGGGCGCCCTGGGCGCGGTCGCCATATGGCAGCTGCACATCCTGGACGAGTACCAGATCAACCGCTTCGCCGCCTTCGCCAACCCCGACCTCGACCCGGCGGGCGTCGGCTACAACACCAATCAGGCCCGTATCGCGATCGGCTCCGGCGGACTCACCGGCGCGGGCCTCTTCCACGGCTCCCAGACCACCGGCCAGTTCGTGCCCGAACAGCAGACCGACTTCGTGTTCACGGTCGCGGGCGAGGAGCTGGGCTTCATCGGCGCCGGTCTGATCGTCCTGCTGCTCGGTGTGGTCCTGTGGCGGGCCTGCCGGATCGCCCGCGAGACGACCGAGCTGTACGGCACCATCGTCGCGGCGGGCATCATCGCCTGGTTCGCCTTCCAGTCCTTCGAGAACATCGGCATGACCCTCGGCATCATGCCGGTGGCGGGCCTGCCCCTGCCGTTCGTCTCGTACGGCGGCTCCTCCATGTTCGCCGTCTGGATAGCGGTGGGACTGTTGCAGTCGATCCGGGTGCAGCGGCCGATGTCGGCGTAGGGGGCGGAGTCCCCTTCCGGCCGAGGACCGGGGCGTTCGGCGGAGGGGCGGGTTCCAGACGAAGGCCGGAGGGCTCTGCCCTACCGGTCCGATTGCCGTTAGATTCAGTCCATGGCGGACACAAAACGCGAAATCGAGCGCAAATATGAGGCCGCAACCGGGGACGCGCTGCCCGACCTCACCGCCGTGGGCGGCGTCTTCGCCGTCATCGACAAGGGCAACGCCCAACTCGACGCCACCTACTACGACACGCCCGACGCACGACTGGCCGGCGCCTCCCTGACCCTTCGCCGCCGCACCGGCGGCGCCGACGCCGGCTGGCACCTCAAGCTGCCCGTCGCCGACGGCGTACGCGACGAGGTCCGCGCCCCGCTTTCCGACACCGTCCCCCCGTACCTCTCCGGCCTCGTCCGCTCCCGCATCCGGGAAGCCGAACTCGTCCCCGTCGTCCGGCTCCGCTCCTCCCGGGACATCCGCCACCTCGTCGACGCCGACGGCACCCTGCTCGCCGAGGTCAGCCTCGACCGGGTGCACGCCGAGCGGCTCAGCGGCGGCACGGGCACCGCCGACTGGACCGAGATAGAGGTCGAACTCGCGGACGACGGCGACCCCGCCTTCCTCGACAAGGTCGACAAGAAGCTCCGCAAGGCGGGCGTCATCCGCTCCTCGGCCCCGTCCAAACTGTCCAGGGCGCTGGAGGAGACCGCCGGCCGCCCCGAGCCCACCGCCACCGGCAAGCGGCGGCCGCCGCCCGCTCCGGCCGGTCACCCACAGCCACCCGTCACCGCGGGCGACCACGTCCTCGCCTACGCCCGCGCCCAGCGTGACGCCATCGTCGAACTCGACCCCGCGGTGCGGCGCGACGTCCACGACTCCGTGCACTCCATGCGCGTCGCGACCCGCCGGCTCCGCAGCACGTTCCGCTCCTTCGGCAAGGTCCTCGACCGCCGGGTCACCGACCGGATCGCCGACGAGCTGAAGTGGCTGGCCGGGGAACTGGGTGTCGACCGCGACCAGGAGGTCCTCACCGAGCACCTGACGGCCGCCGTGTCCGCACTGCCCCGGCCCCTCGTCACCGGCCCCGTCCGCAATCGCCTGCGCACCTGGTCCGACGCCCGCCGCGGCGGCTCCCGGAGCCGTCTGATCACCGTCCTGGACAGCGAGCGCTATCTGAACCTGCTGAACGCGCTCGACACCCTGATCGCCGACCCGCCTCTGCTGAAGGCGGCCGCCAAGGACCCGGCGAAGGTGCTTGCCAAGGCCGTACGCAAGGACTTCCAGAAGGTCGCCGACCTCGTCGGCCGGGCCCTGGACCTGCCCCCGGGGCACGACCGTGACGTCGCGATGCACGAGGCGCGCAAGAAGGCCAAGCGCACCCGGTACGCGGCCGAGGCAGCCGCACCGGCGCTGGGCAGCCCCGCCCAGGCCCTGGTCAAGTCGATGAAGTCGCTGCAGACCCTGCTCGGCGAGCACCAGGACAGCGTGATGGCCCGCGACGCCCTGCTGGAACTGTCGGCCCGGGCACACGCGGCCGGCGAAAGCACCTTCACCTACGGCGTTCTCTACGGGCGCCAGGAGCAGCGAGCGGCGGCAGCGGAGGCGGCACTGCCGCAGACGTGGCGGACGGTGCGAGCCGAGACGGCCATCTGACGGGCATCTTGCACAGGGCGGGAGGGGCTCGGCTCCGCCCCGGAGGTCGGGCGTCGGGCTGTCCGGGCCGTCCGGCGAGGAGCCGGGGGCGCGTTACGCTAGATGGTCACCCCTATCAGTTCCTCCAGCTCACGAAAGTCGCGAGATGTCTGCCGAAGCCGCTGTATCGGTGTTCCCGCAGCTCGAAGCTCTGCTCCCGCATGTGCAGAAGCCGATCCAGTACGTCGGCGGTGAGCTGAACTCCACCGTCAAGCCGTGGGGCTCCTGTGACGTCCGCTGGGCGCTCATGTACCCCGACGCGTACGAGGTCGGCCTGCCCAACCAGGGCGTCATGATCCTCTACGAGGTCCTGAACGAGCAGGAGGGCGTCCTCGCCGAGCGCACCTACAGCGTGTGGCCGGACCTGGAGGCCCTGATGCGGGAGCACGGCGTCCCGCAGTTCACCGTGGACAGTCACCGCCCGGTGAAGGCCTTCGACGTCCTCGGCCTGTCCTTCTCCACCGAGCTGGGCTACACGAACATGCTCACGGCCCTGGACCTGGCGGGCATCCCGCTGGAGTCCAGGGACCGCACCATCGACGACCCGATCGTTCTTGCGGGCGGCCACGCGGCCTTCAACCCCGAGCCGATCGCCGACTTCATCGACTGCGCGGTGATCGGCGACGGGGAGCAGGCCGTCCTGGAGATCACCAAGATCGTCCGCGCCTGGAAGGAGGAGGGCCGCCCGGGTGGCCGCGAGGGACTCCTCTTCCGCCTGGCGAAGACCGGCGGCGTCTACGTCCCGGCCTTCTACGACGTCGAGTACCTCCCCGACGGCCGTATCGGCCGCGTCGTCCCCAACAAGTCGGGTGTCCCGTGGCGCGTGTCCAAGCACACGGTCATGGACCTCGACGAGTGGCCGTACCCGAAGCAGCCCCTCGTCCCCCTCGCGGAGACGGTCCACGAGCGCATGTCCGTCGAGATCTTCCGCGGCTGTACGCGCGGCTGCCGCTTCTGCCAGGCGGGCATGATCACCCGTCCCGTGCGCGAGCGCTCCATCACGGGCATCGGCGAGATGGTCGACAAGGGTCTGAGGGCGACGGGCTTCGAGGAGGTCGGTCTGCTCTCCCTCTCCTCCGCGGACCACTCCGAGATCGGCGACATCGCCAAGGGCCTCGCGGACCGCTACGAGGAGGACAAGATCGGCCTGTCTCTCCCCTCGACCCGCGTGGACGCCTTCAACATCGACCTGGCGAACGAGCTCACGCGCAACGGCCGCCGCTCGGGCCTGACCTTCGCCCCCGAGGGCGGCTCCGAGCGTATCCGCAAGGTCATCAACAAGATGGTCTCGGAAGAGGACCTGATCAGGACGGTCGCCACGGCGTACGGCAACGGCTGGCGCCAGGTGAAGCTGTACTTCATGTGCGGCCTGCCCACGGAGACCGACGAGGACGTCCTCCAGATCGCCGACATGGCCACGCACGTGATCCAGAAGGGCCGCGAGGTCTCCGGCTCGGGCGACATCCGCTGCACGGTCTCGATCGGCGGCTTCGTCCCCAAGCCCCACACCCCCTTCCAGTGGGCGCCGCAGCTGTCGGCGGAGGAGACGGACGCGCGTCTCGAAAAACTCCGCGACAAGATCCGCGGCGACAAGAAGTACGGCCGCTCGATCGGCTTCCGCTACCACGACGGCAAGCCCGGCATCGTCGAGGGCCTGCTGTCGCGGGGCGACAGGCGGGTGGGCGCGGTCATCCGCGCCGTCTACGACGACGGTGGCCGCTTCGACGGCTGGCGCGAGCACTTCTCGTACGACCGCTGGATGGCCTGCGCGGACAAGGCGCTGGCCCCCTACGGCGTGGACGTCGACTGGTACACCACCCGCGAGCGCACCTATGAGGAAGTCCTCCCCTGGGACCACCTCGACTCGGGCCTCGACAAGGACTGGCTCTGGGAGGACTGGCAGGACGCCCTCGACGAGACGGAGGTCGAGGACTGCCGCTGGACGCCGTGCTTCGACTGCGGCGTGTGCCCGCAGATGGACACGGCCATTCAGATCGGCCCGACCGGCAAGAAGTTGCTGCCGCTGACGGTCAAGAACGGTGGTCAGGCGCCTGCTTCGAGTGGTCACTCGCACTGACGTGAGCGGGGCACTCGATCGGGTGCTGGAGGCGCTGGCGGGGGTGAGCGAGGACGAGGTGACCACGGACTCGATCCGGAAAGTCCTGCGGGCGCTGCGGGAGGCTTCGCGACTGACCGGTGACGCGGTGGCCCGCAGGGCGTCCATGTCTGCGGGAGAGCTCTCGAAGATCGAGAACGGCAGGACCCTGCCAGCCGCCCGCGCTACCGGAGGAGACCAGGGCTCGAACAGTGGCTGCCAGGCTGGAGCGGCAGGCGACGCTCTACGAAGACGGCCGATCGTTCCACTTCGTCATCTGCGAACACGTCCTGCGGGGCCGTCATGGCTACCCACGTCAACCCTGAGACGGAAGTTTGGAGACGGGTTTTGAACAGTGCTGCGCCCCCTTCCGGGGCGCCTGCCGTCTCGCCTCACAAACCTTGGTCTCCGAGACACCCTGTCGTGATCACTCTCCGCGTTGCCCATGGCCGCGTCCCGTGCTGGGCAACCTTTCTGCCGTGTGGGCTGTCATGCCGACATGCTCCTCTCGTCCGAAGATGCAGGTATTTGGATCCTGCCCATGGTGTTCCTGTTCGGGGTGGCCGTCGTCTCGCCGATCGCCTGCGTGGTACTTGCCGGGCGAGTCGTCCTGCGTATCGCACGGTCTGCGGCTGCGGGTGACGCCTGGGCTGCGTTCACACCCGGAACGTGGCTGCTCGCCGCAGGATCGGGCGCGCTTGGCGCGGGGTGCCAGTTCTCGGCCTCGCTGTTCGACAGGCCAGCCACATGGGTCGAGTCCGCGAGCTTCGTCTGTGGGTGTTTCGCCCTGGCGGCTGGGGCAATGGCAGCGTTCACGGCAGCCCTCGACTGGCGCCTCAAGGACGGTGCAAACCGTTCGCGAGGCCCACGTCAGCCTGCACGCCCCAGACGGCAGAGGGGGGTATGACCTGCGGGGCCGCAACTGTGAGGACAAAAAGAAAAGAGAGGGAGCAAACGTTCTCGCAGGTCACCGCCCATGCCGTTACACGTGCGGCGTGTGCTGACTACACGTGCGGCGTGTGATCACCGGTCCTGGTGGATGCGGCAGGGAACGAGGTCCCCGGTGCCCGCACAAGCGCGGCACGCACTTGCCGGGCGTCAGCGACGCCGGGCGATGGTCACCCCGTCGCGCACCGGCAGCATCAGCGAGTCCACCCGCTCATCGGCCGTGATCAGTTCAGCCGCCGCCAGAGCCCGAGCCATAGAGCGCAGCGATGTCCTTGGATGTCGCCCACCGGCTGTAGGTGGGCGACTGAGGCCAGCCCTCGGGCGAGTCCTGCCATTCCTCCTGCCGTCCGTACGGGAGGACATCGATCAGCCCGAAGGTGTGACTGAGCTGCTCGGTACCCCGACCGTTGGTGTGCCAGGTGCGATAGACAGTGTCGCCGTCGCGCAGGAACACGTTGACCGCGAATCCTCCGTCGGGCGGTGCGCCGACGTCGGCCCCGAATGGGCTGTTGGCAGTCGAGTACCACGCCATCTGGTTGCCGACCCGCTGTTTGTAGGCGAGTGCCTCTTTGATCGGGCCCTGGGTGACGATGACGAATCGCGCGTCGTAGTTGTCCAAGAACTCCAGGCGGGTGTACTGCGAGGTGAATCCCGTGCAGCCCGGGCACTGCCATTCCTCGCCGGCGAACCACATGTGGTTGTAGACGATCAGTTGCCTCTTGCCTTCGAAGACGTCCGCCAGTCGAACGAGGCCGTCCTCGCCCTCGAGGGTGTAATCGGGCATCTCGACCATGGGCAGGCGGCGACGCTCGGCGGCGATGGCGTCGAGTTCCCGCGTCACGGCCTTCTCGCGGGCCCGCAGTGCCTCGAGCCGGCGCTCCCAGGTTGCGGCGTCGACGACGGGTGGTAGTGCGTGGGTGGTCATGGTCCCCTCACAGAGCTCGTGCGCAGCTTTCGCTTTGTGCAGAGGTAGACGGATCCGGGCTCCGGAACTCATCGGTCACCACCGCTGCGGCGCCATCGCTGAGGCTTTGGCCGACGTCACCGGAGGAAGAGGCGGTGGAGCTGCTGAGCGTGCTCGGTTCGCGGCGGGGGCGGCAGCGGTTGGCGCAGAGAGCGCCTGGAACGCCAATGCCGCCGCCTGCGGGCTCATCCACCGTCGATTCCGTGGGGGAGTGGGGTGTGACGCCTGGCACGAATCACGCCCGGCACGATGTCCGCTGGTATCGCTCGACAGTGATGGGGCGATGGGGTAGCCGATTGCCGTGCCTTCCTGAACGACGTCCTTGAGGGAGGCCGTGGGATGGGGACCGAGCTGAGGATCAGGGGGTGCGGCGGGCGGAGGCGAAGCGCCGCTGGTAGGCGGCAGGGCTGATGGACAACTCCCGTGCGACATCATCGCAGGGGTGGAAATTCCCGAGACCGCGGCAGTGGCGGAGGCCACCGGATTTCTTCGGGATACGAGCAATCCGCTCATCTTCCATCACTCCCGACGTGTTTTCCTCTTCGGTGCCCTGCACGCGCGGGAGCTCGGTCTCCAGCCTGACCCGGAGCTGCTCTGTATATCCGCCATCTTTCACGACGCGGGCCTTCTGACCCCATTTTCCGCGGGGAGCTCGACCGGCCCGGGACCTGGTCGGACCGCGCCCGCCGCGACCGTACTCAGAGTGTGCCGGGGCACGAGGTGTCGGGTGTCGTTGCGGAGCTCGGATACGGGACGACCGGTCCGACCGTCGGCCGCGGGACGCGCGTCGCCCCGGGCTTCGCGTCCAGGGAGGCCGAGCCGGGCTCTCGGTGGGATCGGACGGTCCGCAGGGTTCCCCGGGTGCGCAGGGTTCCCTCGGGGCTCAGGGTGACGCCGGCGTTCAGGGCGCGCAGGGTTTCCAGGGCTCGGACGGTCCGCAGGGTTCCCCGGGTGCGCAGGGTTCCCTCGGGGCTCAGGGTGACGCCGGCGTTCAGGGCGCGCAGGGTTTCCAGGGCTCGGACGGTCCGCAGGGTTCCACGGGCGCTCAGGGGACCAGCGGTGCTCAGGGCGATATGGGTGCTCAGGGCGCTCAGGGTTTCCAGGGCTCTGCGGGATCTCAGGGCGTCACCGGGGCTCAGGGCGCGACCGGTGCGCAGGGTTCCACGGGTGCCCAGGGCGCGCAGGGTTTCCAGGGCTCGGAAGGTTCCCAGGGCGCAACCGGGGCTCAGGGTGCGGCGGGTGCGCAGGGTGACTTGGGTGCGCAGGGCGCTCAGGGTTTCCAGGGCCCCACCGGTACGCAGGGCGCCACGGGTGCGACGGGCGCCACGGGCGCTCAGGGAGCCGACGGTGCGCAGGGGACGCAGGGTTTCCAGGGCTCGGCCGGTTCGCAGGGTGCGACGGGTGCTCAGGGCGCCACCGGTGTCCAGGGTGAGGCGGGCGCTCAGGGCTCGCAGGGCTTCCAGGGCACCCCGGGTGCGCAGGGTTCCACGGGTGTTCAGGGTGTGCAGGGCTTCCAGGGAGAGGCAGGCGCTCAGGGCTCGCAGGGGTTCCAGGGTTCCATCGGGGCTCAGGGCGCCACGGGTGCGCAGGGCGCCACCGGTGCTCAAGGGGATACCGGTGCGGAGGGCGCACAGGGCATGCAGGGGCCCATCGGACCGCAGGGTTCCACGGGTGTTCAGGGTGTGCAGGGCTTCCAGGGAGAGGCAGGCGCTCAGGGCTCGCAGGGGTTCCAGGGTTCCACCGGGGCTCAGGGCGCCACGGGTGCGCAGGGCGCCGCCGGTACTCAAGGGGACATGGGTGCGGAGGGCGCACAGGGCGTCCAGGGGTCCACCGGAGCACAGGGTGCCACCGGCTCTCAGGGGTCCACCGGAGCCCAAGGGGCCGACGGTGCCCAGGGCACACAGGGCTTCCAGGGTGCGACCGGACCGCAGGGTTCGACCGGACCACAGGGCGACACCGGTCCGCAGGGCTCCACAGGGGCCCAGGGTTCCAGCGGGGCCCAGGGCGAGACCGGACCGCAGGGCTCCACGGGTGCTCAGGGCTCCACCGGGGCTCAAGGCGCCAACGGGGCGCAGGGCGCACAGGGCTTCCAGGGCGCTACCGGCTCCCAGGGTCCCCAGGGAGCCACGGGTTCCCAGGGCGCCACGGGTGCGCAGGGCGCGACGGGTAGTCAGGGCGCCACGGGCGCGGACGGCACCCAGGGGGTTCAGGGTTCTACCGGTGCCCAGGGCGCCGCCGGACCGCAGGGCACCACGGGCGCTCAGGGCGCGACCGGAGCTCAGGGCTTCCAGGGCTTCCAGGGTGCGCAAGGCGTCCAGGGAGCGACGGGCGCACAGGGCTCGCAAGGCGTCCAGGGAGCGACAGGCCCACAGGGCTCCCAAGGCGTTCAGGGTTCTACCGGTGCCCAGGGCGCCACCGGACCGCAGGGCACCACGGGCGCTCAGGGCGCGACCGGAACCCAGGGCTCGCAGGGCTTCCAGGGTGCCACCGGCCCACAGGGTCTCCAAGGCGCGACCGGTGCGCAGGGCGCCACCGGCGCCCAGGGCGCTCAGGGCTCGACGGGTACTCAGGGCACGCAGGGCTTCCAGGGCACGACAGGTGCTCAGGGCTCGACGGGTGCTCAGGGCACGACAGGTGCTCAGGGCTCGACGGGTGCTCAGGGCACGCAGGGCTTCCAGGGCACGACGGGCGCTCAGGGCGCCCAGGGCTCGACCGGATCGCAGGGCGCGACCGGCGCCCAGGGACCTCAGGGCGTCCAGGGGTCGCAGGGCTTCCAGGGCACGCAGGGCTTCCAGGGTTCCGCCGGCCCCCAGGGTGCTACCGGTGTGCAGGGTGCTACGGGCGCTCAGGGCGCCGCCGGTGCTCAGGGCACGCAGGGTTTCCAGGGTTCAGTCGGCCCGCAGGGTGCTACGGGCGCTCAGGGCGCCGCCGGTGCTCAGGGCACGCAGGGTTTCCAGGGCTCCACCGGCCCCCAGGGTGCTACCGGCGCCCAAGGTTCCACCGGGGCGCAGGGACCCCAGGGCGTGCAGGGCTCGACCGGGGCTCAAGGGGTACAAGGAACCAGCGGTGCGAACGGAGCCCAGAGCGTCGTGGTGTCCAGCACCCTCCCCGGGGCGCAGTCCGCCGGGACGTTCAACACGGTCACGTGTCCGGCGGGCACGTTCGCCACGGGTGGCGGCGCCTATGACATCAATACGACGAACGGGAGACTCGTGGCACTTCCCGGCGGAGCCCGCCCGGTCGGCTCGCCCCCCACCGGCTTCCAGTCACAGCTCTCGAGCAACAACGGCGCCAACGAGAGCACGGTGGTGTACGCCATCTGCAGGCCGTGAGCCCACTGAGCAGACGATCCGTACGAACCGCTGAGCCCCTCCCCGTCCGCGGGGGCTCAGCGGTGCAGCCGCCTCGCGATCACATGGGTCCCGGCCGTGGCGGCCGCGGCAAGCGCCAGTCCCCGTACGGCATCCAGCGGCCGGGCAGGACGCAGCACACCGGTCCGCCGCAGCCTGCCACGGGCCCATAGCGTGAAGGGAATGACCACCACAGGCGCGGTGACGGAACCCGGCGTGTACCCCCGTACGGCGGCGGCCGGGGCCAGATGCACCACGCCGTGCAGACCGAACCCGTTGAGAGCGGTCTGGTAGACGGCGGAACGCCCGCCGGTGCGGTGGCCCTCGGCCGCCGCGGCGGCGACCACGACGGCCATCCCGGCGACAGCCGTCGCGAACCGGCGCCCGTCGACCGACTCGAGCTGCCGCCAGATCCGGTCGGGCACCCTGGGGAAACGCCCCCGCAGCTCCGGCACCCGTGCCCGGGCCCAGCGTGGCACCATGACCACTTCTTCCAGGTCGTGCACGGCCCAGGCCGCCAACAGGCCCAGGGTGACCCCCGCTTCACCGCTCATGAACGAAAAGTCTGCCAGCGGGCACCGCATTCCGCCGAACGTTTCGGCCGGGCAGCCGATCAGCGCCGCGGCGGCACAACGAAACTGACGAGACGTCAGAAACCAGCGACACCCTGGCTGTCGGGTGTTGCCGCATCCATGCGGGCAGCGGCAGCGTCTAGGAGGACATGGAGAAGCCGCCGTCGCCCCGGCCCGTCGAGGGCTGTCTCATCGTTGCGATCCGTCTGCCGGTGCGGATCGTCGCGCTCGTCCTCGTCGTGCCGGTGCGCATGGCGTGGGACGCGCTCGTCGCCGTTGGACGCTTCCTGCGGCACAGCGTGTTGCGGCCGGTGGGCCGGGCGTCGCTGTGGGCGGCGTGGGCATTGCTCGTGTGGCCCTGGACGATGCTCTGGCGGTACGGCCTTCTGCCGCTGGGGGCCGGGTGCGCGTGGCTGGGCCGGGTCCTTGTCGTCGTGCCGGCCGGATGGACGTACCGGAACGTGCTGGTGCCGCTGGGACACGGTGCCGCCCTGGTGCTGCGGGCGATCGGTGCCGGACTCGGCTGGGCGTACGCGCGTGTGCTGACGCCCGTGGGACATGCCCTCGCCCTGCTGCTCAGGGGCGTCGGATACGTCCTCGCCGCCCTCGGAGGCGGGGCGTACGCGGTGACGGCGTGGCTCGTCCGGCACCTGGTCCTCGTGCCGGCCCTGTGGCTGCACCGCAACGTCCTGACGCCGCTCGGGCACGGGATCGCCCGGCTGGCGCGCGGTCTCGCGGGGCTCGTCCGCGTGGTGGCCGCCGGCTGCGGAGCCGGCCTGCTGTGGCTGCTGCGCGTGCTGCTCGTGGTGCCCGCGTCGGCCCTGTGGCGGTGGATCCTCGCCCCGGCCGGACGCGTTCTGGCGGTCGTCGGGCACGAGATCGGCGCCGCCTTCGGCCACGCCTGGCGCGTCGCCGGGCGCATCTCGCTCGCCGTCGGCCGGTTCCTCGGCACGCTCTTCCGGTGGATGTTCGTGGAGCCGGTGCGCTGGGTGTACCGGACGGTGCTGACGCCCGTCGGGCACGCCGTCCGTGACACGGTCCTGCGCCCCGCGGCCCGGGTGGCCCGCAGTGTGGGCCGGGTCGTCCGGCAGACGTCGGCCCTCGCCCGCGAGACCGTCCGGCAGGCTCGCGCCGACCTCCGCCGCATGCTCTTCGGCGACTCCGGCAGGACTCGGGAGGTCTCCCGGCGGGAACCCATCGGCCGCGAGACACGTACTCTAGGTAGCAGGACGACCGCTCTCACGAAGGACTGAACGACACTGGGCAAGCGACAGCCCGAAGGCCCGCCGCCGGCACCCGCGGTGCAGCGCATCCGACTGCGCTACACCAAGCGCGGCCGCCTCCGGTTCACCAGCCACCGTGACTTCCAGCGCGCCTTCGAGCGTGCGCTGCGCCGTGCCGAGGTGCCTATGGCGTACTCGGCGGGGTTCACGCCGCATCCGAAGGTGTCGTACGCCAATGCCGCACCCACCGGCACGGGCAGTGAGGCGGAATACCTGGAAATCGCGCTCACCGAGGCGCGCGACCCGGACAGGCTGCGCGAGCTCCTCGACGAGTCGCTGCCCCCGGGGCTCGATGTCATCGAGGCTGTCGAGGCCCGCACGTCGGGCCTCGCCGACCGGCTCGAGGCGTCGGTGTGGGAGCTGCGCCTGGACGGCGTGGAGCCCGCGGACGCCGAACGGGCGGTGGCGGCCTTCACGGCGGCCGAGACCGTCGAGGTCAAGCGCATGGCCAAGAACGGCGTGCGCACCTTCGACGCCCGCGCCGCGGTCGCGAGCCTGGAGAGCGTGGACACACACAGTTCGCATGCTGATAGGCCGACCGACCAGCCCTGTGCGATACTGCGGCTGGTTGTTCGGCACGTGACGCCTGCCGTACGACCCGACGACGTCCTGTCCGGTCTCCGCGCCGTGGCCGACCTGGCGCCGCCGGTCCCCGCAGCGGTGACCAGGCTGGCGCAGGGGCTGTTCGATGAAGAGACCGGCACGGTGACCGACCCGCTCGCGCCCGACCGCGAGGCAGCAGCGACCGAGCCGCATCCGGCCGCCGCCACTGCCGCCGCGACGGCGCCGGCATAAGGAAGGTCTCGCGTAGGGACGGACGTCGTAGCGCCGCCCTCGTACTCGGGAGCCACCTGGGTCGGGCAGCGAATCGACCAGAAGACTTTCGCCAGGCCGTACGTACATTGCGTACGGAACCGGCGAGACAAGACACGGAGAGCTCCCGTGCGGCGCACGCGCCCCGGACGGCGGCACCGCGCATCGCGCGAGCCGCGGACGTCACCGGCGATGCCGGACCAGGCGCGGCGCCCGGGAGCCTGACGGGAGAAACGCCCGCATGCTCGAACCGACCGAGCCCACCGAGGGCTCCGAGAACACCACCCCCAGCGACACCCTGCCGCCGCGTCGCCGACGCCGCGCCGCGTCTCGCCCGGCAGGCCCGCCGACGGTCGCGGCCGACACCGCGACCCCCGAGGCCCCGACGACGGAGGTCGTGACCGAGACGGTGGTGGCCATACCGGCCACCGAGACCGTCGAGGCCATCGAGGCCACTGGGGCAGAAGAGAACGAAGAGACAGAGGCGGTCGCCGCGGCTGCCGTTGCCTCCGAGCCGGAGCCGGCTGAGCCGGTGGCCGAGGAGGCGGCTCCGCGTCGTGCGCGCCGTCGTGCCACGCGCCGGGTGTCCGCGCCCGCCGGGGCCCCCGAGTCCGCGGAGGCCGTGGAGGTCGTGGTCCCGGGCGGAGCCGAGAGCACCGAGGTGCCCGCGGCCGTCGTTGCCGATGAGCCGCAGCCGGCTGAGTCGGCCGAGCCCGTGCAGGCTGCGACCGAGGAGGCGGCTCCGCGTCGTGCGCGCCGTCGTGCCACGCGCCGGGTGTCCGCGCCCGCAGAGACCGTCGAGACTCCCGCGGCCCAGCCGGCCGCCCAGGACGCCGGGACGCCGGTGAGCGAGGCCGGGGCCGAGCCCGCCGAGCGCCCCGCAGCCGAGGCGCCCGTCGCCGAGACGCCCGCCGCCGAGGAGGAAGCCGCCCCCCGCCGCACTCGTCGCCGCGCCACCCGTCGGGTGTCGGCGCCCGCGGACGAGACCACCGCAGCACACGGGGAAGCGCCCGTCACCGCCGCCGAAGAGACCGGCCGCGCCGCCACCGAGGCCGCCGAGGCACCGGAGGCCGCCCCGTCGCAGCCGGAGCCGGTGGCCGAGGAGGCCGCCCCGCGCCGCGCGCGTCGTCGCGTCGTCCGCAAGGCCGCCGGCGGCTTCGCGGAGCCCGCGAAGCCCGCGACCGGGGAGACGGCCGAGACCGTGCAGCGACCGGCCCGGCCCGCCGTGGCCGTCTTCCAGGCGCCGGTGTTCACCGAGCCGATGTTCCAGACCCCGGAGCGGGCCGCCGCTGCCGCTGCCGCCGAGGCCGCGGAGCAGGAGGAGCCCGTCGAGGAGGAGCCGGTCGGCCAGCGCCGCCGCCGTCGTCGCCGCGGTGGCGACGAGGAGCCCGTGGCCGTGACGCCCGAGACCACCGACGAGGTCCATGAGACCGACGAGGTGGAGGAGACCGAGGAGCCCGAGGAGTCCGCCGAGGGCGAAGAGGCCGAGGAGAGCGGTTCGCGCCGTCGCCGCCGCCGTGGCGGCCGCCGCCGTCGCCGTGGCGAGACCGCCGAGGGCGAGGACGCCGACGAGCTCGCCGCCGAGCAGGCCGAGCAGGACGCCGAGGACACCGCCGAGCAGCTGGAGGAGGACGCCGAGGAGGCGGACGAGCAGCACGACGAGGAGTCGGCGGCCGGGGGCGGCAGCAGCAGCCGTCGGCGCCGTCGCCGCCGCCGCCGTGCCGGCGACACCGGCGCCGACACCGAGCCGACGTCCGACGACCCCGAGCGCACGGTCGTGAAGGTCCGCGAGCCGCGCAAGAAGGAGGAGCGGGCCGGCGACGGCACCGACGAGGTGCAGTCCATCAAGGGCTCGACCCGCCTCGAGGCCAAGAAGCAGCGCCGCCGCGAGGGGCGCGAGCAGGGCCGCCGCCGAGTGCCGATCATCACCGAGGCCGAGTTCCTGGCCCGGCGCGAGGCCGTCGAGCGCGTGATGGTCGTACGGCAGAGCGGTGAGCGTACGCAGATCGGCGTCCTGGAGGACGGCGTGCTCGTCGAGCACTACGTCAACAAGGAGCAGTCGACCTCGTACGTCGGCAACGTCTACCTCGGCAAGGTGCAGAACGTGCTGCCGTCGATGGAGGCCGCCTTCATCGACATCGGCAAGGGCAGGAACGCCGTCCTGTACGCCGGTGAGGTCAACTTCGAGGCGCTCGGGATGGCCAACGGCCCGCGCCGTATCGAGTCCGCGCTGAAGTCCGGGCAGTCCGTGCTCGTCCAGGTCACCAAGGACCCGATCGGCCACAAGGGCGCCCGCCTGACCAGCCAGGTCTCCCTGCCCGGCCGGTACCTGGTCTACGTGCCCGAGGGCTCGATGACCGGTATCAGCCGCAAGCTGCCCGACACCGAGCGGGCCCGGCTGAAGACCATCCTCAAGAAGATCGTCCCCGAGGACGCGGGCGTCATCGTGCGTACCGCCGCCGAGGGCGCGAGCGAGGACGAGCTGCGCCGGGACGTCGAGCGGCTTCAGGCGCAGTGGGAGGAGATCCGGAAGAAGTCGAAGAACGGCAGCGCGCCGACGCTGCTGTACGGCGAGCCGGACATGACCGTCCGGGTCGTGCGCGACATCTTCAACGAGGACTTCTCCAAGGTCATCGTCAGCGGTGACGAGGCGTGGCAGACGATCCACGGATATGTCTCGCACGTCGCGCCCGACCTGGCCGGCCGCCTCCAGCGGTGGACCAGCGAGGTCGACGTCTTCGCCACGTACCGGATCGACGAGCAGCTCGCCAAGGCGCTGGACCGCAAGGTCTGGCTGCCGAGCGGCGGTTCGCTGGTGATCGACCGGACCGAGGCGATGGTCGTCATCGACGTCAACACCGGCAAGTTCACCGGTCAGGGCGGCAACCTCGAGGAGACCGTCACCAGGAACAACCTGGAGGCGGCCGAGGAGATCGTCCGCCAGCTCAGGCTGCGCGACCTCGGCGGCATCATCGTCATCGACTTCATCGACATGGTGCTCGAGTCCAACCGGGATCTCGTCCTGCGGCGTCTGCTGGAATGCCTGGGCCGGGACCGTACGAAGCACCAGGTCGCCGAGGTGACCTCGCTGGGCCTTGTGCAGATGACCCGCAAGCGGGTCGGCCAGGGCCTGCTGGAGTCCTTCTCCGAGACCTGCGCCCACTGCAACGGCCGTGGCGTGATCGTGCACATGGACCAGCCGTCCGCCCCTGCCGGCGGCAAGCGCAAGAAGCGCGGCCGGGGCGGTGCCGAGGCCGAGCCCGAGACGCACGAGGCCGTGGCCGCGGAGATCGAGGAGGCCGCCGAGGCGGTTGCGGCCGCCGCGGAGATCGAGGCAGCGGTGGCCGCCGAGGTCGCGGCCCCGGCCGCGCTGCCCGAGCCGGAGTTCGCGCCGGACGAGGAGCTGTACAGCAGCGTCGCCGAGGCCGAGGCCGCCGCCACCCGCGGCCGTTCGCGGCGCCGGGTGACCCGGCGGGCGTCGGCTCCGGCGGGTGCGCCGCGGTCCGAGGAGCGGGCGCCCAGGTCCCGCAGGGACGACCGCGCTCCCAAGTCGCGGCAGGACGCCGAGGCGGAGCCTACGGCGGCCGAGGACCCGGTGGTCGAGGCGCCCGCACCGGTCGAGGAGGAGGCCGCGCCCAAGGGCCGTACGCGCCGCCGGGCGACCCGCAGGGCGTCCGCGCCGGCCGGTTCGCCCGCGGAGGCCGTGGTGACGGTCGGCGAGCCCGCGCCGCAGGCCGAGGCACTCGCCGGGACTCCCGAGGCACCCGCCGAGGTGGTCGATGCGGTCCAGACGGCCGAGGCGCCCGTCGAGGGAGCGGCACCGGCCCGTCCGCGCCGCCGCGCCGTGCGCAAGGCCACTGCGCCCACGGCCTCCGAGGAGGCTGCCGTCGTGGTCGTCCCGGCGACGGCCGAGGAGCCGGCCGCGGCCGGGGAGCCGTCGCAGGCGGCCGAGGCGCCGGTCCCGGCGTCCGGGGCCCCGGCGGAGGGCGAGGCCGAGGCTGAGGCCGAGGTGTCCGCGCCCGCCAAGAAGGCGGCCCGCAAGACCGCCAAGAAGGCGACGGCGAAGAAGGCCGCCACGAAGAAGACGACGGCCACCAAGACCGCCGCCAAGAAGACCGTCGCGAAGAAGACCGTCGCGAAGAAGACCACCGCCAAGAAGGCGGCGGCCAAGAAGACGGCGGCCAAGAAGACGGCGGCCGCCGAGCAGACGGCGCAGCCGACGGTCTCGGTGACCACGGAGGACTGACCCCTTCCCGGGTCCCTCCCAGGCCACGGCACCACACACGGCGGCGGCCCGCCCCGGTCCTCTCGGGGCGGGCCGCAGCCGTGCGGCCGCTTCCCGCGCCGTCGCGGCCGCCGGGTCGCTTCACCCTCGGGCGGGCCGAGCCCGGTTTGACCCGTCACGCCCGGCCCCCGTAACCTTGACCGTCGGCGTGTCGACTGACACGCCACATCCCCGTAAACCTCTTCCTTCCGGGCGCCGGGCGCTTCGGGAGAGGCCGTCCGCTGTGCCGGACGGCTGGACTGCGGGGGTGCCGTTTCCCGAGCGAAGAGAGTGAGATCCGCGTGTACGCCATCGTGCGCAGCGGTGGTCGCCAGCACAAGGTTGCTGTCGGCGACATCGTTGAGGTTGACAAGATTTCCACTGCCAAGGTTGGCGACACGGTCGAGCTCTCGACCCTGCTCGTGGTCGACGGCGACTCCGTGACCAGCGACCCGTGGGTGCTGGCCGGCATCAAGGTCCAGGCTGAGGTCGTGGACCACCACAAGGGGCAGAAGATCGACATTCTGCGCTACAAGAACAAGACCGGCTACCGCCGTCGTCAGGGCCACCGCCAGCAGTACACGGCGATCAAGGTCACTGAGATCCCCGCGGCTGCGAAGTAAGGGACTGAGAACAGATGGCACACAAGAAGGGCGCATCGTCCACCCGGAACGGTCGCGACTCCAACGCCCAGCGGCTCGGCGTGAAGCGCTTCGGCGGTCAGGTCGTCAGCGCGGGTGAGATCCTGGTCCGCCAGCGCGGCACCCACTTCCACCCGGGCGCGGGCGTCGGCCGCGGCGGCGACGACACGCTGTTCGCGCTCCAGTCCGGTGCGGTGGAGTTCGGTACCCACCGTGGCCGCAAGGTCGTGAACATCGTTCCGGTCGCCTGAGGCACTCCCTTTCGGGCTCAGGGCGCCGTAGGGCGTTTCGCGAGGCGGACCTCACTTCCCGGTCGGGAAGGCGGGTCCGCCTTTCGCTTGTTATCACTGCACATCCCGTACGTCTCTGGAGGCAAGGAACCATGACTACCTTCGTGGACCGCGTCGAACTCCATGTCGCCGCGGGTAACGGAGGCCACGGCTGTGCCTCCGTACACCGCGAGAAGTTCAAGCCGCTCGGTGGCCCCGACGGGGGCAACGGCGGCCGGGGCGGCGACGTGATCCTCACCGTCGACCAGTCCGTCACCACGCTGCTCGAGTACCACCACTCCCCGCACCGCAAGGCCACCAACGGCAAGCCCGGCGAGGGCGGCTTCCGCTCCGGCAAGGACGGCCAGGACCTGGTCCTGCCGGTGCCGGACGGCACGGTCGTGCTCGACAAGGCGGGCAATGTGCTGGCCGACCTGGTCGGGCACGGGACGTCGTACATCGCCGCCCAGGGCGGCCGCGGCGGCCTCGGCAACGCGGCGCTGGCCTCCGCCCGCCGCAAGGCGCCCGGCTTCGCGCTGCTCGGCGAGCCCGGCGATCTCCAGGACATCGTGCTGGAGCTGAAGACGGTCGCGGACGTGGCCCTCGTCGGCTACCCGAGCGCGGGCAAGTCCTCACTGATCTCCGTGCTGTCGGCGGCCAAGCCGAAGATCGCCGACTATCCGTTCACCACCCTTGTCCCGAATCTGGGCGTGGTCACGGCGGGCTCGACCGTCTACACCATGGCCGATGTGCCGGGGCTCATCCCGGGCGCCAGCCAGGGCAAGGGGCTCGGTCTGGAGTTCCTGCGGCATGTCGAGCGGTGCAGCGTGCTCGTGCATGTGCTGGACACGGCCGCTCTGGAGGCCGACCGCGATCCCCTCTCCGATCTCGACGTCATCGAGGAGGAGCTGAGGCAGTACGGCGGCCTGGACGGCCGTCCCCGGATCGTCGTCCTCAACAAGATCGACGTACCGGACGGCAAGGACCTGGCCGAGATGGTGCGGCCGGACCTGGAGGCCCGCGGCTACCGCGTGTTCGAGGTGTCCGCCGTGGCGCATCTCGGACTGAAGGAGCTGTCGTTCGCCATCGCCGACCTGGTCGGTAAGGCACGCGCCGCCCGGCCGCAGGAGGAGGCGACCCGTATCGTCATCCGGCCGAAGGCTGTGGACGACGCGGGCTTCACGGTCACGCGCGAGGACGACGGGCTGTTCCGGGTGCGCGGTGAGAAGCCCGAGCGCTGGGTGCGGCAGACCGACTTCAACAACGACGAGGCCGTCGGCTACCTCGCCGACCGCCTCAACCGCCTCGGTGTGGAGGGCGAGTTGATGAAGGCGGGCGCCCGGTCCGGCGACGGCGTCGCCATCGGACCCGAGGAGAACGCGGTCGTCTTCGACTGGGAGCCGACGGTGACGGCGGGCGCCGAGATGCTGGGTCGCCGTGGCGAGGACCACCGCTTCGAGGCTCCCCGCCCGGCTGCGCAGCGGCGCCGGGACCGGCAGGCCGAGCGGGACGAGGCCCTCCAGGAGTTCGACGACTTCGAGGCGTTCTGAGCGGCCGACTTTCCGGCCGGCCTGAGGAGGGGCCGCCGTCCCGGTGGCCGGGCCCCGCTGCCCGCGGCCCGGCTTGAAGGGATGCGAGGACCCCTGCGGAGCGGGCCGGTCGTGCCGACGGGCGCCGCTCGGCGCCCGTCCCGGTGGCTCACTGGTGCCGGTGCCGCCAGCCCTGCCAGGCCGACTCGATCATGTCGTCCAGGTCGTGGTCGGCCGACCAGCCGAGTTCCCGGTGGATACGGTCGGCGGAGGCCACCACGCGGGCCGGGTCGCCGGGGCGACGCTCCGACACCGCGGGCACCACGTCGTGGCCGGTGACCTTGAGGATGCGGTCCACCATCTCCCGGACGGAACTGCCCTCGCCGCGGCCGATGTTGAGGACGAGCGAGGTCCCCGGGGAAGCGTCGTGGAGGCGGCGGGCGGCCGCGAGGTGGGCGGTCGCGATGTCCTCGACGTGAATGTAGTCGCGGACACAGGTGCCGTCCGGCGTTGCGTAGTCGTCGCCGAAGATCCGGGGAGCCTCACCGGCCTCGAGGCGCTCGAAGACCATAGGAATGAGGTTGAAGACGCCGGTGTCGGCGAGTTCGGGACTGCCTGCCCCGGCCACGTTGAAGTAGCGGAGCGAGGCGGCCCGGATCCCGTGGGCCCGGGCGGCGGCGCTGATCAGCCACTCGCCGATCAGCTTGGTCTCGCCGTAGGGGCTCATGGGCGCGCAGGGGGTGTCCTCGGTGACGAGGTCCACGTCCGGCATGCCGTACACCGCGGCGGAGGAGGAGAAGACGAGCCGGTCGACCCCGGCGGCGGTCATGACGTCGAGCAGGGTCTGAAGGCCGGTGACGTTTTCCCGGTAGTAGTGGAGCGGCCGATTGACGGACTCGCCCACCTGCTTCTTGGCCGCGATGTGCACTACACCGGTCACATCATGGTCACGAATCGACTGCGCGAGCTTGTCGGCGTCCAGCACGCTGCCGACCACCAGCGGAGCGCCGGCGGGCACGCGGTCGGCGTTGCCGGTCGAGAGGTCGTCGTAGACCACGACGCTCTCACCGCCCCGCATCAGGGCGCGCACCACGTGCGCACCTATGTACCCAGCGCCGCCCGTCACCAGCCAGCTCATCGTCACCTCTCCTGTGCGGTGGTCAGTACGTTCAGACTGGTCTGTGAGCCCGGGAAAATCGAATCGGGCAAACGGGACGCAGTCTGAAGGAAAGGTCAAAATCGCCGACGCATGCCTGGGTGGACCGAGAGCCGATTTCAAGGAAACATCTCGTGAATCCCTTACTCTGATGGGCGGTGTGCACCTGGTCGGTGAAGGCTGTGCGCATCGGCCTCGCCCGTGTACTCAACGTCCGCCTCGGAGACAGGTTGCAAAGGATGCCAAGACTCTCCCTCGTCATCCCCGCCTACAAGGTGCAGGGGTACCTCTCCGAGTGTCTTGAGTCCGTCCTGGGGCAGGATTACGCGGACTTCGAAATCGTCGCCGTCGACGACTGCTCTCCGGACGGGTCGGGCGCCATCCTCGATGAGTACGCCGCGCGGGACGACCGTATTCATGTGATTCACCTCACGGAGAATGTCGGCCTCGGGCGGGCGCGCAATATCGCTCTCGAAAAAGTCCGGGGCGATTACATTCTGTTTCTGGACAGTGACGACACGTTGGCCCCGGGGGCGCTTTCGGCAATAGCCAAGCGGCTGGAAGGCGCCGGCGATCCCGAGGTACTCATCTACGACTACGTGCGCACCTACTGGAACGGCGAGGTCCGCCCGAACCAGCGGGCGCACCTGCTCAAGGACGCCGACGGGGAGGTCTTCTCCCTTGTCCAGCGGCCGCAACTGCTCGATCTGCTGCAGATCGTCTGCAACAAGGCCTACCGCCGGGACTTCATCGCCCGTGAGGGCCTCACCTTCCCGCCGGGCTACTACGAGGACGCCCTGTGGACGTTCCGCTCCCTGATCAGCGCGGAGCGCATCACCGCCCTGGACCGCGTCTGTCTGCTCTACCGGCAGCGGCGCGAGGGCGGCAACATCCTCGGCACCGTCAGCCGCAAGCACTTCGACGTCTTCGAGCAGTACCGCCGCGTCTTCGAGTTCCTCGACGCACGTGAGGACGCGGAGCGATGGCGCGCACCCTTGTTCCGCAAGATGGTCGACCACTACCTGGCCGTTCTGGACCACCCCGGCCGGCTGCCGCGGAACGCCCGGGCGGAGTTCTTCCACCGCGCCGCCGCCGACTACCGTGCCCGGATTCCGGAGGGCTTCCAGAAGCCGGTCGGCGCCCGCGGCAAGAAGTACGCGCTGCTGGAACACGACGCCTACGTCGGACTGGCGAGCGCCACGGCCGCGGCGAAGATCCGCAACACCGTCCGGGGCCGGGCGCGTACCACCCTCAAACGCTCCAGGCGCGGTGCCATGAGCCTGTACTACCAGTCCCGGCTGCGGCTGCCGCGCGATGAGAACCTGGCGGTGTTCTCCGCCCACGGGGGCCGCGGCGTCTCCTGCAACCCGGCGGCCATCGACTCCGAACTTGCGCGTCTCGCACCGCACATACGCCGGGTGTGGGCCGTCCAACCGGACGCGGTGGACACGATGCCCGAGGGCCTCGACCACGTACGGGTGGGCTCGCGGGAGTACTGGGCCGCCGTCGCGCGGGCCACCTACCTGGTCAGCAACGTGAACTTCGCGAACGCCGTCGTGAAGCGGGAGGGCCAGATCCATGTGCAGACGCACCACGGCACCCCGCTGAAGGTCATGGGCCTGGACCAGCAGAAGTACCCGGCCTCGACGAGCATGGACTTCGGCAAGCTCCTCGAGCGCTGCGACCGCTGGGACTTCAGCCTCGTCTCGAACCGGTACTCGAGCGCCGTGTGGGAGCGGGCGTACCCCTGCTCGTACACCTCCCTGGAGACCGGCTATCCGCGCAACGACGTCCTTCTCAACTCCACGGCCGAGGACGTGCGCGAGGCCCGCCGAGACCTCGGTCTGAGCGAGGGAACGACGGCCTTCCTCTACCTGCCGGAGCACCGCGAGTACCAGCGCGACTTCGTGCCGCGTCTCGACCCGGTGAAGCTGGCCGAGCGCCTGGGGCCGGACTCCGTGCTGCTGGTGCGTGCCCACGACGCCCATCGTCGGTCCGACCGGCTCGCCGAGTTGCAGTCCGGCGGCCGGATCCTCGACGTGTCCGCCCACCCCACGGTCGAGCGCCTCTACCTCGCCGCCGACTGCCTGATCACGGACTACTCGTCGGCGATGTTCGACTACGCCAACCTGGACCGGCCGATCGTGATCTTCGCCGACGACTGGGAGACCTACTCCGCCGTGCGCGGCACCTACTTCGACGTGCTGGCGCAGGCGCCGGGTGCCGTCGCCACCACGGAGGAGGCACTGGCCGACGTGCTCTGCTCCGACGCCTGGCGCGGCGAGCGGGCCACCCGGGCACGGGACCGTTTCCGCCGTCGCTTCTGCGAGTTCGACGACGGCCGTGCGGCCGAACGCGCCGTGCGCCGGATCTTCCTCGGCGAGCCCCTCGAGGCACTGCCGCCCCTCGTCCCCCTGGACGAACGCATCCCCGCCCCGCCACCGGGACCGTCCCGCGACGCGTCGGCCCCGATATCCGCAACCACGAGCCAGAGGTAGCTGCTGCAGTGTCCCAGCACCCCGACACAACGCCCGACATCAGCGTCGTCGTCATCGTCTTCAACGACGCGGCACGCCTTCCGACAGCCGTGCAGTCGGTCCTCGACCAGACCCTGCGCAACGTCGAGGTGGTCATCGCCGACGACCACTCCACCGACGGCTCCTTCGAGGTCGCGCAGCAACTGGCCGCCCGGTCCGACCGAGTGCGGGCGATCCAGCTGCCGGAGAACAGCGGCGGCTGCGGCGAGCCGCGCAACCAGGGCGTGGCCGTGGCCCGTGGCCGCTATGTGATGTTCCTCGACAGCGACGACACGCTGGAGCCGAACGCCTGCCGGAACATGGTGGACGCCGCCGAGAGCACCGGGGCCGACCTGGTCTCCGGCCTCTGCCTGCGCGTCCATACGGACAACCGGCATGGCAAGACGGTCAAGTGGTACCCGTGGCTCTACCGGGAGACCCGCACCTTCGACTCCGTTGCCGAGATACCGGACCTGCTGGTCTTCGACACCCTGTCGACCAACAAGTGCTACCGGCGCGAGTTCCTGATCGACAGCGGTCTGCTCTTCCCCCGGGGCATCCACTACGAGGACCTGCTCTTCTCGGCCCAGGCCTACCTGGCCGCGTCCCGGATCACCCTGATCCCCAACACGGTCTACTTCTGGAACGTCGTCGAGAAGGCCGCCGAGAAGTCGATCAGCAACCGGCGCCACGAGATCAACAACTTCGCCGACCGGGTGGAGATCCACCGCAGGATCGACCGCATCCTCGCCGAGCAGGGCCAGGACGAGCTGAAGCTCCACAAGGACCGTAAGTTCCTCAAGCACGACCTCGTGCTGTACCTGAGGGACCTGCCCTTCCTGGACGACGAGTACCGGCACCACTTCGCCGAGATGGCCCGCGGCTACATCCAGAATTTCTCCCAGGAGGCCTACGAGGGCCTGTCCCCGATCCAACGGCTCTGCGCTTTCCTGCTGCTGCGCGAGGACTGGAAGAACCTCACCCCGGCGATCGACACGCTCATCAACCCGGGCAAGGTGTCCAGCTCGCTGGTGGAGCGCGACGGCCGGGTCTACTGGTGCGAGGAGCACCTCGACGACCCGCTGGGCCGTGATGTCCTCGACGTGACCGACCTCGGGTACCACGCCAAGCCGGTCCAGCGCCTCGCCCTGCGCAACCAGGTGACCGACTACGCGGAGAGCCCCACGGGCGTCACGATGGCCGGCGCGGTCGTCAATCCGCTGGGGGTGATCCCGTCGGATGCCGGACTCAAGGCCGAGCTGGAGTTCCGTGCGCGCCGCAAGAGCCTGCAGACGTTCCGCTTCCCGGTGCAGAGCGTGAAGCACGAGGGCACCTCCATAGCCTGGAGGGCCGCCGTGCCGCTCGCGGCGAAGCTACGCCCACTGGGCATCCTCGACGAGGTGTGGGACGTGCGCCTCCACCTCACGGTCAACGGCGAACGGACCACCAGCCGGCTGACGGTCGGCCAGACCTCCCTGGAGGACGCCGGAGCCGTACGCGTCCGTCCCCGGCTCGGCCGGATGACGGCCGACCGCCTCCAGCCGCACGCCTCGGCCAAGGGCCACCTCGCCTTCCGCCTCACTCAGCACGGCAGGCTCGCCCAGCGCACCTCGATGCTGGTGCAGCGCAACATGCAGAGCCCGCCCGCCGAGCTGGCGAAGAAGGCGGCGCGCAAGATCGTCGCGGCCCGCAAGGACCTCCACTCGGGCCCGCGCAAGATCGAGACCTACCACCGGATGATCCGGCTGCTTCCCGTCCGCAAGGGCACGGTGGTCTTCGAGAGCCACCTCGGCAAGCAGTACAGCGACAGCCCCCGGGCCATCTACGAGGAGATGCGGCGCCGTGATGTGCCCTTCAAGGCCATCTGGTCCTACGCCGGCGAGCGTCCCACGGGCTTCCCGAAGGACGTCGAGCTGGTGCGCCGCTGGTCCTGGCCCTATCTCAGGGCGCTGGCGCAGGCCGAGTTCTGGGTGGACAACCAGGGCTTCCCGCTGAAGCTGAACAAGCGCCCTGAGACCACCTACATCCAGACCTGGCACGGCTCCGCGCTCAAGCGCATGGGATTCGACGAGCCGAAGTACCGCATCAAGCCGGAGCACGAGCAGAGCGCCTACCAGGAGGCGATCGACCGGTTCGACTACTTCGTGGTGCGGGGCCGGCACGACGAGAAGACTCTGGCCCCGGCCTACCGGATCCCCGAGGAGAAGCTCCTGCGCACCGGCTACCCGCGCAACGACGCGCTGGTCCGCGCCAAGGACTCCGAGGCCCTCGACCCGGAGGCGCGGGAACTCGCGGAGCGGCTCGGCATCCGCACGGACCGTCCCATCGTTCTGTACGCCCCCACGTTCCGGGAGCAGAACGGAAAGGTCCAGAGGTTCGAGTTCCCGTTCGACGTCGACGCCTTCGCGGACCGCTTCGGCGACCGGTTCACCCTGCTGATCCGCACGCACTACCTCAACAACGTGACGCTCCCGCCCTCCGTGGCGGGCCGGGTGGTCAACGTCAGCGACGAGCCGGACATCACCCCGGTCCTCCTGCTCGCGGACGCGCTGATCACCGACTACTCCTCGGTGATGTTCGACTATGCGCTGCTGCAGCGCCCGATGGTCTTCTTCACCTACGACTGGGAGGAGTACGTCAACAACAGCCGCGGGACGTACTTCGACCTGTCCGAGCAGGCTCCCGGTCCCGTCGTCCGGACGGCGGAGGACCTCTTCGGCGTCCTGGAGGATCTTCAGACCCTCGCCTCCGACCACGAGGCACGCCTCAAGGAATTCGTGACCCAGTACGGCGAGTACGACCGCGGTGACGCCGCCAGCCGGATCGTCGACCGCTTCTTCGGAAACCGGGGAGACGCCCGATGACACAACGCGACATCATCTTCGTGGCCAACGAGGTCAACGAGCTCGGCGGAGTGGCACGCTGGCAGGCACTGATGGCCAAGCTGTTCTCCGAGAGCGGTCACCGGGTGACCATCGTCGGCATCGCGCCGCCCGAGGTTCCCATGGACCTGGGGGACAACCCGCCCTTCTCCACGGTGACGCTCTACGACGAACGCCCGCCGGGGCGTTGGCAGGCCCGGAGCCTGTACGACCGTGCCAACCTCAGGGCCCGGCGGCGTGAGGCCCTGCGCGAGGCGGACATGCGTGAGGCCGCCGAGCGGCTGTCCTCCCTCTTCCGAGCCGCCCGGCCCGGAGCGATGATCATCGTGACGCAGGTGTGGGCCATGGAGTGGGTGGCCATCGCCGACACCGCCGGACACCCGGTCATCGGCATGAGCCACGAGTCCTACGAGTACTCCCGCGGCTCCTCCCGCTTCCAGCGCGTCGAGCGGTACTACAAGGACATCGACCGTCTGCTGCTGCTCACCCGTGAGGACGCCGACCTGTGGATAGGTCGGGGACTCAACAACGTCGGCTACATGCCGAACCCGCTGCCGATGATGCCGGAGGTCCCCTCCGAGCGCACGGAGAAGGTCGTAGCGAGCATCGGGCGGCTCGGGCATCAAAAGGGCATCGACATGCTCCTGGACGCCTGGGCCGAGGCGGCGCCGAAGCACCCCGGCTGGCTCCTGAAGATCTACGGCTCCGGCCCCGACGAGCAGGCGCTGCGGCAGCAGTGCACCCGGCTCGGCCTGGACGGATCGGTGGAGTGGGCCGGCCAGACGGACGACGTCGTCGGCGCGCTGC
The DNA here is from genome assembly GCF_040643755.1 of Streptomyces sp. NPDC047079. Classification (NCBI taxonomy): domain Bacteria; kingdom Bacillati; phylum Actinomycetota; class Actinomycetes; order Kitasatosporales; family Streptomycetaceae; genus Streptomyces; species Streptomyces sp. NPDC047079. The sequence goes on from NZ_JBEYUZ010000001.1 coordinate 453,694, forward strand.
GCGGCGCGTCCGTGTTCGTGCAGTCCTCCCGGGGCGAGGGCTTCCCCCTGGCCCTGCTCGAGGCGATGGCCTGCGCCGTGCCGTGCGCGGCCTTCGACTGCGCCCCGGGCGTGCGCGAGATCGTCCGGGACGAGGAGGACGGCCTCCTCGCCCGCCCCGGCAATGTCTCCGAACTCGCCCACCAGCTGGGCCGTCTCATGGAGGACGCCGAACTCCGCGACACGATGGGCGAGCGGGCGCGGAAGAACGTGCAGCGGTACTCACCCTCGGCCATCTCCGACCGATGGGAGGAACTGTTCACGTTCCTGGAGCGCTGAACGGTTCCGTGCGTGCCGGTTCCGGCGCGACAGATGACGAGGGGGGACCGGCCCGCAAAGGGCCGGTCCCCCCTCTTGGGTTCGAGGAGTCGTTGCAACACCCCAACTCAAGGGGTGCGATGCACTACGAGATCCGCAAGGTCCGCACGGCTCAGGGGCCTGTGAAGCCGAGCCGGGAGCGGGCGGCAGACTCCCGGCTCATGCGGCAGGGGTACAGCAACGCCGAGGCATGCCGGATCGTCGGCGTCAGTGACCGCATGGGCCGGAAGCCCGCCCGACGGCTACCGGTGGTGCGTCCGGAGGTCTCCGGCTAGCGGACGACGTAGCCGAAGCGGCCTCCGGCTGCCGGGAGACCTCCCTTGCCGGGCTGATACGTGGTGATCGCGGCGTTGGTGCCGCCCGCGGTCACGTTGGACAGCGGCAGGCCGTAGGCCGTGCCGTAGCTGGACGGACCGTAGGGCATGCCCACGTAGAGCTTGGTACCGGTGAAGTGCACGCTGATACCCAGGTGCTGGTTGGCACCCGCCGGGCCGGGGATGCCGGAGGTACCCGCCTCGATCCAGCGGTTGTTGTCGCCGCGGGAGCCGAGCAGCGAGAAGGTGGTGATGGCGCCGGACCCGGCCGTGGTGCCGATGGCCTCGTCCGGGATGCCGACGGCGAGCTTCATCGTCGCGGGCGTGCTTACCGCGCGCGGCGCGGTGTTGACGGCGGCCAGGGTCTGCCCGAAGTGGTCGCCGGCCTCGGAGGTGCCGACCATCTCGTCGGAGGCGGTGCCCGAGTAGTAGGTGTTGAGCTGGCTGTACGTGCCCGCCGCGGTGACGCGGAAGGTGATCGCGTTGCCCGCGTCGGCCTTGTTGACGCCGTCGATGTCCAGGTCTTCACCGGGCGAGCCGACCGCGAGGATGGAGTCGGTGGCGGCCGCCGCCCCGGACGGGCGGTAGGGAACCAGGGCCAGGGACTTGCCGAACAAGTCGCCGGCCTCGGCACTGCCGGGGACGGTGTCCAGATCCTGGTCGAGACCGAACAGCGAGGTCGGGCGGCCCTCGGAGTTCAGCTTGTGGCTGAACACCGCAAGGTTGCCGGCCTTCGCGTCGGAGCCGATGGTCTCGTCGGGGGCGCCGATGGCGATGTGGTTGGCGTCGGCCGCGACCGCGGCGCCGAAGCCGTCGCCCTCCTCCACGGCACCCGGGACGCCGGTGCTGTCCTGGCTGATGGCGGCGTTGGTGTCGCCGTGCACGTAGAAGGCCATGCCCGCCTTGGCGACGTTGCCGATGGCCTCACCGGGGTCGCCGATCACGATGAACGGCTCGCCCGCAGTGGTGGTCCCTGCCGCGAGTGCCTGGCCCATGCGGTCGCCGCTCTCGGCGGCCGAGGCCTTGAGGGAACCGGTGCCGGTGCCCTGCTCGAAGTGGGTGTCCTTGGTGGCACCGGTGCCGATGCCACCCGGCGCGCCGTACAGGAGGTCGACCATGCCCGCGTCGGGGGCGCTGCCCAGATCCTCGGAGGGAGTGCCGACGACCAGGTCGGTGCAGCCGTCCTCGTTGTAGTCGACGGTGGCCAGGGCCTCGCCGAACCAGTCGTTCGGCTCGGCGCCGCCGGGCACCCAGTCCAGGTCCTGGTTGATCTCGGCGGTGCCCTTGCCGCCGCCGTAGACGATGCGAACCACACCGGCGCTGTCGTCACCGCCGACGGTCGCCTTGGGGTCGGCGATGGCGGTGTCCTCGATGCCGTCGCAGTTGAAGTCGGTGATACCGGGGGCGCCGACGGTGGAGCTCACCCAGGAAGCCAGATCGTCGACGCGGGCGGCGATGCCGCCGGTGCGGGTCTCGGAGGCGTCGATGCCGAAGCAACCGCCCTGGAAAGACTGGCTGTTGAGGCTCACCAGCTGGGGCGTGCCGCCCGCCGTACGGACCACGGGGCCGCCGGTGTCGCCCATGCAGGCGGCCGCGCCGTCCTTGCCGGTGACGGTGGCCGTGGTGGCCGCGGCCGAGTCCACCGTCAGCGCGCCGGTGTGCAGTTTCAGCGGCGCCCATTGGGTCTTGTCGCGGCCGTATCCGGCGAACTTCAGCTCCTCGCCCGCGGCGGGAGCGGTGGTCGCCACAGCGATGGGAGCGACGTTGGTGACCGGCCGGTTCAGGCGTGCCAGGACCACGTCGCGGTCGGTGCGGGGGACGAGCTGGACGATGTCACGCACCGCACCGTCGGAGCCGCTGAGGTCGGAGCGGCCGATGGTGGCCGTGGTCTTGGACTTCGGCTTGCCGGCGGGAACCGTCAGGCTCGCGGCGGGGTTGTCGGCGAAGCAACTGGCCGCGGTGAGCAGCCACTCGGGGTCGACCAGGACGCCGGAGCAGCCGCGGTCGTGGTCGCCGACGATGACCTGGGCGGTGTAGCCGAAGCTGTTGTCGGTGACGGGCGTGCCGGTGACGGCGGACGCGGGTGCCGCGCATACCACGACCGGGCCCGTGATCAGGGCAGCGGCGAGCGCGGTGAGGCGCACGTGTCTGGTGTGTCGCATGACGTGATTCCTTGGACTTGAGGTCTCGGGGACCGGGAGGTCCCGGCGGATCGGCTGGCGAACGGGGCCGTGGCGGGCGTTACTTGGAGGTCCTGATTTCCACGAGCATGTGTTCACGGCCCTGTGGGTCCGCGCTCTCGCCGACGGCGGTCCAGGTGTTCTTCTCGACGCCGAAGCTCTTCTCCTCCGCGCCGACGGTCATGTCGACCTGGGCCGAGTAGTCGTTGCCCCGGACGGCGTACACGGAGGGGACCTCCAGGGTCAGCCAGCCGGTGCTGCCGGTGACCTGGAAGCAGATCTTGTCCTTGCTCCGCGCCCAGACCTCGAGGAAGCCGGTGCCGCTCGCGCAGTCGGCGAGCGTGATGTGGCCGTCGCCGCGCTTGAGGACGATGTTCTTCTCAGCGAGGATCTTGTCGGCCTGCGGGTAGTTGAAATCCTCCACGGCGTAGGCGGGGGCTTCGCCGGCGACGGACGTGACCGCCTCGGACGTGGTGGCCCTCCCGGTGAGCACGCCGCCGCCCGTCACCGTGACCCAGGCCAAGGCACCCGCGGCCGCGGCCGCCAGGGCAGTGCCTATGAATCTCCTCCGCTGCGGCTTTGCCATTACGGCACGTGCCTTCATCGCAATCCTTACTTCTCGCCTCCGGAGAACGAGCGCGAGCATGTTTCGGGCATGGAAATGAAGGCAACCGGAATCGGCATCAGTCCCCCAAGTCCCCGTCATTGCATGCTGACGGTCGGTCCGGATTCCGTTGGTCGAACGCGCCAATAAAACCTCAGTGAACAAAATCTGTCCACTTCTTAAAGTGGTGAAATGGGGCGCAAAATGACTGCCCCGGTATGAGGTTGGTCACGTCCGTTTAGAGGTTGTGTTGTCCGTGGTGAATGGTTGGGTAAAAATCGGAGGGTCAGGTCGAGAGAATGAAGCCCAGCATTGCCATGAGGATCACCGAGATGTAGATGGGTGCCTGCAATCGGGCCGGGTATTTCACACCCCGCAGGTCCATGCCTCGACGCTGTTCCTCCGCGTAGTGGCGCAGCAGCTTCCGCGACGGGAAAAAGCCGATGGCGAGCCCCAGCCAGCTGAAGGAGTAGAGAATCAGCATCTGCGGGGTGCTCCAGCGCTGGTACTGCTCGGCACCCACGCCGATCATGCCGAGACAGCACCCGGCGGAAATGGCCAGGTAAACCGCCATGGCCTTCGGTCTTCTGAACACCCACTGCACGCCGAGTCCCAGAACCGCGGTGGCGGAGGCCGCGAGAAGCAACAACCAGGGCAGTGGCAGCCGGGCGAGCATGGCGGGATCCTTTCCGCGGTGAACAACGGCCGGCGGCGCGGAGCCGCCGGCCGGCCCTTTAGCGCGCGATTTTAGCTTGCGTGTCCGTCAGAACATGTCCAGAAGTCCGGTGACCGGTGAGACGAGGTCGTGTCCGAACTGCGTGACCTTCGTGGCTACCTTGCCCGCGTCGAGAGCACCGATCCACTTCGACTGGCCGAAGGTCATCAGACCCAGGGCAGCGCTTGCGGCGGACTTCTTGAACTCGTCGCTCGTGAACCCGTAGCCGATGCCGGTGAACAGGGCGCTGAGCCCGCCGAGGGCGACCGAGGCTGTCCCGAAGCCGGCCGCGACGGGCTCGAGGGGCGGGAAGGCGAGGCCGGCGAGGCCGAGGCCTGCGCCGATGAGGCCGGTGGCGATGCTCAGATCGTTCGTGGCGTTCGCCAGCCAGCGGGCGTCCTTCTTCCACCACGGAAGGCCGCCCTTGACGGAGTCGTTGTCGGTCGTCTCGGCTGGGTTCTGGCCGTTGGTCTTGGCCTGGCGCGCCGCCTCGGCCGCCTTGCGTGCCTTCTCCGCGATCTCGGCCCTGCGCTTGGCGAGGTAGATCTTGTTCGCCTCGCTCGCCGCGGCCGCCGCGGTCTGCGCGTCCTGTTTCGCCTGGAGGGCGGAGGAGCGGGCGGAGTTGGCCGAGGCCTGGGCGGCATTGGCGGAGGCCCTGGCGCTCTGTGCGGCGTCCACGGCACGGTTGGCCGAATAGTTCGCCGAGCGCGCGGCCGAGCGGGCCTTGGCGGCCGCCTGCTTGGCCTGGTCGGCCGAGGCCTGCGCCTTCTGAGCCGACTGCTCGGCGGCGTCCGCGTTCGCGTCCGCCTGTTTGGCGTAGTCGTCGGCCTTCTTGCTCGACGCCGTGGCCTTTGCCGCCCAGTCCGCCGCTTCCTTTGCGGCGTTGCGCGCCGTCGCCGCGGCCGCCTGGGCGTGGTTGGCGTTCTCCGCCGCCTTGTTCGCGATCTTCGAGGCAGCGGCGATGGCGCCCTGGACGGCCGCGATGTGGGCGGCGGAGTCGTAGTCGAGCTGCGCGGTCTTGTACTGCACCGAGGCGATGAAGTTGCGGCGCATCCACGCCGGGCCCTCCATCGCGACCTGGGCGTGAGCCTTGGTGTACGGGCCTCCCTTGCCGATGAGGGCGGCGGTGGCCACCGCGTCGTCGTCCCGCAGGGCCGTCTCGTACCCGGTGCTGACGAACTGGTGCAGGGCCTCGGGGGTCCCGGCGCTGAGCGCGTCGCTCGCCGCCTTCTTCACCGCGTTGCCCGGGGTGTTCGCCAGGATCCTGGAGATCATGACCCGGTTGTCCTCGGCCGCGGCCGCTATGACGCCGGAGGTGAGGAAGGCGGTGCCCGCGTCCGGGTCGTCGGCCGCCAGTGCCTGGGCCGCCGCGTCGGCGACGTCCGGGGAGGAGACCTGCGCGAGGTAGAGAGACGTCTCCAGGTCGTCCTGCCGCCGGGCGAGACGGCGGTCGGTGTCGATCCAGCGGTGGACGTCGGCGTCCGCCCCGGACAGGGCGAACCGCGCGGCTTCCCGCGACCAGGTCCCGGTCGAGTTCATCACGGCGATGGCCGCCTTGCGCCCGAGCGTGGCGGACAGGCCCAGGTCACCGTCCTGCAGCGCCGACTCTGCCTTCGCGATGAGGTCCAGCGTGGCCTGACCGGCCTGCGCGGCCTGCGTCCGCTTCTCGGCGTACTCGGCCCGCTCCCCGTCCTCGATCTGCGCGAGGAGGCGGACCTCCTCCAGTGCCTGCTTCGTGTCCTCGTCGAGGCGCTGCCACTCGGCGTCGCGGGCCTGCTTCTCCACCTCGACCGCCTTGTTCACGGCGTCGATGGCGGTGTTGGCGGCCTTGGTGGCCTCGTTGGCGAACTCGGTGGACTTGTTGGCGTAGTCGAGTGCCTTGCCCGCGTACTTGACGGCCCACTCGGCGGCGTCCGCGGACTTGTCCGCGTGGTCGGCGGCGCTGTTCGCGGCGTCGCGTGCGGTGGCGGCCGCCGCCGACGCGGTGTCGGCCAGGGCCTGGGCGGTGCCGGCGGCGTTGGTGGCGATCTGGGCGTTGGTACTGGCGATCTGCGCCTGCCGCCTGGCCTCCGCGGCCTCCGCCTCGGACGCGCCCGCGGCGGCAGCCGCCGCGGCGGAGGCGGACGCGGCCGCCGCCGCGTTGCGGGCCGCGGACGCGGCGGAGGCGCCGGCCGCCTTGGACTGGTCTGTGGAGACCTTGGCGGCAGCGGCTGCCTTCGCGGCACTGCGGGCCTTGGCAGCGGCGTTGCGCGCGGCCACGGCGGCGTTCTTGGCGGCGGTCGTCTTGGTGGCGTCCTTGGACGCGGCGATGGCGGCGTTGTACGCCTGGGCGGCGGCGTTGCCGGCGGTGGCCGCGGCCTGGCTCGCGGCGGTGGCGGCGTAGGCGGCGCGGCGGGAGGCGTCGACGGCGGCGTGGGAGGCGCGGATGGCGACCCGGGCCGAGTCTGCCGCACCCTGAGCGGCCTGCGCCGCCTTGCGGGCTGCCTTGCCCGACTTGACCACGTCGTTCATGGCCGCCTGCGCCTCGGCGGCGGCCTTCTCGGCGGCCTCCTTGGCCTTCTCCGCGGCCTCACTGGCACGAGCGGAGGCCTCCTGGGCCTCCTTCGTCTTCGCGTCGGCCTTCTTGCCCTCGCGCTCGACGACCGCGACGAGTTCGTCGATGGTCGCGGTCTCCTGGTCACGCGCGCGGGCGATGTGCTGGCCGGTCTCGAGGAACCACTCGACGTCCTGGGCGGTGCCGGACAGTGCCCGGGCGGCGTACTCCTTGACCTCCGGGCCCGCGTTGACGGTGAGCTTGGTGACCTCGAAGCGCATGTCCTCCTCGCGCGCCGTGTACTGGCCGGCGAGGAGGTACTGCTCCAGGGCGTCCTGGGTGCCCGTGCTGAGCGCCGTGTCGCCGTCCCGGTTCACGGCCTTGCCGCCCGTCGCCATCACCGTGGTGGTGGCGACGCGCAGGTCCTCCAGGATCGCGCTGTGGAAGCCCCCGTCGAGGAAGGCGGCGATGTCGGCGTCGCCGCCTCCCAGGGCCGCGGAGGCGCCCCGCCGGACGCCCGTGCCGCCTCCGGCCAGGGAGGTGACGATGGCGACGCGGTTGTCCTCCGCCGTGGCCTTGGGAAGGTCCACCGTCAGGAAGGTCTGGACGTCGTCGTCGGTGCCGCTCAGTGCCAGCTCCGCGGCGGCGCGGGCGGCGGGGCCGCCCAGCAGCCAGGCCTGCACGGCCTTCGCCCGGTCGGTGTCGGGCAGGTTGAGCGGGTCACCGTCGTCACCGTCGGACGGAGGGGTGGTGTCGGCCCAGGCCGCCACGGGGTTGAGGACGAGACTCGACGTCGCGGCGACGGCTGTGGTGGCCGCGAGGGCGCCGAGCACACGCCGCCGGCTCCAGTAGGTGGTGTCCAAAGTGGTCCTTCGGTATCGGTGCCTGACGGCCGCGCACACCCGCGACGGCAAGCCGCCAGGCGGACTCGTGGTCCGCCGTGCACATGTCCCTTTGGTCGTGCGGAAGTTCGGGCTCGCGCCAGGGGCGCGACGAAGCACCCGGAGATGTTACGCAAGTAAAGAGAACGTTGACCACTCGTTGGGCCTGTGTGAACAAGTGAGGAAGAACATGTTTACGTTCGGAGCGGTTTGACGACTTGTCACCGTTTTATTGAGTGGCGCGGAACGTGGACACGTGGTGAAAGGCGTCGGGTTGGCGGACGTGGCCCGCGCCCGACCGGGAGGCGGGGCAGGGCAGCCTCGGCCGCCGACCCTCGGAACCGCGACCGCCGCCCCGGCGGCGACGGGGCCGCCCCCTGGCCCTCGCCCGGCGCCGTACCCGTCCGCCTGGCGGACCGGTACGCGCCGCCGGTCCCCTTCGCGTAGATTTCTGGGCAGGTGAAACGACGCGAGGGGACGGAAGGCAAGGTGGCAGGGGCAAGACAGGCCGTGAGCGAGGCCCACAGGATCGTCGTCAAGGTGGGGTCGTCCTCGCTGACCACGGCCGCGGGCGGGCTCGACGCCGACCGCGTCGACGCCCTCGTGGACGTCCTCGCCAAACACCGAAAGCAGGGGGTGGCCCGAAGGCCCTCGGTTGAGAGTGGCGGCGGGAGACGGGCGGGCGGGGGAGAGAAGGAGATCGTCCTCGTCTCCTCCGGCGCCATCGCCGCCGGTCTCGCGCCCCTCGGGCTGCGCCGCCGCCCGCGGGACCTGGCCAGGCAGCAGGCCGCCGCCAGCGTGGGCCAGGGCCTGCTGGTGGCCCGCTACACCGCGTCCTGCGCCCGCCACGGCATCCGCGTCGGCCAGGTGCTGCTCACCTCCGACGACACCCGCCGCCGCGCTCACCACCGCAACGCCTCCCGCACCCTCGACAAGCTCCTCGCGATGGGCGCGCTGCCGGTCGTCAACGAGAACGACACGGTCGCCACGGACGAGATCCGCTTCGGTGACAACGACCGGCTCGCCGCGCTCGTCGCCCACCTCGTCCACGCCGACCTGCTGGTCCTGCTGTCGGACGTCGACGGCGTCTACGACGGGGACCCCAGCAAGCCCGGCACCTCGCGGATAGCGGAGGTGCGGGAGCCAGGGGACCTCGCGCACGTGGAGATCGGCAGTGCCGGCAAGGCGGGTGTCGGCACCGGCGGCATGGTCACCAAGGTCGAGGCGGCCCGGATCGCGGCGGCGGCCGGCATCCCCGTGGTGCTCACCTCCGCCGTGCACGCCGCCGACGCCCTCGCGGGCCGCGACACCGGCACGTACTTCCACCCCACCGGCAGGCGCTCCGCCGACCGGCTGCTGTGGCTTCAGCACGCCTCCACCCCGCAGGGCGCGCTCACGCTCGACGACGGGGCCGTCCGCGCGGTCGTCGAACGCCGTAAGTCGCTGCTGCCCGCCGGCATCGCGGCGGTCGAGGGCGATTTCACCGCAGGCGACCCAGTGGAACTGCGTGACAGCCGGGGCCGGGCGGTGGCGCGCGGGCTCGTGAACTTCGACGCCAAGGAGATCCCCCGGCTGATCGGCCGCTCGACCAGGGAACTGGCGCGCGAACTGGGCCCCGCCTACGAACGTGAGGTCATCCACCGGGACGACCTGGTCGTCCTGCACCCCTGACGGATGAAAGAGCCGCCCCGCGGGCCCGTCCGGTGGGGGACGTTCCGTAAAACCGCCCCGCGGACCCGTGCGGCCTGCTCCACTTTGTCTCGGGCACCCATTCCGCACGAGCACTGCAAAGGAGGCCGTCGTGAGACGAGTGCGCCCTGGGACGGCGACGCCCCGCGGTCGTGGCACCTCCGGCACCGCTCGCGGCGGCGGAGCCACCCGTGCGGCGGGCGAGGAGCGGGCACTGACCAGTGTCGCGACCGGGGACGCCTACGACGAAGTCGGTGACGTCCCCCGTCTGTGGCACGTCACGCTCAGCGTCTCCGGGGACGAGGCGCCGCTGACGGAGGTGCGGCGCGCCCTCGAACAGCTCGCCCACGACCACCCCTTCCTGCTGACCAGCCGCTACGCCGGCGACCACGCGGAGATCCGCTACTGGGAGGAGGCCCGCGATCTGCACGACGCCGCCGCGGTCGCGCTGCGCCTGTGGGGCGAGCACCGCCGGACCGCGGGACTGCCGCCGTGGGAGATCGTCGGCCTGGAGGTCATCGACCGCGACACCTACCACCAGCGGGTCGCCGAGGGGTACGGGCCGCCACGGGCGACACCCGTCGGAGTTCACCCGTTTTGAACCCGTCTCGGGGTGTGGGACGTGCGTCGGCCCCTCGCGCCCGGCGCACTACCCTTCCCCCATGACCACGCTCTCGCCGTACGACTCCATGTCCCCGGTCGCCCAGGCCGCCTACCGCGCCCGGGCCGCCGCCGACGACCTCGCGCCGCTGCCCCGGGCCGAGAAGGACGATGCGCTGCTCGCGATCGCGGACGCGCTGGAAGTCCGTACGAGTGAGATCGTCGAGGCCAACGCCAAGGACGTCGCCAAGGCCCGCGAGGCCGGCACCGGCGAGGCGATCGTCGACCGGCTCACCCTCACGCCCGAGCGGATCCGCGCCATCGCCTCCGACGTGCGGGACGTCGCCGCCCTGCCCGACCCGGTCGGGGAGGTCGTCCGCGGTTCCACCCTCCCCAACGGCATCGACCTGCGCCAGGTCCGGGTCCCGCTCGGCGTCGTGGGCATCATCTACGAGGCCCGGCCGAATGTGACGGTGGACGCCGCCGCCCTGTGCCTGAAGTCCGGGAACGCGGTGCTGCTGCGTGGCTCCTCCTCCGCTTACGAGTCGAACGCCGCCCTCGTACGCGTCCTGCGCGACGCGGTGGGCGGCGCCGGCCTGCCGGCCGACGCCGTCCAGCTCGTGCCCGGGGAGAGCCGCGAGTCGGTGCGCGAGCTGATGCGCGCCCGGGGACTGGTCGACGTGCTCATCCCGCGCGGTGGCGCCTCCCTGATCCGCACCGTGGTGGAGGAGTCCACGGTCCCGGTGATCGAGACCGGCACCGGCAACTGCCACGTCTACGTCGACGCCCAGGCCGACATCGACATGGCGGTCGACATCCTGATCAACTCCAAGGCGCAGCGGCCGAGCGTCTGCAACGCCGCCGAGACGCTCCTCGTCCACCAGGACATCGCCCCCGAGTTCCTGCCGCGCGCCCTGGACGCGCTCGCGGACGCGGGAGTCACCGTCCACGCCGACGAGCGGGTGCTGGCCTTCGCCAAGGGCTCCCGGGCCACGGTGGTGGAGGCCACGCCGGAGGACTGGGACACCGAGTACCTCTCCTACGACATCGCCGCCGCGGTCGTGGACTCCCTGGACAAGGCCGTGCAGCACATCCGGCTGTGGAGCTCCGGTCACACCGAGGCGATCGTCACCACCTCGCAGCAGGCCGCCCGCCGGTTCACCCGACTGGTCGACTCGACCACGGTCGCCGTGAACGCCTCGACGCGCTTCACGGACGGCGGTCAGTTCGGCTTCGGCGCGGAGATCGGCATCTCCACGCAGAAGCTGCACGCGAGGGGCCCCATGGGCCTGCCGGAGCTGACCAGCACCAAGTACATCGTCACCGGTGACGGGCACGTACGGCGCTGAGCGGGCGCTCAGGGGAGGCTGTCCGTCGCCGCTGGCAACCACCTGTGGAACCCGTCCCACCAGGTGGATGAATTTCCTTACCGTCTGCCCAAATTGACCCCCCAGGTCTACTCTGGATCCGTGCCGGAGGACGTGGGGGGCACGCCGTTCGCTGACGGCCGGGAGCCCGACGACGACCGCGACCGCGGAGGCAGGGACGAAGAGTTCGCCTCCGTGGTCTTCGACGAGGCCTTCGTGCGGGCGGCCGTGGTCCATGAACCGACGGCCGTGGAAAGACTCCTCGCCGCGGCGCAGGCCCGCGCCGAGGCCCAGGAGGCCGAGGCCCGCCGGGCGCACCGCCGGGGCAGACGGGGTGACGACGACTTCTACGAGGACGGCTTCGGTCCCGACGAGGACGGCGAATTCCGCCGCCACCGGGATCTGGACGACCTGGATGACACGGAGGTCCTGGAGGGCCGCCACGGCACCCCGGGCGCCTGGGGCGGGCCCTACCGCAAGGGCGCCCGCTGGCACCGCCCGGTCGCCTGGATGCTCGCCCTCGTGATGGGCATAGGCATGGTCGCGCTGGCCTTCACCGCGGTCTACCGGGGCGGTTCCTCGGACCGGCAGGAGATCCCGCCGCCCGCCAGCACGGGTCTGGAGCAGGGCCAGGAGACAAACGCCGGCACGCGCCCCTCGGCCTCGGCGGACACCTCGCCTCCCGTGTTCTCGGCCGTGCCCCGGACGCCCTGAGGGCTCCACGCAACGGCGGTCGGCGTTCTTTCGACATCCGTTCGAAAACCTGGTGAGAACCTGTCAGAAGTTGTCGTGTACCAGGGCGTTTACCCGGGCTCCGGGAGACCTACCCTGAAGGTATGGGCGGGCCTGGAGACCCACCTGAGGGGACGCCCGAGGGTGCTCCCGGCGGTGGCGAGGACGAGTACCGATCCGTCGTGTTCGACGAGTCGTTCGTCCGGGCTGCCCGCCTCCAGGAGTACTCCGCACGGGAGCGGATGGCCGACCACGCCCCGGCCGTACGCCGCCGCCCGGCGCTGCACCGCGGACTGTCCCGGCAGGCGCTGATCCTCGTGCTGCTCATAGCGCTCGCCTTCGGCACCGCCATCTACATGGGAGTGCGCCACTCCTACCAGGCGCCCAACGCCCAGCTCGCCGAGCCGCTGCGGATGACGGTGATACCACTGGCTCCCCAGTCCGCCGTGCCCGGCTCGACGGACCCCGAGGCGCTGTACGCGCACAGCCCCGCCGCCCAGTTCCGCATCGGCGCCAAGGGCTTCACCCTGCCCGCGACCCGGCGCACCGCGCACTTCTCCGAGAGCCAGGTCGTCGCCGCCGTCACCACCGCGAAGGACTATCTCGTCGCGTCCGCGCTCGACGAGGACGTCCTCACCGGCGACGCCGTGCGCTCGGTACGCGTCCTGGTCGACCCGGAACAGCTCGCACAGTTCGACCAGAGCTTCTACCGCCCGGCCGCGGACGGGCGGCACTCGCCCACCGGCTGGCTCGTCCGCTTCGACCCGTCACAGGTACGGCTGGCCGACCGCCAGATCCGCGTCCAGGGCACGCTGGACGTGGCGGAGTCCAGCTCCGACGCGCTGGAGGTCACGGCCGACCACACCCTGGTCTACGCGCTGAAGCCGACCGGCTCCGATGCGAAGGCGAAGGCCTCCCTGTTCACCGTCCGGCGGGAGCTGACCTTCCGCTTCAACCGCGACGACCTGCGGATGCACCAGGCCGAGCTGCTCGCCTCCTACGTTCAGGCGGGCCCGCTCGCCTGCGCCGACGACACCGCGGACCACCTGCGTCCACTGCTCGCGGGGCAGACCGCCAAGGCGGGCGGACCCGCCGGTACGGATCCGTACGCGACGGACAACGCCACGGCCCTGTGCGGCACCCTGTCGTCCAACGCGGAACCGAAGATCTGACGCCGCGGGAGCCCTTGCCGGCGCCCAGGAGCCCGGCCGGCGGCCGGCGCCCCGGCCCCGACCCCGGGCAATGCGGCCGGGCGCCCCAGGCGGCCGCTGAGGCATCTTGGCGGACGCGGTCCGGTCACCTCCGGTGGGACGCGCCCGGGAGCCGAGCCGCGGAGTCTCAGCCCTTGCTCTCGGGGGCGTCGTCGTCCGGATGACCCTCGCTCGGGCGGGTGTCGCCGGAGGGGCTGTCGCCGGGGCGGCTGTCCCCGTGGTCGCGCGGTGAGTCCTTGGGGGAGCCGCTGGTGAAGCCCGCGAAGCCCCGCCGCACCCGGCCCCCGAGATCGCCCGCGCCGTCCGCTATGTCGCTGACTAGCTTCATCAGCGGGTCCTTGGACTGCTTCACATCGTTGGCGTAGTGGGCCGCCGACTGCCGGAAGGAGTCCGAGACCGAGGTGTCCTTGTCCTCGCTGCGCCGCGGGTAGTGACCGTCCATGATCCGCTGGTGGTCGCGGGAGCCGGCCCATTCCTTCAGCTCGGCGGCGCGCACCGCCGCGAAGGGATGCGTACGCGGCAGGACGTTCAGGATCTTCAGCACGGAGTCGCGCAGGTCGCCCCCGGCCTCGTACTCCTCGGCCTGCTCCAGGAACGCGTCCACGTTCATCTCGTGCAGATGGTTCCCGCCCGCGATCTTCATCAGCCCGCGCATCGAGGCCCTCAGATCCTGCCCGACCAGCAGCCCGGCCCGGTCGGCCGACAGCTCCGACTTGCGGAACCACTCCCGCAGCGCGGTCACGATCGCCATGATCGCGAGATTGCCCAGCGGGATCCACGCGACCCGGACGGCGAGGCTGGTCAGGAACAGCAGGATCGTCCGGTAGACGGCGTGGCCGGACAGGGCGTGCCCCACCTCGTGGCCGACGACCGCCCGCATCTCCTCCTCGTCCAGCAGCTCCACGAGCCCGGTGGTCACGACGATGATCGGCTCGTCCAGGCCGATGCACATCGCGTTCGGCTGCGGATCCTGTGTGACGTACATCGGCGGGACCTTCTCGACGTCCAGGATGTAACAGGCGTCCCGCAGCATGTCGTTGAGGTGGGCGAACTGCGCGTCCGAGACCCGGACCGAGTCGGAGAGGAACAGCAGCCGCAGGCTCCGCTCGGGCAGCAGACCGCTGAGCGCCTTGAAGACCGTGTCGAAACCGCTGAGCCGGCGCAGGGCCACCAGGGCCGAACGGTCCGCCGGGTGTTCGTACGCCCGCGAGGAGATCCCCGGAAAGCGCCTGCGCCGCCTGCTCGGCACGCCGTGCCCGTTGTCGGAAGCGTTCTGCTCAAGACCGTCGTCGGACATGTGTTCCCCCATGTTTTTTGATGGCTCACCGCGCGATGGAGCCGCGAAGTGCCGGCCATGGATCTGTGATGTACCTGCGCTCGATCTGCGATCGATCATTGGGTCACCGCTCCGTGGACCATCACCCGGTGAGCGGCGATCCGTGTGCCCCGAAGCGGGGTCCAGCCTAGGCGGAGATACCGTGGCAGGGCAGCACACCACAAGGAGTGATCCCATGGAGCACATGTCCGCCACCTGGCTCGCCGAGGCCGCACTGGCCGCCGATCGACAGGGCACGGGCAACCTGCTCCGCGTCGTGCTGATCGTGATGGTCGTCGGCTGCGTCCTGGCCGCGTGGTTCCTGCTGAGCGGCTACAGGCGCAAGTGACCAGCGGATGCGGACGGCCTCCGTCCCGCCACGGCCCTCCGTGGCGGCGGAGTCGGCGTGAAACGGCGGAGTCGGGGTGATCGGCGTGACGGCCCCCGCATACGATGAGGCGACGTCTTTATTCCGCCCACACCGGATAGGTTCTGCCGAAGATGAGCTTCCACAGCACCGCTGCCCAGTTGGCCACCCTCGCCGAGGGCGGCGAGACCGAGCGCCACGCGAGCATCAGCCCCTTCATGACGGGCGGCGGCGCCCTCGTCATCCTGCTGCTGCTGCTGTGGATCACCACCCGCTTCAACCGCGACCGCTGAGTCCGGCACGGGGCCCGGTCCCGGCCGCCCGCGGGGACCTGTCGGCCGGTTGCCCCCGGTCGGGCCGGTAGGGTCTGCACGCATGGGAGAGCAGCACATGCCCACCGGTCCGGCGAAGGGCACGCGAACCGGCCCCGGGAACGGGCCGTCGAACCCCGGCAAACGCCGCCTCGGCGTCATGGGCGGGACGTTTGACCCGATCCACCACGGGCACCTCGTCGCGGCCAGCGAGGTCGCCGCGCAGTTCCACCTCGACGAGGTGGTGTTCGTTCCCACCGGCCAGCCGTGGCAGAAGACGGACCGCAAGGTCTCCGCGGCCGAGGACCGCTATCTGATGACGGTCATCGCGACCGCCGAGAACCCCCAGTTCTCGGTCAGCCGCATCGACATCGACCGCGGCGGCCCCACCTACACCACGGACACCCTGCGTGATCTGAAGGCCCTGAACCCCGACACCGACCTCTTCTTCATCACCGGCGCCGACGCGCTCAGCCAGATCCTCACCTGGCGCTACACGGACGAGTTGTTCTCCCTCGCACACTTCATCGGCGTGACCCGCCCCGGCCACACCCTGGCCGACCCCGGTCTTCCCGAGGGTGGCGTCTCGCTGGTCGAGGTTCCCGCGCTGGCCATCTCGTCCACAGACTGCCGTGCGAGAGTCGCCAAGGGCGAACCCGTCTGGTATCTGGTGCCGGACGGTGTGGTGCGCTACATCGACAAACGGCAGCTGTACCGCGGCGAGTGAGCCGAGAGGGGCACCGGTGAACGACCGATACGACGGGTACACGGGCAGCGACCCGTACGAACTCGTCGGTTACGACGAGTTCGGGCAGCCTGTGTACCGGCAGGTGCCGGCGCAGCGCACCCCGCAGGACCACGACCCCTACGGCACGCAACAGCCCCAGCAGTCCCAGGGCTACGGCTACGACCCCTATGCGAACGGCCGGCAGCAGCCCGCGCCGCCGTATCCCACCGGTCAGCAGCAGCCCGCGCCGCCGTACCACACCGGTCAGCAGCAGCCCGCGCCGCCGTACCACACCGGTCAGCAGCAGCCCGTGTCCTCCCACGACACCGGCACCCGGCCCCCTACCGCCTCGTACGACCCCTACGCCCCGTACGGCACCACCACGGCTGGCGGCTACGACCCGTACGGCCGGACATCAACGAGCGGACAGCAGCCCCGCGTTGGTGAACCGACGGCCTACATCCCCCAGCAGGCGGGCCCGGACGACAGAGGGCCCGCGCACGCCGACGACCCGGCCGGTTTCGCCGACGGCGACGAGACGGGACGGAGCGGGAGGGCCCCGGGGGCGCCGCACGGCGACCGCGACTACCGCACCGAGCAGTTCGCCTTCGTAGAGGAGCCCGACGGCGACTCCGAAGACGTCATCGACTGGCTGAAGTTCACCGAGAACCGCACCGAGCGCCGCGAGGAGGCCAAGCGCCGCGCCCGCAGCCGGATCGTCGCCCTCGTCGTGGTCCTCGCCCTCGCGGCCGTCGGCGGCGCCGGCTACCTCTGGTACGCGGGCAAGCTGCCCGGCACCTCCTCCGGCGGCAAGTCCGCCACGACCACGGCCACGGGCGCCCAGAACCGCGATGTGCTCGTCGTCCACCTGCACAACACCAAGGGCGGCGGCACCTCCACCGCGCTGCTCGTCGACAACACCACCATCAAACAGGGCGCCACCGTCCTGCTCCCCAACTCCCTCGCGCTGACCTCCGACGACGGCACCACGACCACCCTCGCCAAATCGGTCGCCGACGACGGCTCCTCCGGCACGAGCGACGCCATCGACTCCGTCCTGGGCACCAGGATCGAGGGCTCCTGGCGTCTCGACACCCCCTACCTCAACAACCTCGTCGAACTCGTCGGCAACATCGAGGTCACCACCGACACCGACGTCCCCGACCCGGACAAGAAGAAGGGCGGCTCCCCCCTCGTGCACAAGGGGCAGAGCCAGACCCTCAGCGGCAAGATGGCCGTCGCCTACGCCACCTACCGTGCCCCCGGCGAGTCCCAGGACGCCCAGCTGGAGCGGTTCGGCCAGGTGATGCAGGGCGTGCTGCGCAAGTTGTCCTCGGACCCGCAGGCCGCGACCACCACCGTGCAGACGCTCGCCCAGATCCTCGACCCGCCCCTGAACGACAAGGACCTCGGCAGCTTCCTCGCCAAACTCGCCGACCGCGCCAAGGAAGGCGCCTACAAGACCGCACTGCTGCCGGTCGGGTCCGACGGCAACGTCGGCGACAAGGCCACCGACTCCGTGGTCAAGACCCTGCTCGGGGGCACGGTGAAGAGCCCCCAGGCCGGCGACGCCGTGCGGGTCGGCATCCAGAACGCCACCGGCTCCAAGGGCGCCGCGGAGCAGGCCCGTGTCGTCCTCGTCAACGGCGGCTACACCTTCATCGACGCCGGCACCGCAGCCGCCCAGACTGCGTCCCGGGTCACGTACGCCGACGACGGCGACAAGGAGAACGCGATCGAGGTCACCAAGACCCTGGGCCTGCCCACCAGCGCCGTGCAGAAGGGCAAGGTCACCTCGAACGCCAACGTCTCCGTCGTACTCGGCCAGAATTTCAAGGCGAGCTCGTGACGCGGGCCACACGCCGGGCGCGGGGAGTGCCCCGTTAATCACATGGGGTGCCGTCGGCGGTCCGTGAGACCCTTGAGGTATCACTGACCGCCGACCGAAAGCCTCGTAGTGACCGCCACGGACCGCTCTCTCGAGCTCATCAACACCGCCGCTCAGGCGGCCGCCGACAAGCTCGCGCACGACATCATCGCCTACGACGTCAGCGAGGTGCTGTCGATCACGGACGCCTTCCTGCTGGCCTCCGCGCCCAACGACCGCCAGGTCAAGTCGATCGTCGACGAGATCGAGGAGCGGCTGCTCAAGGAACTCGGTGCCAAGCCGGTGCGCCGCGAGGGCGACCGCGAGGCCCGCTGGGTCCTGCTGGACTACGTCGACATCGTCGTGCATGTGCAGCACAGCGAGGAGCGCGTCTTCTACGCCCTGGAGCGGCTGTGGAAGGACTGCCCCGAGCTGGAGCTGCCCGCCGACGCCACGGCCACCCGCGGCAAGGCCGAGGAGCACGCCCGGCTGCAGGCCGCCGGGGACGCCGCCGGGCTGAACGCCGAGCTGGGCGGGGAGCTGCGGTGACCGCCCCGGGCGCCGAGGCCGGGAGGAAGGGCCGGGGCCGCCGCCTCATCCTGTGGCGCCACGGCCAGACGTCGTGGAACGTGGAGCGCCGCTTCCAGGGCTCCACGGACGTCGAGCTGACCGAGACCGGCATCGGCCAGGCCCGCCGCGCCGCCCGTCTGCTCGCCTCCCTGAAGCCGGACGCCATCGTCGCCTCCGACCTCAGGCGAGCCGCCGACACCGCCGCCGAGCTGGCCGCCCTCACCGGCCTGGAGGTCACCCTCGACGAGGGCCTGCGCGAGACGTACGCGGGCGTCTGGCAGGGGCTGACCCACGAGGAGATCATCGCCCGGTACGGCGAGGAGTACGCCGCCTGGAAGCGCGGTGAGCCCGTGCGCCGCGGCGGCGGCGAACTGGAGACCGAGGTAGCCGACCGCGCCGCCCCGGTGGTGCTGCGGCATGCCGAGAAGCTCCCCGAGGACGGCACCCTCGTGGTGGTCAGCCACGGCGGCACGATCCGCACCACCATCGGCCGGCTGCTCGGCCTGGAGGCCCGCCACTGGGAGAGCCTCGGCGGTCTCTCCAACTGTTGCTGGTCGGTCCTCGGCGAAGGCGTGCGTGGCTGGCGCCTCCTGGAGCACAACGCGGGCACACTGCCGGAACCGGTCCTCGGCGACGACGACTGACACCTCCTCACCAGGTGCGGGCCCGGATTTCACTTTCCGGCAGGTCGCAGGCTAAAGTTCTTCTTGTTCGCCCCGCCGAGCGGGAAGAACGCCAGGGGCTATAGCTCAGTTGGTAGAGCGCCTGCATGGCATGCAGGAGGTCAGGAGTTCAATTCTCCTTAGCTCCACGGATCGACACTCTTGAGTTGTCAAAGATCGGTACAGAAGATCCCGTCCCGCGAGTGGCGGGATTTTTTCATGGCGGATTTCTCAGTGGGTGAGGCGCCTCACCTCACCTCCGCCGGTGCCACGCCGGACGGCGAGCGCAGCCGCCGCCTCGGCGTTGGCGGCGGCACCGCCTTGTGTCTTCGCCCGCGGTCCGGGCGGTATCACCTCGCCGCTCGCCCACCGCTCGTTCGCGGCCCGGATCTCCGGGATCACGGGGCCCGGGAAGAGGGCGCGGTCGGCGGGATCGTTGGCCAGGACGTCGTAGGGCCGGTGGCAGACGACCGCCGGATGGGGCCGGGGGCGCCGATGAGGGTCTGGATGTCCGGGCCGGTCCGCTGCGCCAGGCCCTGCGGGGAGGCCCTGATCGGGCGGCCCCGCTCCGAGCCGGGCGTACCAGCTGACGCCCACGCCGGAGAGCCGCGCCACCTCCTCCCGGCGCGGGCCCGGCGCCCGGCACCGCAGCCCCGGCGGCATGCCCACCTCGTCAGGCGTCACCCTGGCCCGCCTGCCGCGCGGGAAGACGGCCGGCTCCGGCCTGCGGCGTTGTGTCGTCGTCCTCGTCATCATGTCCCCCGTCGTCCGTGGTCGATACAAGAGCCGTCGCTGCCAGACGCTGGCCGCACCAGCATCGACGGGCTCTCGTCACCTGTATCCAGCCGTCGCCAGGCTCTGCGGCATGACGACGACAAGTCCTGCGAGTCCCGGATCCGCATCCCGCGCCCCGACCTGTGACCAGTAAAACCCCCGCCACTGACAATCGCCCCGGCCGACTGCCGGCGGTCGTGCCCACCGCGCGGTTCATGGCCCTGCCCGACGTCTTCACCGTGAACGTGGCGGTCCCACGATCGGTTCCCGGCTCCACGCGGGTGGCGCCGGGCCGAGGTTGGTGGTCGCCGGATACGCCATCACCTGTGCCGTACCGATGATCAGTGATGCGCCACTCGGCCCCTCGGCTGGTCACGGCGGCCTCGCAGGCGTGCGGACTCGCCGCGCATTCCGGGCAGTTGATCGCTTTCCGGCTGGTGCAGGAGCCGGGCAGGCCGGTCGTGACGATCGAGGGGTCCCCGGCCTGATGGAGCGTCATCTCCACCGGCGAGGCGCGGGCGAGAGCGACGGCACTCGGCGGGTTCCCGGCCGTCCTCGGGCCACCGGCGCGGCCGCCGGGCCGGTGCTCGGGGGCGGCGCGTCCTGCCGCGCGACGGCGCCGACGGCCTCGGACGTCCGCGTGGTCTGGACGCGCCCGCCGATGCTGCTCGGAGCCGCCGTCTCGCCGCTGACCGTGCCGCTCCTGCTCGGCCGGCAGGAGGACCGGCCGCCGTGGCCCTGGCTGTACCTCGCCGCCTCCGCGGTGATCTCCGCGCTCTCCGCGGTCGGCGTGCCCAGCTCGGTCAGCTGATCGGTGCCGCGGTCTTCGGCACACTGTCCTTGAACCGGCTTGAGTCACTTGGGCCCCGAGGGCGTATACCTCTTCGGATGCGCTCCCCCTGTGCAGGCACGCGCTGGCCGCGACGGTCACGCCGGGGGCCGTGTCCGGACTGGTACGAAGGCGTCGCTGACCGTATTGCTCCGGCCGTGGCAGAATCAAACGGCCGGAAGGGGGCGCCGCCCGACGGGAGGGAGTAGTGATGCCTGCGAGCATCCGCGGGGAGGTCCACGATCTCCTCGCAGTGGCGGTGACACGTCGGAAAGCCACCCTCCTCGACTGTCCTTCCTGCGGCTCGTCCCACGTCGCCCAGGTCCTCGGCGACAACGGCGGCATCTCCTACGTGTGCACGGCCTGCGGCCACAGCTGGAGCTGATCGATGGGTGCACACAGGCGGAAGTGCGACTGGTGCGGTAGCGGTACTCCGATCGTCCGGGACATGGAACCGGTCAACCCGGACTACCAGTACTGGTGCGAGGAATGCGCAAGGGCGCTGATCATAAAAGGCGACCCGATCGAGACCTACCGGGAGCTGGAGGGCGAGCCGATCTACGGCCGCCTCCTCGACGAGCACTGCACGCTCAAACGCTTCTATTCGTTCGCCACGGCCTGACCCGGGGCACCCCGCGAGCGCGGAAACGGCCTCGGGCGGGCCGTCCACGCGCCCCACGGAAACGATTTGGTGTTTCACCCGGTGGACCGTGTAATGTTGGCGTCGCCGCCGGGGAAACCGGGCGACACGGTCAGCATGCGGCTCCGCCGCGTGGCCGCAAGGGGCTATAGCTCAGTTGGTAGAGCGCCTGCATGGCATGCAGGAGGTCAGGAGTTCAATTCTCCTTAGCTCCACAGGAATTGAAGGCGGTCCATCCGATCGGATGGACCGCCTTCGTCGTATGGGACCGCAGAGGCGTACGGCGCACAAAGACACCGACGGCGGGCGGCCCCGAGCGGGGCGGCCCGCCGTCGGTGTCTCGGTCAGAGGCCGAGCCGTTGCCTCAGCGGCCGAGCGCCCGGCGCCCGCGGCCCTGTGACAGCACCGGGAGGTTGTTGCGGGCCGGCGCGGAGGACCGGGTGTCCTCCTCGATCCGCAGCGCGAGCGCGGGGCAGCGGCGCACGGCCCGCAGCGCCTTGGCCTCCGCGTACCGCGGCACCGGCGCCTGGGCGACCGTCGGGAAGCCGTCGGCCCCCAGTTCGAAGACCTCCGGGAGGATGTCCGCGCACAGGCCGTGGCCGCGGCACAGCGTCCAGTCGACGTAGATCTTCTGCCGGCTGGCGCCCGCCTCGGGCTCGGCCTGGCCGCCGCCCGGGATCCCCGTGGGGGCGCGACCGCCCTGGAAGAGCGGCAGCACGCCCTCCACGGGCCTGCCGCAGCCGTTGCCGAGGACGTGGGCCGCCAGGTCGTCCGTGAACGCCTTGATGGTCGACTCGAGGAACATCGCGGAGCCGTCCGGGTGGGAGCAGGCGCCACGCCTCTTCACGGCCTTGGCGACCTGCTTGAGGGCCTCCAGGGCGGCCGGACCACCGCCGTTGAGGATGTCCTCCATGCCGCGAGCGGCGGCGGGCAGTCCGAGGTAGCAGGGGCCGCACTGGCCCGCGCTCTCCTCGGCCAGCCACTTGGCCACTTGCAGGGACTCCCCGAGCGGACAGGTCTCCTGGCTGATGGGGAGGATCGCGCCGGCGCCGAGCGAGCCGCCGACGGCGTCCAGGGAGTTGCGCGAGACGATCGCCTCGTTGACCGTCACCGCGTCGATCCACTTGCCGTGGTAACCGCCGGTCAGCACGCCCTGCGGGGCCGGCGGGGCGCCGGCCAGCTGGAGCACGTACCGCAACGGCACGCCCGTGGGGACCTCGATCACCATGGGGCGGTTGACGGCACCGGAGACGGTGAGCATGACGGTACCGGGCTCGTCGTACAGACCGGTGTTGCAGTAGCGCTCCGCGCCGATCCGCGCGGCGATCGCCAGCTGGGCGAACGTCTCGGCGTTCGACAGCAGGGTGGGTGCGCCGCCCACGCCGCTCTGTGAGGCGCTGGTCTTGCGTCCGGGCGGGATGGGCGGCCCGCCGTCGATGGAACGGATCAAAGACGCCGCGGCGCCGGTGACCATGCGGACCGGGTTGCGCTGCACGCGCGCGCGTATGGGCGCGCCGCGCCGGTCGCTCAGTCCGCGCTCGGCCAGCGCCTGCTCCATCGAGCGTTCGGTGGAGGACCGGGTCACGCCGACTACGAGCTGCCGCGCTCCGAGGGCCTCGGCGACCAGGAGGGCGCCGTCCAGGATGAGGTGCGGGGCACGGTTGATCAGCACCGTGTCCTTGCGGCAGGCCGGCTCGTCCTCGCTTCCGTTGACGACCACCACGGGCCGGATGCCACGGCGGATCGCCGACTCGGCGACCGACCGCAGCTTCTTGTGGAAGGGGAAGCCGGCGCCGCCGCGCCCCTTCAGGGAGATCTGCTCGGCCAGCTGTGCGAGCTGCTCGCCGCCCATCGGCTCGAGCGGGCCGTGCACCTTGAGGTGCATCGGCAGGTCGAGTCTCTCGACAAGGTCGAAGCCCGACGTGAGCTGCGGAAGCCCGACCACGCGGACCTCTGGGACGTCGGGCAGGGCCTCGTTCACTTAAAAGCCTCCGGAAGGCGCGTTCCAGGGTTCACCGGCCCCCGGCGTGTCGTAGGCGCCGGGAAGCGTTTCCGTCGCGGGACCGCTGTTGTACGTGTTGTTCGAGTTGTACGTGCCGTAGGCGGCGTTCGTCTCACCCGTGTCGTACATCTCACTCGCGCCGTACCCGTTGTATCCCGGATTGCCATAGGCCGGGATGGTGTAGCCGGTGTCCTGGAGGGGGTCGTACGCGGAGGGCGGCGCCTCGCCGACGGGCGGCGGCGAGGGGATCGGCCAGCTGCCGGAGGTGCTGTTCGCGCCGTCGACCCGGGGCATCGCCTCGGTGGCCTGCATGTCCAGGGGCAGGTCCATGCGCTGGGTGGCGTCGGGCGTCATCGGGCGCTGCGCGCGCGGGGTGCCCGAGACGACCCGGTAGGCGGCCGCGAAGCCGTTGCCGGGCTCCGGGGTCATGGTGCGGGCCGGAGGGGCCTCGTAGAGGGGCGCGGAGGGCTGCGGGGGGATCAGGCCCGTGTCGGTGCCGCCGCGGCCCGCAGAGCCCGTTTTGAAGCCCGCCAGGGCTGACGCGGCCCCCGCGTTGCGGGCACGGCTGGCGTCCAGCTCGCCGCGCCCCGGCCGGTCGGCGGTGTCGATGAACGCGAAGATGCGGTCGGCCACCTTCCGCTTGAACGGGCGCGGGGCCGCGCGCAGTCCCAGCGCCGCCATGACCCCGAGCAGGCACAGCTCGTACGACACCGTGAAGAACGGCTTCGCCGCGCGTCCCGCGTACAGGCCGTGGATCAGCGCGGCGCACCATGCGGGGTAGGCCAGCATGTGCATCGCCCGCCAGCGCGCGGCGACCGGCGCCGGGGAGGCGAAGTTGCTGCGCAGGGCGCCGGTGACGCCCACGAAGATCATGAGCAGTCCCGCCAGGGAGCCGAGGCCGATGAGTCCGGCCGAGCCGCTGACGCCCAGGCTGAAGGGGATCAGCGCGGCGATCAGCACGGTGTGGTCGAGGGCCAGCTTGACCGTGATGTGCACCAGGAGGAACGCGATCGAGGCCACCGCGGTCGTCCGGTGCACGGCCTGCGCCACGATCCGCTGGCGGATGTTGAGGAAGATACGGTCCTGGGCGACGAGCCCCCAGATCACCGAGCAGCTGAGGGAGACGAGCGAGAGGACACCCGCTCCGAAGTTGAGGAAGTCCCGGACTGCGTTTCCGCCGGCGAGCACGATGACGGGTATGAGCAGCAGTACCACAGCCGACGCCACGCCGTAGGCCGAGCGGCCCGGCTTGGGAAGCGAGCTGTTACTACGTGGAGGGTTCATGGGGGGCAACTCCGAACAGTTTCGGGAAGGCGGTCCCGCTGCCGCACTCTAAAGGGGCTCCAAACCGAGCGGTACGAGGTTTGAGTTATTGCGTTGTTACCTGAGGGCAACGGGGCGGTTGTGATGTCCGAATAGCTGCCGTTACGCGAAGTAACAATTGAACCTTGTTCAGCTTTTCGAGTCCTTCACAACTCGACCGTCGAAGACTGAGTACGGATCCGCTCCTCGTTGGGTTCAGTCCCCACGCATCCGGGTGTGCCGCCATCAAGCCCGTCGCGGCCCGCTCGGACGCTGGGGTACCCTGACGTCATGCGTGCCGTACGCCTTCTGCTTAGCGGGCCGCGCTGATCAGTCCCGACCACCGGTGCATCGGATGGTCGGCATCGGCGCGGCGTCCCCTCCTGTGCGAGGGGATTTTTCGTTTCTTGGATGTCGCAGCCGCCGGCAGAGACGATCGATGGAGCTTTGAGGATCATGAGCGAGACGAACCCCGCTGCCACTGCCGCCGCGTCGGCGGAGGCCGCGCCGCACCGCTACACGGCCGCCATGGCTGCCGAGATCGAGGCACGCTGGCAGGACTTCTGGGACGCCGAGGGTACCTACGAGGCGCCGAACCCCAAGGGTGACCTGGCCGGCGACCCCGAACTGGCGGCCCGGCCCAAGAAGTACATCATGGACATGTTCCCGTACCCCTCCGGTGCGGGCCTGCACGTCGGCCACCCCCTGGGTTACATCGCCACCGACGTCTTCGCCCGGTTCCAGCGCATGACCGGCCACAACGTCCTGCACACCCTGGGCTTCGACGCCTTCGGCCTGCCCGCCGAGCAGTACGCCGTGCAGACCGGCACGCACCCGCGCGTGTCCACCGAGGCCAACATCGAGAACATGAAGGCGCAGCTGCGCCGGCTGGGCCTGGGCCACGACAAGCGCCGGTCGTTCGCCACGATCGACCCGGACTACTACAAGTGGACCCAGTGGATCTTCGTCCAGATCTTCAACTCCTGGTACGACGAGGAGGCCCGCAAGGCCCGCCCGATCTCCGCGTTGATCGCCCAGTTCGAGTCGGGTGAGCGCGCGATTCCGGGCACCACGCGCGCGTGGAACGAGCTGAGCGTCACCGAGCGCGCGGACATCCTGAGCGAGTACCGCCTGGCCTACGCCTCCGACGCGCCCGTCAACTGGGCTCCCGGCCTGGGCACCGTCCTGGCGAACGAGGAGGTCACCGCCGACGGCCGCTCCGAACGCGGCAACTTCCCCGTCTTCAAGGCCAACCTGCGCCAGTGGAACATGCGCATCACCGCCTACGCCGACCGGCTGCTGGAGGACCTGGACGAGCTGGACTGGCCCGAGGCCATCAAGCTCCAGCAGCGCAACTGGATCGGCCGCTCCGAGGGCGCCCGCGTCGACTTCCCGATCGACGGCGAAGCCGTCACGATCTTCACCACGCGCCCGGACACCCTGTTCGGCGCCACCTACATGGTGCTGGCGCCCGAACACCCGCTGGTCGAGAAGTTCACCCCCGAGGCCTGGCCGGAGGGCACGCACGAGGTGTGGACCGGCGGCCATGCCACGCCCGCCGAGGCCGTCGCCGCCTACCGCGCCCAGGCCGCCTCGAAGTCCGACGTCGAGCGGCAGGCCGAGGCCAAGGACAAGACCGGCGTCTTCACGGGCGCGTACGCCACCAACCCGGTCAGCGGCGAGAAGATCCCCGTCTTCATCGCCGACTATGTGCTGATGGGCTACGGCACCGGCGCGATCATGGCAGTCCCGGCGCACGACAGCCGCGACTTCGCCTTCGCGCGCGCCTTCGAGCTGCCGGTCCGCTGTGTCGTCGAACCCACCGACGGCCGCGGCACCGACCCCTCCACCTGGGACGACGCCTTCGTCGCGTACGACGCGAAGATCGTGAACTCCTCCGGTGAGGGCGTTTCGCTGGACGGCCTGAACGTCGTCGACGCCAAGGCGCGCATCACCGAGTGGCTGGAGCGCAAGGGCATCGGCCAGGGCACCGTCAACTTCCGCCTGCGTGACTGGCTGTTCAGCCGCCAGCGCTACTGGGGCGAGCCCTTCCCGATCGTCTACGACGAGGACGGCGTCGCCCACGCGCTGCCCGAGTCGATGCTGCCGCTGGAGCTCCCCGAGGTCGAGGACTACTCGCCGCGCACCTTCGACCCGGACGACGCGGACACGCAGCCCGAGACCCCGCTGTCGCGCAACGAGGAGTGGGTCAACGTCACCCTGGACCTGGGCGACGGGCCGAAGAAGTACCGCCGCGAGACCAACACCATGCCCAACTGGGCCGGTTCCTGCTGGTACGAGCTGCGCTACCTGGACCCGCACAACAACGAGAAACTGGTCGACCCGGAGATCGAGCGCTACTGGATGGGCTCTCGCGAGGGCATGCCGCACGGCGGTGTCGACCTGTACGTCGGCGGCGCCGAGCACGCCGTGCTGCACCTGCTGTACGCGCGGTTCTGGTCCAAGGTCCTGTACGACCTGGGCTATGTCTCCTCGGCCGAACCGTTCCACAAGCTGTTCAACCAGGGCATGATCCAGGCCTACGTCTACCGCGACAGCCGCGGCATCGCGGTGCCGGCCGCCGAGGTGGAGGAGCGCGACGGCGCGTACTACTACCAGGGCGAGAAGGTCAGCCGTCTGCTGGGCAAGATGGGCAAGTCCCTGAAGAACGCCGTCACTCCGGACGAGATCTGCGCCGAGTACGGTGCCGACACGCTGCGCCTGTACGAGATGGCGATGGGTCCGCTGGACGTGTCGCGGCCGTGGGACACCCGGGCCGTGGTGGGCCAGTTCCGGCTGCTTCAGCGGCTGTGGCGCAACATCGTGGACGAGGCCACCGGCGAGGTCACCGTCACCGACGCCGAGCCCGACGAGGACACCCTGCGTGCCCTGCACAAGGCGATCGACGGCGTGCGCCACGACCTGGAAGGTCTGCGGTTCAACACGGCCATCGCCAAGATCACCGAGCTGAACAACCACCTGACCAAGGCGGGCGGGGCGGTGCCGCGTTCGGTCGCCGACGCCCTGGTGCTGCTGATCGCGCCGCTGGCCCCGCACATCGCCGAGGAGCTGTGGCGCAGGCTGGGCCACACCGGCTCGGTCGTCCACCAGGACTTCCCGGTCGCCGACCCGGCGTACGTCGTGGACGAGACCGTGACCTGCGTGGTCCAGGTCAAGGGCAAGGTGAAGGCGCGCCTGGAGGTTCCTCCGTCGATCTCCGATGAGGAGCTGGAGAAGGTGGCGCTGGCCGACGAGAAGGTGGTCGCGGCGCTGGGCGGCGCCGAGATCCGCAAGGTGATCGTGCGCGCGCCGAAGCTGGTGAACATCGTCACGGCGTAATGCGCGCCGGTCGGTCCGATCGGCCCGGCAGGCAGTATCCGCCGATGCCGGGGCAGTCGCCTACGGGCAGGTTCGGGTTCTGACGGAACCCTGGGCCTGCCCGCTGCGTTTACCGTGGAAGAAGCGGTGCAGCCACCGCCATGGCCCGCCGGAGGAGGAGCGTCGTGGGAACCGTCTTGACTGTCATCGCGCTCCTGTTCCTGCTGTGCGCCGTGCTCGGGATCTATGCGACGGTCAAGGCGGTCGGCGCGGCCAAGCGCGGCGTGGACCGCACGATCGCCCAGGCCCGGCGCACGGTGGAGGACACCACCCTGCGTGCCAGGACCCTCGCCCAGCCGGGCCCGGCAGGTGAACTCGCCCAGCTCCGGCTGACGCTGCGCACGTCCATGCGGGTCACACAGGACGCGCTGGAGGCGGGTGTCACCGAGGACGAGTCCCTCAAGGAGTCGCTGGGCCTCTTCGAGCGCCTGAGTGCGCACGGACGTGAACTGGACGCCGAGCTGCGACGCCTGGAGAGCGAGCCGGACAGGGGAAGGCTCGTCTCACGGCTGCCCGGACTGCGTGAGCGCACCGAGCGGATCACTCGGTCCGCGGACGCCCTGCGCTGGGCGGCACACGACCGAGCCCGCCGGTTCGCGGACGACGACCTGGACACCCTGAGCGCGCAGATCGACGTGGAGGCGGGCGCGTTGCGTCACTGGACCAAGGAGCGGCCCACGCCGGCCGCGGCGCCCTGGCCGGAGGCACCGGCGCCCGAGGCCGCGGCCGCCGACGGCCAGACCTGGCCGGAGACGCCCGAGTCCCGAGCGGCGCGCGAGTCGTCCCGGCCGTCCAGGCCCTCTCTCACCCCGCCCGGACAGCGGGCCGTGTACCCCTGGCAGAGGAAGCCCCGACCCGAGAACACCGCATGATGACGCCACGGCACGACCAGGTAGGAGGGGCCGGGCTGCCACCCGCGCGTTCCGGCAGGTAACCTCCAGCTCATGTCCCGCCATGTCGCGATCGTCACCGATTCAACGGCCTACCTGCCGCCGCGGACGATGGAGCGCCACGGCATCACCGCGGTGCCGCTCACCGTGGTGCTGGGTGACCAGGCGCTCGAGGAGGGGACCGAGATCTCGGCCCGCTCCCTCGCCCAGGCCCTGCAGAAGCGACGGTCCGTCACCACGTCACGGCCCAGCCCCGAGCAGTTCGCCGAAACCTATCGCGAGGTCGCCGAGAGAGGCGCGACGGACATCGTCTCCCTGCACCTTTCCTCCGAGTTCTCCGGAACGTACGACGCCGCTGTGCTGGCGGGGCGCGACGCCCCCGTGCCGGTGCGGGTGGTGGACACCGGGATGGTCGCGATGGCCCTCGGCTTCTGCGCGTTGGCCGCCGCTGAGGCCGTGGAGGCCGGCGGTACGGTCGACGAGGCGGTCACCGCCGCGCAGAAGAGGGCCGAGGACACCTCCGCCTACTTCTACGTCGACACGCTCGACTATCTGCGGCGCGGTGGCCGGATCGGAGCCGCGCAGGCGCTGCTGGGCTCGGCACTCGCGGTGAAGCCGCTGCTGCAACTGAACGGCGGACGCATCGAGCTGCTGGAGAAGGTGCGCACGGCGTCCAAGGCGATCGCGCGCCTGGAGGAGATCGTGGCGGAGCGCGCGGGCGGCGGGCAGGTCGACATCGCGGTCCACCATCTCGCCGCCCCCGAACGCGCGTCGGCTCTCGCCGACCGGCTGCGCGCGCGGGTGCCCGGGCTGGCCGATCTGCATGTGAGCGAGGTCGGCGCGGTGATCGGGGCGCACACGGGGCCCGGACTGCTCGGGGCCGTGGTGTCGCCGCGCTGACCCGCCGTCGCACGGGTGACGGCGCCGAGGTTCTCCGGAGGTCGCCGGCCCTCATGCGGCCTCTCGACAGAGTCCGAGGTCGAGACGCCGCAGACCCTGCTCGTCCAGGGGCAACGGCACTCGCCACCCCGCCCCCCGTCTGATCAACCGGCTGCGAAACACGCCTGGTGCGCCGAGCGCATCGTGTCCGTGTGTAGCGGCGCGCTGCTGCCGGCCGAGGCTGGACTGCTCGACGGCCGTGGAGCGACGACCCACTGGTCGCAACGACCGCGGCGACCTCGCGCTTGTCGCGGGCAAGCAGTAGTCGCCTCCAGCGCCCGGGCTCCGCGCCCGGAAGCTGCGCAGCCTGTCGGGACAGCGACCGCAGGTCGCCGGCGATCGCCGCTCGTGTGGGTGACGGAGTTATCCACAACTCGCGAGTTTTCCCCGGAAACTGACCAAGATCATCGCGAGGGCGGCGGTATGCCGGATCCTCGGCGCATGGCAATTCGATCACGTTCACGCATCACCGTCCCCACGAGCGGTCCGGGCCGCGGCCCCGGTTCCGACGGCCGCACACTCCACCGGCTGCGCCACGCGCGGGGACATCCGCGGCGGCACCACAAGACCCCGTCGGCCGACGCACTGCGCCTGCGCGCGGAGACGCTCTTCGACCAGGGGCCGACGGATGACAAGGCGCGGGGGACCGGTCCGCCGGGGGCGGACCGGGACCCGGGCATCCCCCCGGCTTCCCGCGGCGCCGACGGCCTCGATGCGCCCGCCGCCCAGCCGCACGGCGCGGCGACGAGCGTGACGTGGCGGGAGCGGTTCGGGCCGGCCCTGCGTGAGCGGATGCCGCTGTGGCTGCAGTCGAGGTGTGGTCTGGAGCGCAAGAGCGTGGCCGCGCTGGGGGTACTGCTCGTGTTGGCGGTGGTCTTCGCCGTGCAGCACTTCTGGTCCGGCCGTCCGGAACAGGTGCGGGCGCCGGAGGTGGTACGGGCGGCGGCGCGATACGGAGCGCCGGGCGCGCTCGGCGCCAAGCGGTCGGCCGAGCCCGGGATCTCGCCCGATCCCCACTCCTCGGGCGGTACTGGTGTGGCGGATGCGGCGGTCGTCGTGGATGTGGCCGGCAAGGTGCGCAAGCCCGGGCTGCTCAGGCTCCCGGCCGGGTCCAGGGTCGCGGACGCGCTGCGGGCGGCGGGTGGAGTACGCCCGGGCACGGACACCGACGGCCTCAACCGTGCACGTCTTCTGGTGGACGGCGAGCAGATCGTGGTGGGCGGCCCCGCGCCCCCGCCGGGCACGGACCCGGCGGCCCCGGTCGCCGGCCGATCGGCGGCCGGTGCGGGACCCGCCGCTCCGGTCTCGCTCAGCACGGCGACCGTGGACCAGCTCGACACGCTGCCCGGGGTGGGGCCCGTGCTGGCCCAGCACATCGTCGACTACCGCTCCCAGCACGGCGGCTTCCGCTCGGTCGACGAACTCCGCAACGTCAACGGCATCGGCGAGCGCCGCTTCGCCGACCTACGAAAACTCGTCCAGCCATGAGGCCGCCGAAGGATCACGGCACACACGGGCTGACGGCGCTGCGGGGGGAACGGGCCCCGGCCGGCTCCGAGGCGCTGCCGCGTGAAGGTGCCCCGGCCGACGACTCCAAGGCGCCGCCGGATGGGTATGCCCTGGCCGACCCCAAGGCGCCGCCGAGCGACCACACCACGGTCGGACCGAGGGCGCCGTCTCGAGAGCCGCGCGGCCAGGCTCCCTCGGCCGGGCGCGGTGCGGATCGCGGCGGGCCCGGGGAGGCGCACCCACGGCAGGAGGGGCCGGCGGATCTGCGGTTGGCGGGGCCCGCCGTGGGGGCCTGGCTGGCGGCCGCCTGGGCTCTGGGCGCCCCGGCCGCACAGGTCACCGGTGTGGTGATCGTCGCCCTGGCGGCGGCCGGGGGTTTGCTGGCGGCGCGGTGGAGTCGGGCCGGGGGCGGTCATCGGCTCCGGGGCTCATGGCCGACGGTGTCCGCGGCCGCGGCACTGCTCTGCGTCGCGGCCGCGGGGGCTTCCGCCGGGCTGGCGGGAGCGGATCTGCGGCGGGGGCCCGTCCCCGCGCTGGCGAGCCGGCACGCGGAGGTGACCGCGGACATCGAGCTCACCTCCGACCCGCGCCTGAGCCGACCCAGGATCCTGGGGGATCACCCGACACCGACCGCCGTACTGCTCGACGGGGAGGTCCGGCGGCTGACGCAGGCAGACGGGACCGTGGTGGCGACCCGCACACCGGTGCTGATGGTCGTCGACCTGAGCGCCCGTGCGGCCCCGCGCGGTTCGGAAGGTATCGCCGAGGGAGCCGCACGGTCGCCGTGGCTGGCTCTGCTGCCCTCCACACGGGTGCGGGTGGACGCCCGGCTGGCACCTGCGCTGACCGGAAGCGATCACATCGCCGCCGTGGTGCGCGTACGGGCCGGAGCACCGCCCCGGGTGGTGGGCGGCCCGACCGGGGCGCAACGGTGGGCGGGACGGATGCGGGCCGGGCTGCGTGAGGCGACCGACGGGCTCGGTCCGGACGCGCGGGCGCTGCTGCCCGGACTGGTCGTAGGGGACACCTCGCGGGTCACGCCCGAGCTGGACGACGCCTTCGGACAGACGGACCTCGCGCACCTGCTCGCGGTG
Organism: Streptomyces sp. NPDC047079; assembly: GCF_040643755.1. NCBI lineage: Bacteria > Bacillati > Actinomycetota > Actinomycetes > Kitasatosporales > Streptomycetaceae > Streptomyces > Streptomyces sp. NPDC047079. The sequence continues at coordinate 486,052 of NZ_JBEYUZ010000001.1, forward strand.
AGCGGAGGGAACTTCACGATCCTCCTGGCCCTGGTCGTCGGCCCGGCCGGTCTGGCGCAGCGGGCCGAGCGACGCGGGCTCGCGCCCCGGCTCGGCATCCCGCTGCGGGGGACGGCGCTGCTCGGCGGCGCGCTCACGCTCGGGTTCGTGGTCGTGTGCCGGCCCGACCCCAGCGTGCTGCGGGCCGCGGCCTGCGGGGTGATCGCCCTGCTCGCCCTCGCCACCGGGCGCCGCCGATCCCTGATTCCCGCGCTGGCCACGGCGGTCATGCTGCTCGTTCTCTGGGACCCCTGGCTCGCCCGGAGTTACGGATTCCTGCTCTCCGTGCTGGCGACCGCCGCCCTGCTCACGGTCGCTCCACGCTGGAGCGCGGCATTGCGGCGGCGCCGTGTGCCGCCGCGACTGGCCGAGGCATTGGCGGCCGCGGCCGCGGCGCAGGCGCTGTGCGCGCCGGTCGTCGCGGTGCTGTCGGCGCGTGTGAGTCTCGTCGCGGTGCCGTGCAACCTGCTCGCGGAGTTCGCCGTGGCACCGGCCACCGTGCTGGGGTTCGCCGCGCTGGCGGCGGCTCAGGTGGCCATGCCGGCCGCCAAGGGGCTCGCGTGGTGCGCGAGTTGGCCTGCCGAATGGATCGCCGGCATCGCGCGCACCGGGGCCTCGCTGCCGGGCGGTGCGGTGGACTGGCCCGGCAGCTGGGCAGGGGCGGTGCTGCTGGCGGGCGTGACGGCGGTCCTCGTCCTCGCCGGGCGGTGGCTTCTCCGGCGCCCGTGGCTGGCCGGGCTCTGCGCCATGGTGCTGCTGCTCGTGGTGGTGCAGCCCCCACCTCTGGTAAGGGTGATCACCGGGTGGCCGCCACCGGGCTGGCGGTTCGCGATGTGCGACGTGGGGCAGGGGGACGCGACCGTGCTCGCGGCGGGCCACGGCACGGCGGTGGTCGTGGACACGGGTCCCGATCCGGTGCTGGTAGACCGATGCCTGACCGCGCTCGGTGTCATCCGCGTTCCGCTGCTCGTGCTGACCCACTTCCATGCCGACCATGTCGCGGGGCTGCCGGGAGTGCTGCGGGGTCGGTCGGTGGGGGCGATCGAGACGACCGGGTTCGAGGAGCCACCGGAACAGGCGGCGTTCGTCCGCGCCCGGGCGGCCGCCCGGCACATTCCGGTGATCCGCGCCCTGGCCGGGGAGCGTCGCCGCCTCGAGGCGCTCGACTGGCGGGTGCTGTGGCCTCGGCCGGACCCGGCACCCCTGCCGGACGGTCCGAACGACGCGAGCATCGCTTTGTTCGTACGGTCGGCGGGGCTGACCCTGCTCCTGCTCGGCGACCTCGAACCACCCGCGCAGGAGGCGCTGTTGGAATCGGCTGAGGGTGCCGGGCTGGGGCCCGTGGACGTGCTCAAGGTCGCCCACCATGGGTCGGCGTACCAGGATCCCGAGCTGATACGGAGGGTTGCGCCGCGACTCGCGCTGATCTCGTGCGGCAGGGACAACCCGTACGGCCATCCGGCGCCGAGCACGGTCGCGGCCTTGCGGGGCGAGGGCGCGACGGTGCTGCGGACGGACCGGGACGGGGCGATCGCGGTCGTCGGGGCGGGTGACGAACTGAGGGCCGCGAGAGACTGAGGTCATGAATTCCGCACAGGCCGACGCGTATCTCCACAGGATCGGGGCGGACCACCCCGCGTGGCCCACCATGGATGTGCTGCGCGAGTTGCAGCTCCGTCATCTGCTGACCGTTCCGTTCGAGAACCTGTCGATCCATCTGGGCGAGGAGATCGTGCTGGAGGAGAAGCAGCTGTTCGACAAGATCGTCGGGGCTCGCCGGGGCGGCTTCTGCTACGAACTCAACGGCTCCTTCGCCGCGTTGCTGGCGGCGCTCGGATTCGACGTCACGCTGCTCGCGGCGCGGGTGTACGGCGAGGAGGGGCGGCTCGGGGTGCCGTACGACCATCTCGGGCTACGGGTGCGGACGGTGGACGGGGGCGACTGGCTGGTGGATGTCGGGTTCGGCGCGCACAGCCACTATCCGCTGGTGTTCCGGGAGCGGGGCGAGCAGTCGGACCCGGGCGGTGCGTTCCGGGTGATCGAGGCCGGGACGGACGCGGCGGGAGTGCGAGGAGGCAGGGGTCCGGCGGCGTCCGGTGACCTCGCCGTGCTGCGGGACGGCACGCCGCAGTACCGGCTGGAGATGCGCCCGCGGGTGCTCGAGGACTTTGTGGTCGGGGCCTGGTGGCACAGCACCTCGCCGGTCTCGCACTTCGCGCGGTCGCTGGTGTGTTCACGGGTCACGGAGGACGGAGGGCGGATCACGCTCAGCGGCCGCCGTCTCACGGTGACGGCTCCGGACGGGCGGAGGGAGATGTCGGATCTGGCGAGCGACCAGGAGGTGCTGGAGGTGTACCGGGAGCGGTTCGGGATCGTCCTGGACCGGGTGCCGACGGTGCGGCGGGGCGGGCGGCAAGGCTGAGGGGAACGGGGGTTGGCGGTGCCGGGCCTCACGGGCGGCGGCGTTCTCCGTACCCGGGGCGGTGGGAGCGGCGGCACGGGCGTGCGCGGGCTGCCGGGGCGTACCCCGGCGTCGGCGGTGTCCTTCCTGGCGGAAAATGACCTCGTGAGCGATGTGAGACATGTGCTGGTGCTGCCCGACCGCGACGCGGCGCAAGAGGTGGCGGAGGCGCTCGGGGAGCGGTTCGGACTGGATGAGGAGCCGCGGATCGTACGGGACGCGCTGGCCGGTGAGGACGACGCCGAGGACGCGCAGTGGCTGGTGGTCCTTCGGGACGAGGGGCGACTGCTGGACCCGGCGGCGCTGGACACGTTCGTAGGGGAGTGGGACGGCTGGCGGGAGGAGCCGTAGCCCGGTGGGGCGGTGATCCGGGGTCGGGCCGTGCGAGGCGGCGAGGGGACCGCGATGTCAGTGGCGCGTGCGATCCTTTCCGTGATGGCCAAGAACACCGCGCATGACGACCCTCTCGCCCCCGTCACCCTTGCCGTGGGCCAGGAAGACCTGCTGCTCGACCGTGCCGTGCAGGAAGTGGTGGCCGCCGCCCGGGCCGCGGACGCCGACACGGACGTACGGGACCTGACCTCCGACCAGTTGCAGCCCGGCACCCTCGCCGAGCTGACGAGTCCGTCGCTCTTCGCCGAGCGCAAGGTCGTCGTCGTGCGCAACGCGCAGGATCTGTCGGCCGACACGATCAAGGAGCTGAAGGGGTACTTCTCCTCGCCCGCCGAGGAGATCACCCTGGTGCTCCTGCACGCGGGTGGTGCCAAGGGCAAGGGCCTGCTCGACGCCGCCCGCAAGGCGGGGGCGCGGGAGGTGGCGTGCCCGAAGATGACCAAGCCGGCGGACCGGCTGGCGTTCGTGCGGGGGGAGTTCCGGGCCCAGGGGCGTTCGGCGACGCCCGAGGCGTGCCAAACGCTGGTCGACGCGATCGGCAGCGATCTGCGGGAGCTGGCGTCCGCGGTGTCGCAGCTCGTCGCGGACATCGAGGGCACCATCGACGAGGCGATGGTCGGGCGGTACTACACCGGGCGTGCCGAGGCGTCGAGCTTCACCGTCGCGGACCGGGCGGTCGAGGGACGCGCCGCGGAGGCGCTGGAGGCGTTGCGGTGGTCGCTGGCCACGGGAGTGGCGCCGGTGATGATCACGAGTGCGCTCGCGCAGGGGGTGCGCGCGATCGGCAAGCTCTCCTCTGCCCGTGGCGGACGTCCCGCGGATCTCGCCCGGGAGCTGGGCATGCCGCCGTGGAAGATCGACCGGGTACGGCAGCAGATGCGGGGGTGGACGCCGGAGGGGGTGGCGGTCGCGCTGCGGGCGGTGGCCGAGGCCGACGCGGGCGTGAAGGGCGGCGGTGACGACCCCGAATACGCCCTGGAGAAGGCGGTCGTCACGATCGCGAGGGCGGCCCGGTCCCGGGGCCGGGCGTAGGGCGCGGGGCGCGGGGCGAGAACTCGGCTCGGGTGCGCCACCCGTGCGAGGTGTGGGGCGTGTGACGCGGACGACGCCTGTGCGAGGTGTGGGACGTGTGACGCGGACGACGCCTGTGCGAGATGTGGGGCGCGTGACCGTACGACCCCTGTACGGCCCGTGGGGCGCCTGATCCGGACGACCTGTGCGAGGCGTGGGGCGCCTGATCCGGGCGACGCCTGTACGACGTGGGGCATGTGACGCGGACGACGCCTGTGCGACGTGGGGCATGTGACCCGGACGACGCCTGTGCGAGGCGTGGGGCGTGTGACCGTACGACCCCTGTACGACCCGCGTGACCGTACGACACCTGTCTGACGCGGGGCCCCTGACCCGTACGACCCCTGTCTGACCCGGGGCGCATGACCCCTACGACGGCGGTGCCGTGCACGCCGAAGGCCCCGCCGACCGCCCTGGGGAAGGGCGGAAGGCGGGGCCTTCGGTCAAGCTCGTGGGTTCGTACCCGCGTGGCGAACGCAGGCCGCGTACGAACCCGGGGTGCCGGGTGGGAGCGGATGAGAGAGGGCCCGCTCGGTTCCCTCCGGCGTCAAATCAAGTGTCAGCCGTTGAGGGACCCGACCTTGGAAGCCAGTGCCGACTTCTTGTTGGCAGCCTGGTTCTTGTGGATGACGCCCTTCGAGACGGCCTTGTCGAGCTGACGCGCGGCGGCGCGCTGGAGCTCGGTGGCCTTCTCGACGTCACCCGCGGCGGCGGCCTCACGGGCCTTGCGGATCGCGGTACGGAGCGAGGACTTGACGGCCTTGTTGCGCAGGCGCGCCTTCTCGTTCGTCTTGTTCCGCTTGATCTGGGACTTGATGTTCGCCACGAATGAGCCTCTACAGGTTCAGGCACGCGAGACGGGCCGTCTCACGCGCCGGTGATTTCTTGAAGACGTGCCTCGCGCTGAGAGGGCAGGAGACACAGCCACCCAGGCTACCAGCCGCCCTCCGGCCCGCCCAAACCGGTGCGCCTGGTCCCGTCCCCGCCCCCGCGGCGCCCGCGGGGGCGGGGCGTCTGCGCCGCTCCGGCCGACTCCGTCACGGCCCAAACCGGTCGCAGCCCCCGGCGCGTGGGACCATGGAAGCTACGTATCGATCCGACCCGAGACCGCAGACACTGCGGACGCCTCAAGAATCAGGACCCTGCGTGCCCGCGATCCCTAGCCATGTGCCCGAGCCGAGCCGTACCGACCCGGCGCTGATCCGCAATTTCTGCATCATCGCGCACATCGACCACGGCAAGTCCACGCTCGCCGACCGGATGCTCCAGCTGACCGGCGTCGTCGAGCAGCGGCAGATGCGCGCTCAGTACCTCGACCGCATGGACATCGAGCGCGAGCGCGGCATCACGATCAAGTCCCAGGCGGTGCGCCTGCCGTGGGCCCCGACCCACGATCCGGGCAACACGCACATCCTGAACATGATCGACACCCCGGGGCACGTCGACTTCACCTACGAGGTCTCGCGGTCGCTCGCCGCGTGTGAGGGGACCATCCTCCTCGTCGACGCCGCCCAGGGCATCGAGGCCCAGACCCTCGCCAACCTCTACCTGGCGATGGAGAACGACCTCACGATCATCCCCGTACTGAACAAGATCGACCTGCCGGCCGCGCAGCCGGAGAAGTTCGCCGAGGAGCTCGCGAACCTCATCGGGTGCGAGCCCGGCGACGTGCTCAAGGTCTCCGCCAAGACCGGCTTGGGCGTCGAGGCGCTGCTGGACAAGGTCGTCCAGCAGATCCCGGCACCGGTCGGTGTCGCGGACGCGCCCGCCCGCGCGATGATCTTCGACTCGGTGTACGACTCCTACCGCGGTGTGGTCACCTACGTCCGTGTCATCGACGGGCAGCTCAACAAGCGCGAGCGCATCAGGATGATGTCGACCGGCGCGACCCACGAGCTGCTGGAGATCGGCGTCAACTCGCCCGAGATGCTCCCGGCCGACGGGCTCGGGGTCGGCGAGGTGGGCTATCTGATCACCGGTGTGAAGGACGTCCGCCAGTCCAAGGTCGGTGACACCATCACCAGCCAGGCCAAGGGCGCCGTGGAGCCCCTCGGTGGATACAAGGACCCGAAGCCGATGGTCTTCTCGGGTCTGTATCCGCTGGACGGATCCGACTACCCGGACCTGCGCGAGGCCCTCGACAAGCTCCAGCTCAACGACGCCGCGCTCGTCTACGAGCCGGAGACGTCCGCCGCCCTCGGTTTCGGTTTCCGTGTCGGCTTCCTGGGCCTGCTCCACCTCGACGTGATCCGGGAGCGGCTGGAGCGCGAGTTCGGGCTCGACCTGATCGCCACCGCGCCCAACGTGGTCTATCGCGTGATCATGGAGGACGGCATCGAGCACACGGTCACCAACCCGAGCGAGTTCCCCGAGGGGAAGCTCGCCGAGGTGTACGAGCCGGTCGTGCGGGCCACGATCCTCGCGCCCACCGAGTTCATCGGCGCGATCATGGAGCTGTGCCAGACCCGGCGCGGGACGCTGCTCGGCATGGACTACCTGTCCGAGGACCGGGTCGAGATCCGCTACACCCTCCCGCTCGCGGAGATCGTCTTCGACTTCTTCGACCAGCTGAAGTCCAAGACCCGCGGCTATGCGTCGCTGGACTACGAGCCCACCGGCGAGCAGAACAGCTCCCTGGTCAAGGTCGACATCCTGCTGCACGGCGACAAGGTCGACGCCTTCTCGGCGATCACCCACAAGGACCAGGCGTACGCGTACGGCGTCCGGCTCGTCGCCAAGCTGAAGGAGCTGATCCCGCGGCAGAACTTCGAGGTGCCGGTGCAGGCCGCCATCGGCTCCCGGGTGATCGCCCGCGAGACCATCCGCGCCATCCGCAAGGACGTCCTCGCCAAGTGCTACGGCGGTGACATCTCCCGGAAGCGGAAGCTGCTGGAGAAGCAGAAGGAGGGCAAGAAGCGGATGAAGATGGTGGGTTCCGTGGAAGTCCCGCAGGAGGCCTTCATCGCGGTGCTCTCCAGCGATGACGGTGCGGGGTCGGCCAAGGGCAAAAAGTAGTTGTACGCCGTAGCGTAAACCGGGTGGAAACAGGGCCCGTCGTACGAAGTGCGGCGGGCCCCCGCGTGTGCGCCTACGGCGATACGGAGGAAGCAAGCGGCCGCTGCCCCTTACAAACCGGCTGGTCGGGCTCTACCCTGATGGCTGCTCGATGGTTACTCGCGAGTTAAACAACGGCCGCGAGTGGAAACAGCAGAACTGAGCCAGCCGCACTGACGCGGGCCCGGAGGGTGTCGTGAGCCACACACAGACTTTGATCGAGAACCGTCCGCCGTCTGTGGCGGCCCTCTTCCTGGAACGCGTGGCGGCCACGCCGGACGCCGAGGCCTACCGCTACCCCGTGCCGACGCCCTCGGGCGAGGGTCCCGAAGAGTGGAGGTCGCTGAGCTGGGGCCAGGCCGCCGAGCGGGTCCACGCGATAGCCGCCGGGCTGATCGAGCTGGGTGTGCAGCCCGAGCAGCGCGTCGCGCTCGCCTCCTCGACCCGTCTCGAGTGGATCCTCGCCGACCTCGGCATCATGTGTGCCGGCGCGGCGACGACCACCATCTATCCGCAGACCAACGCCGACGAGTCGGCCTTCATCCTCTCCGACTCCGAGAGCAAGGTGCTCTTCGCGGAGAACGCCGCCCAGCTCGCCAAGGCCCTCGAGAAGCGCTCCGAGCTGCCCGACCTCCACCACGTCGTCGTCATCGACCCGGCAGGCGTCGAGTCCGGGGACTGGATCCTCACCCTCGCCGAGCTGGAGACCCGCGGCGCGGCCTACCTGGAGAGGCACCAGGAGCTGATCAAGGAGCGGGTCGGCGCGATCACCAAGGACCAGCTCGCCACCCTCATCTACACCTCCGGCACGACCGGTCGCCCCAAGGGCGTGCGCCTTCCGCACGACAACTGGGCGTACATGGCGAAGGCCATCGCCGCGACCGGGCTGGTCGGCGGCGACGACGTGCAGTACCTGTGGCTGCCGCTCGCGCACGTCTTCGGCAAGGTGCTCACCTCCGGCCAGATCGAGGTCGGACACGTCACCGCGGTCGACGGCCGCGTCGACAAGATCATCGAGAACCTCCCGGTGGTGCAGCCGACGTACATGGCGGCCGTGCCGCGCATCTTCGAGAAGGTCTACAACGGCGTCGCCGCCAAGGCCCGCGGGGGCGGAGCGGCCAAGTACAAGATCTTCCAGTGGGCCGCCGGGGTAGCCCGCGAGTACGCCAAGGTCACCCAGGACAACTTCCGGCGCACCGGCACCCACTCCGCCCCCCTCGGCCTCGAAGCCAGGCACAAGGTCGCCGACAGGCTCGTGTACGCCAAGATCCGCGAGGCCTTCGGCGGCCGGCTGCGGGCCTGTGTCTCCGGCTCCGCCGCCCTCGCGCCCGAGATCGGCTACTTCTTCGCGGGCGCCGGCATCCACATCCTGGAGGGGTACGGCCTCACCGAGTCCTCCGCGGCCTCGTTCGTGAACCCGGGCGAGGCGTACCGCACGGGCACGGTCGGCAAGCCGCTGCCCGGCACCGAGGTGCGCATCGCGGACGACGGCGAGATCCTGCTGCGCGGCCCCGGCATCATGGAGGGCTACCACAAGCTGCCGGAGAAGACCGCCGAGGTGCTGGAGGCGGACGGCTGGTTCCACACCGGTGACATCGGCGAGCTGTCCCCGGACGGCTATCTGCGCATCACCGACCGCAAGAAGGACCTCATCAAGACCTCCGGCGGCAAGTACATCGCACCCGCCGAGGTCGAGGGTCAGTTCAAGGCGGTGTGCCCGTACGTCTCCAACATCCTGGTGCACGGTGCCGACCGGAACTTCTGCACCGCGCTCATCGCCCTGGACGAGGCCGCGATCCTCCAGTGGGCGAAGGAGAACGGCCTTGAAGGCAAGACGTACGCCGAGGTCGTCGCCGACCCCGCCACGGTCGGGATGGTGGACGGCTACGTCCGGGAACTCAACGCCGGGCTTCAGAGGTGGCAGACCATCAAGAAGTTCCGGCTGCTGCCGCGGGACCTCGACGTGGAGCACGGTGAGATCACGCCGAGCCTGAAGCTGAAGCGGCCGGTGGTGGAGCGGGAGTACAAGGACCTCATCGACGCGATGTACGCGGGGAGCCGCGAGGCCTGAGGCGGTGGTGGCGGCCGCGGGGCGCTGCCTGCCCCCGGCCGTACCCGCCCCGACACCCGGACCCCGCCCCGCGGTTGGGCGGGGTCCGGGAGGTCCGGCCCCGAAGCCGTATCGGACACCGCGTCCGTGGCCTCGCCCTCGGCAGCGGCACCGTGACCGGCACCTTCTGACGCGGTGATCAGGGGGCGAGCACAGGCGCGGATCGGTTGCTCGAATCTGTCCGTCTTCGAGCACATCCGTAGCACGGTTCTCACCCATGGTGGCCCACTTCGGTAACTCCGTGCTTATGAGCGTGGCCGGTCTGTCACTCTGTCCGCATCGCCGGAGGCGTAGTCGTCGGAGTCCGTCGGAACTGCTCGGGGAGCCGTCCATGGGGGCCATTCCCACGCAACGGGAGACCATCTCCCGTGCCCCTGACACGCCCGCGCACGAGGGGTGCGAGGGCCCGGGGCCGTACACGGTGGTGCGTACGACACTGCCCGGCGGCCCTCTCGCTCCGGGCGCCGCCCGCCGTTTCGTGCACGCCGCCCTCGCCGCGTGGACCGAGGCGGCCGAACCCGGGACCTTCACCGAGCGGCTGGTCGAGGACGCCCTGGTCGTGGTCAGCGAACTGGTCACCAACGCGGTCGTGCACGCGGGCACGGACATCGACGTCGCCTGCCGCCTCCACGAGGCGGAGGACGAACCGCCCAGTCTCCTCGTCGAGGTCTCCGACCACCATCCCTCGCGCGCGGTACGGGACGACGCCGCCGAGCGCACGTACGGCATACCCGAGTACGGCCGTGGGCTGCGCCTGGTCGCCACGCTCTGCGCGGCCTGGGGCATCACCTACCGGACCGCGACCAAGACCGTCTGGGCGCAGTTGCCCCTCGACGGCGCCCCGGCCGCCCCGGACGGCATCGAGGTGTACGCCGACGGGGACGCCCTGGAGGGCGGGCTGAGCGCCGCCGAGGTCCTCGGGCCCGAACTCACCGGCTTCGCCGAGCCCGGACGTGGTGTGCCCGAGCGGGACTGGCGGGGCCGCGGTGCCCTCGCCTTCCTCGCCGAGGCATCCGATCTGCTCGCCGGACAGCTCGACGAGGACCTGGTCGCCGCGCTCACCGGCCAGCTCCTCGTGCCGCGTCTGGCCGACTGGTGCGCGGTGTGGCTCGAGGACGAGGCGACCGGCTGGCACGGTCCCGAGACGGCGGTCGCCACCGGGCCGCGTCTTGCCCGGGTGTGGCACGTCAGTGAGAACCGCATCGAGGAACTGCGCCGGGTGCTGGAGAAGGAACCGCCGCGGCTGCCGGAGTCGGTGCGTTCCCGGGCGGTGCCCGTGCCCTGGCCCGGGGAGGCGCTCGGCCCACGCGGCGCGACCGGGGCGGCGCTGGCCTACCGGCTGATCGCCGGCGGCCGGCCGCTCGGCACACTCGTCATCGGCCGGACGGGGCTGCTGCGCTTTCCCGACGAGGTCACCGGGCTCGTCGAAGACCTCAGCCGCCGGGTGGCGCTCGCCATCGGAGCGGCCCGGCAGTACGCGCGCCAGGCCACCATCAGCAGGGTGTTGCAGCGCGGGCTGCTGCCCGGAGCCGTCGCCGAGATCCCCGGGGTGAGCAGCGCGCTCGTGTACGAACCGTGCGACAAGGGCGGTCCGAGCGGCGACTTCTACGACCTCTTCCCGGCCGGTCACGGGCGGTGGTGCTTCGCGCTCGGCGACGTCCAGGGCAAGGGCCCGGAGGCGGCGGTCGTGATCGGGCTGGCCCGCCCCTGGCTGCGGCTCCTGGCACGCGAGGGGTACGCGGTCCCCGACGTCCTGGACCGCCTCAACCAGCTCCTCCTGGACGACGCGACGGAGGCGGCGGACGCGGCGGCGCGGGCGCTGGTGGCGGCGGGCGCCCCGGTGCCGGTCGCCGACGGCGGCCCGCACGCGCGTTTCCTGTCCCTGCTCTACGGCGAGCTGGCCCCCTTCGACGGCGGGGTGCGCTGCACGCTCGCCTCCGCCGGGCACCCGCTGCCGCTGCTGCTGGGCCCGGACGGCGACGTACGGGTCGTGGCCCAGCCGCAGACCCTGCTCGGCGTCGTCGAGGACGTCACGTACGCGTGCGACACCTTCGAGCTGTACCCCGGCGACACGCTCCTGTGCGTCACGGACGGGGTGACCGAGCGGCGCAGCGGATCGCGTCAGTTCGACGACGGGGACGGGCTGGCGGCGGCGCTCGCCGGCTGCGCCGGGCTGAGTGCCCAGCTGGTCGCGGAGCGGATCCGGACTCTGGTGCACGAGTTCGGCGGGAAGCCGCCGGAGGACGATCTCGCGCTGCTGGTGCTGCGGGCGGAGTGAAAGGTGCTGCGGGCGGAGTGACACAGCGCACGAAATCGGTCTCGCCCGCCGTGCTGGACAATGGAGGACATGCCTTCCGCACTCCCCGACGGCGAGCCCGTCCCCGACGACGGCGCACTGCCCGCCCACGCGCTCGCCGGGGCCGCCGAGCGCCCCCTCGGGTTCTACCTGCACGTGCCGTACTGCGCGACGCGCTGCGGCTACTGCGACTTCAACACGTACACGGCGACGGAGCTGCGCGGCACGGGCGGGGTGCTGGCGTCCCGTGACAACTACGCGGAGACGCTGATCGAGGAGATCCGGCTGGCCCGCAAGGTGCTGGGCGACGACCCGCGCGAGGCCCGCACGGTCTTCGTCGGGGGCGGCACGCCGACGCTGCTCGCCGCGGCCGACCTCGTACGGATGCTGGGGGCCATCCGCGACGAGTTCGGGCTCGCGGACGACGCCGAGGTGACGACGGAGGCCAACCCGGAGTCGGTCGACCCGGCGTATCTCGCGACGCTCCGGGAGGGCGGCTTCAACCGGATCTCCTTCGGCATGCAGAGCGCGCGCTCGCACGTGCTGAGGATCCTGGACCGCACCCACACCCCGGGCCGCCCCGAGCGTTGCGTGGCCGAGGCACGGGCGGCGGGCTTCGGGCATGTGAACCTGGACCTGATCTACGGCACCCCTGGCGAGTCGGACGACGACTGGCGGGCCTCGCTGGACGCGGCGCTGGGCGCGGGACCGGACCACGTCTCGGCGTACGCGCTGATCGTCGAGGAGGGCACCCAGCTCGCCCGCCGGATCCGCAGGGGCGAGATACCGATGACGGACGACGACGTCCACGCGGACCGCTATCTGATCGCGGACGAGGTGCTCGGCTCGGCGGGCTACGACTGGTACGAGGTCTCCAACTGGGCCACGTCGGAGTCCGGCCGCTGTCTGCACAACGAGCTGTACTGGCGTGGCGCCGACTGGTGGGGCGCGGGCCCCGGCGCGCACAGCCATGTGGGCGGTGTGCGCTGGTGGAACGTGAAGCACCCGGGGGCGTACGCGGCGGCGCTGGCGGCGGGCCGCTCCCCGGGTGCCGGCCGTGAACTCCTGACGGCCGAGGACCGCCGGGTCGAGCGCATCCTGCTGGAGTTGCGCCTGCGGGAGGGCGTGCCGCTGTCGCTGCTGCGGGAGGAGGGGCTGGCGGCCGCGCGCCGGGCGCTGACGGACGGGCTCCTGGAGAAGGGCCCGTACGACGAAGGCCGGGCGGTTCTCACCCTGCGGGGGCGGCTGCTGGCGGACGCGGTGGTGCGTGACCTGGTGGACTGATCACTCCGCCGGGTGAATCGGCGCGGAACGTCGGTTCGGCCCCTGACCTGGTTCGCAGGCTGCCGCCAAAAGGACGCGGCGGACCTGGCGGGCCACGGAGATGACCGCTGTGGACGAGTACGGGATGACCAGGTTCTTCGAGGGGTTCGAGCCTCCGGAGGACGTCACAGCCGAGCTTCTCCGGGGGACTACAGGACGCAGCACATCGCGAAGTTCGGTGAGCCGTTGTCGCTGGAGGGGCTCGGAGTCGAATGGGACACGAGCGAGTTCGGAACGTTCCCAGACGTCAAGCCCCACCGCTATCCGTGACGAAGTCGATCAACTCCTCCACCCTCCCCAGCAACTCCGGCTCCAGATCCTTGTAGGACCGCACCCCGGACAGGATCCGCTGCCAGGCCTGACCCGTGTTCTCCGGCCAGCCAAGGGCCCGGCACACGCCCTTCTTCCAGTCCTGCCCGTGCGGGATGCGCGGCCACTCCCCGATCCCCAGGACCGCCGGCTTCACGGCCTCCCAGATGTCGATGTACGGGTGGCCCACCACCAGCGCGTGCTCGCTCGTCACCGACTCGGCGATCCGCCACTCCTTGCTGCCGGGGACCAGATGGTCCACCAGGACGCCGAGACGGGCGTCGGGGCCGGGGGAGAAGGCGGAGACGATCGACGGCAGGTCGTCGACGCCCTCCAGGTACTCCACGACCACGCCCTCGATGCGCAGGTCGTCGCCCCACACCTTCTCGACGAGTTCCGCGTCGTGGCGGCCCTCCACATAGATACGGCCGGCGCGGGCCACCCTCGCGCGCGCCCCCGGGACGGCCACCGAACCCGACGCCGTACGCGTGGGACGCACCGGCGCCCTCGACGGGCGCACCAGTGTCACCGCCCGGCCCTCCAGCAGGAAGCCCCGCGGCTCCAGCGGGAACACCCGGTGCTTGCCGAAGCGGTCCTCCAGGGTCACCGTGCCCGCCTCGCAGCGGATCACCGCGCCGCAGAAGCCGGTGCGCGGCTCCTCGACCACCAGACCGGGGTCCGCCGGGACCTCGGGAACGGGCTTCGGCTTCTTCCACGGCGGGGTCAGGTCCGGTGAGTACTGGCGCATTCGGATGACGATAGGAGAAGTCCGGCCGCAGGGGCCGCGGAAGACGTCACGACACGCCGAAACGGGCCGCGAGTGCGTCGCGCTGCGCCCGGACGAACGCCGCGTCCACCACGGCACCGTGTCCCGGCACGTACACCGCGTCCGGGCCGCCCAGTTCGAGCAGCCGGTCCAGGGCCGCCGGCCAGTGCGAGGGAATCGCGTCCGGGCCCGCCTGGGGCTCGCCGGACTCCTCCACCAGGTCCCCGCAGAACACCACCTCCCGCTCGCCGGGCACGAGGACCACCAGATCGTGGGCCGTGTGGGCCGGGCCCACGTTCGCCAGCAGCACCCGCACCCCGCCCAGGTCCAGCGTCCATTCGCCCGAGACCTGGTGGCGCGGGCGGACCAGCGCGTCCGCCGCCTCGGCCGCCTCGGCCGCGTCCAGGCCGTGCCGCACCGCGTCGGCGACCAGCGCGTCCCGCTCGTGGACGAACACCGTGTCGACACCCACCGCCCCGAACACCTCCGTGCCCGTGAACGCCCCCGCCCCGAGGACATGGTCGAAGTGGGGGTGCGTCAGCGCGAGATGTGTCACATGCCGGTCCCCGCCGAGCGGCGCGAGCAGACGCCGCGCCCCGGTGCGCAGCCTCGCGCCCTCCCCCAGGCTCGACCCCGCGTCGATCATGAGCGCCGCATGATCCCCGACCACCAGTCCGGCCGTGCAGTCCCAGCCCGGAAGCCGCGTGCGCCCCGCCCGGGCGCTGAGCGCCTCCCACCCGGACCCTTCCCACCACACCGTCATGGCACGACGCTATCCGCAGACACCCGGCCCTGGCAGGGACACCCTGGGACAGGTCGGTACACCTCGGCACGGCATGGAGCCCGCCCTTGCCGGGGGCGTACCCGACGGCCGTACACTTGCCCCGGGAATGCTGGCACTCACCTGCGCAGAGTGCCAGGGGAAGCGTCAAGGGGACAGACCGCTGGAGGTGTGCGCATGCTCAGTGAACGCAGGCTCGAAGTGCTGCGCGCCATCGTCCAGGACTACGTGGGCACCGAGGAGCCGGTGGGTTCCAAGGCGCTCACCGAACGGCACAGTCTCGGTGTCTCCCCGGCCACCGTCCGCAACGACATGGCCGTGCTGGAGGAGGAGGGCTACATCGCCCAGCCGCACACCAGCGCCGGACGCATCCCCACGGACAAGGGCTACCGCCTCTTCGTCGACAAGCTCGCGGCCGTCAAGCCGATGAGCCCGCCCGAGCGCCGCGCGATCCAGAACTTCCTGGAGGGCGCCGTCGACCTCGACGACGTCGTGGCGCGTACGGTACGGCTGCTCGCGCAGCTCACCCGGCAGGTCGCCGTGGTGCAGTACCCGTCGCTGACCCGTTCGACGGTGCGGCACGTGGAGCTGCTGTCCATGGCGCCCGCACGGCTGATGCTCGTACTGATCACCGACACCGGCCGGGTGGAGCAGCGCATGATCGACTGCCCCGCGCCGTTTGGAGAAACGTCTCTCGCGGATCTGCGGGCGCGGCTCAACAGCCGGGTCGCCGGCCGCCGTTTCGCGGACGTCCCGCAACTGGTGCAGGACCTGTCCGAGGCCTTCGACCCGGAGGACCGGGGCACGGTCACCACGGTGCTCTCCACTCTCCTGGAGACGCTCGTGGAGGAGACCGAGGAGCGGCTGATCATCGGCGGCACCGCCAACCTCACCCGCTTCGTGCATGACTTCCCTCTCACCATCCGCCCCGTCCTGGAGGCGCTGGAGGAGCAGGTCGTCCTTCTCAAGTTGCTGGGCGAGGCAAAGGATCCGGCCATGCGGGTGCGTATCGGCCATGAGAACGCACACGAGGGACTCAACTCCACGTCGGTGGTCTCCGTGGGCTACGGTTCGGGCGGCGAGGCAGTAGCGAAACTCGGCGTGGTCGGACCGACCCGCATGGATTACCCGGGAACGATGGGAGCGGTACGAGCGGTGGCACGGTACGTCGGACAGATCCTGGCGGAGTCGTAAGTGGCCACGGACTACTACGCCGTACTCGGCGTGCGCCGCGACGCGTCGCAGGAAGAGATCAAGAAGGCGTTCCGCCGGCTCGCCCGCGAGCTGCACCCGGACGTCAACCCCGATCCCAAGACGCAGGAGCGGTTCAAGGAGATCAACGCCGCGTACGAGGTGCTCTCGGACCCGCAGAAGAAGCAGGTCTACGACCTCGGCGGCGACCCCCTGTCCCAGGCGGGCGCCGCAGGCGCGGGCGGCTTCGGCGCGGGCGGCTTCGGGAACTTCTCGGACATCATGGACGCGTTCTTCGGTACGGCGTCGCAGCGCGGTCCGCGCTCGCGCACCCGCCGGGGCCAGGACGCGATGATCCGCCTCGATGTGGAGCTGGACGAGGCGGCCTTCGGTACCACGAAGGACATCCAGGTCGACACGGCCGTCGTCTGCAACACCTGCAACGGCGAGGGCGCCGCGCCCGGTACGTCCGCGCAGACCTGTGACATGTGCCGTGGTCGCGGTGAGGTCTCGCAGGTCACGCGGTCCTTCCTGGGCCAGGTCATGACCTCCCGGCCCTGCCCCCAGTGCCAGGGCTTCGGCACGATCGTCCCGACCCCCTGCCCGGAGTGCGCGGGCGACGGCCGGGTGCGCTCCCGCCGGACGCTCACCGTCAAGATCCCCGCGGGCGTGGACAACGGCACCCGGATCCAGCTCGCCGGCGAGGGCGAGGTCGGCCCGGGCGGCGGACCCGCCGGCGACCTGTACGTCGAGATCCACGAGCTGCCGCACTCGACCTTCCAGCGTCGCGGCGACGACCTGCACTGCACGGTCACCATCCCGATGACGGCGGCGGCCCTCGGTACCAAGGTGCCGCTGGAGACGCTCGACGGCATGGAGGAGGTCGACATCCGTCCCGGCACGCAGTCCGGGCAGTCGATTCCGCTGCACAGCCGTGGCGTCACGCATCTGCGCGGCGGTGGCCGGGGCGACCTGGTCGTGCACGTCGAGGTGCAGACGCCGTCGAAGCTGGACCCCGAGCAGGAGCGCCTGCTGAGGGAACTGGCGAAGCTACGGGGTGAGGAACGGCCGCAGGGGCAGTTCCAGCCGGGGCAGCAGGGGTTGTTCTCACGGCTGAAGGACGCCTTCAACGGGCGCTGACCGTGGCTCGGAATGCCCGGACCGGCCCGGAACATCCGGGCCACGGGCACCCTCCCGCCCCCTGTGACCCGCGAACCCTTCCCCTGGCATATACCAGGGGAAGGCCGGATTCGGACTTGTGTAAAGGACGTGACAACATGCCGTCATGTCCTCCGTGCTGACCGATCTCCTCCGCCACCCGATCGTGCAGGCCCCCATGGCGGGCGGCGTCTCCGTGCCGCAGCTCGCTGCCGCCGTGTCCGAGGCGGGTGGCCTCGGGTTCCTCGCCGCCGGCTACAAGACCGCCGACGGCATGTACCAGGAGATCAAGCAGCTCCGCGGGCTCACGGCCCGCCCCTTCGGCGTGAACGTGTTCATGCCGCAGTCCGATCAGGCGGACCCCGCCGCCGTCGAGGTCTACGCCGAACAGCTCGCCGGCGAGGCCGCCTGGTACAAGACCGAGCTGGGTGACCCCGACAGCGGCCGGGACGACGGTTACGACGCCAAGCTGGCCGTCCTCCTCGACAACCCGGTGCCGGTGGTCTCCTTCCACTTCGGTATCCCCGCCCCGTCGGTCCTGGACTCCCTGCGCCGCGCGGGCACCCTCACCCTGGTCACCGTGACCACCGCCGAGGAGGCCCTCGCCGTGCAGGAGGCGGGCGCCGACGCGGTCATCGCACAGGGCGTCGAGGCCGGCGGACACCAGGGCACCCACCGCGACAGCGCCGAGAACGACGGCTCCGGCATCGGACTGCTCTCCCTCGTCGCCCAGGTCCGCGAGGCCGTACGGATCC
This sequence comes from Streptomyces sp. NPDC047079, assembly GCF_040643755.1. Taxonomy (NCBI): domain Bacteria; kingdom Bacillati; phylum Actinomycetota; class Actinomycetes; order Kitasatosporales; family Streptomycetaceae; genus Streptomyces; species Streptomyces sp. NPDC047079. The sequence goes on from NZ_JBEYUZ010000001.1 coordinate 503,759, forward strand.
CGATCGTGGCGGCCGGAGGCCTCATGCGCGGCAGTCAGATCGCCGGGGTCATCGCGGCGGGCGCGAGCGCGGCCCAACTCGGCACCGCCTTCCTCGCCACCCCCGAGTCCGGCGCCCACCCCCTGCACAAGCAGGCGCTGACCGACCCCCTGTTCGTCCGGACGGAGCTGACGCGCGCGTTCTCCGGGCGCCCGGCACGCGGCCTGGTCAACCGGTTCATGCGGGAGCACGGGCCGTACGCGCCCGCCGCCTACCCGGAGATCCACCACCTCACCTCCCCGCTGCGCAAGGCGGCGGCCAAGGAGGGCGACCCGCAGGGCATGGCGCTGTGGGCCGGTCAGGGCCACCGCATGGCCCGCGACCTGCCCGCCGGGCGGCTGGTGGAGGTGCTGGCGGCGGAACTCCGCGAAGCGGTGACAGCGTTGTCCACCCGAGGTGCCGGGCGATGACGGCCCCCGTGTTCGTCGTGGACCGGCTCGACGGCGTCGGGCCCGAGTTGGTGCTCGACGGCCCGGAGGGACGGCACGCGGTCTCGGTGAAGCGCCTGCGGCCGGGGGAGGCCGTCGTCCTGACCGACGGCGCCGGACGCCGGGCGGAGTGCGAGGTCGTCGCCACCGAGGGCAAGGACCGGTTGATCGTCCATGTGACCTCGCTGTCCGAGGAACCGCCCGAGGAACCCCGCATCACCGTCGTCCAGGCCCTCCCCAAGGGCGACCGCGGTGAGCTGGCCGTCGAGACCATGACCGAGGTCGGCGTCGACGCGATCGTCCCGTGGCAGGCCTCCCGGTGCATCACCCAGTGGAAGGGCGAGCGGGGGCTGAAGGCCCTCGCCAAGTGGCGGGCCACCGCCCGCGAGGCGGGCAAGCAGTCCCGCCGGGTGCGCTTCCCCGAGGTCGCGGACGCCGCGACGACCAAGCAGGTCGCGGCACTTCTCGCCGAGGCCGACTTCGCCGCGGTCCTGCACGAGAGCGGAGAGGAACCCCTCGCGGCCGTGCAACTGCCCACGAAGGGCGAGATCGTTCTGGTCGTCGGGCCCGAAGGGGGCGTCGCGCCCGAGGAGTTGACCCTGTTCGCGCAGGCGGGCGCGAGAGCCTTCCGGATGGGGCGCACCGTCCTGCGCACCTCGACCGCCGGCACCGCGGCGGCCGCGCTGCTGCTCGGCCGCACCGGACGCTGGTCCTGACCGACGGGGGTACGCCATGGAGCTCGCCCAGGTACGGCTGCTGGTGTCGGACTTCGCCGCCTGCTACCGGTTCTACGCCGACGTCCTCGGCCTCAGGCCCCAGTCGGGGGCGGTGGACGGGCCCTACGAGAAGTTCGGCCCCGCCACCGGATCGGCGGGCATCGCGCTCCAGGACCGGGCGATGATGGCCCGGATACTGGGCGAACTCGGCGACACGGCGACGGGCCACCGCTCGCTCGTGGTGCTGCGCGTGGACGACCTTGACGCGTACTGCGAGCGGATAACGTCCCGCGGCGCGACGCTCCTGCACGGCCCGGCCCCCATGACCGACCGCATGCGCGTCGCCCATCTCAAGGACCCCGAGGACAACCTGGTGGAACTCCAGGAGTGGCTGCTCCTGGGCGGCTGACGGTACGTCCGGGGGCGGGGTGAAGAGGGGCGCACACGGGCGCCTGGTGTGGCCGTATGCGCTCTACCGTCGGCCGCGGGAGCGTGGCACGCTCCCTTCCATGGGGGCATTGAGGCGGATTTGGCGGCGGCCGCGGGGATGGCGGCCGGCGGCGGCGACCGGACTCGTGGCGGTGGCCGTGGGCGGAGGCGTGGCCTGCCAGCCCGGTGATCTGAGTTCGGCGGCGGTCGCGTACACCACCGACCAGACGGCGACGAGGGAACTCCAGCGGCAGCACGTACACGTGCGCTGGCTCATCTGCACGGGCGGCTACGGCGCCGCTTCCACCGCCACCAGGTCCCACGGGACGCCCACCCCGACCGAGACCACCGTCGTCGGCGTCGACTGCCAGGGGATGACGGACGACGGCAAGGACATCACCGTCAGGGGCCGGGTCACCCGCGCCGTCGACGGCAAGTGCGTCCGCGGGGACCTGCGGGCCACGGTGGGCGGCAAGGAGCGGTTCCACGTCAACGGCCTCGGCAACTGCAACGCGGCCACCACACCCACGTACCAGCCGCCCGTCACCTACCGGCCGCCCTCCGGGCAGCCAGGCCCCACCGTGACCGTGACGAAGACGATCTGGTGCCAGGGCGACCCCACCTGCTGGCCCGCGCAGGGCAAATGACACACGTCAGGAACCGCGAGCGACTGCCAAAACCCCTGTCCACGACCGCGCTTGCTGCTTAGGGTGACCTGGTGACTCAGTCCGCATCGCTCGCGTATCTCCGCTTCCCGCACCTGCACGGTGAGTTGGTCGCCTTCACCGCCGAGGACGACGTCTGGGTCGCCCCGCTCGACGGCGGCCGTGCCTGGCGGGTCAGCGCCGACAACGTCCCGGTCAACCACCCCCGAATATCCCCGGACGGCCAGACCGTCGCGTGGACCTCCTCCCGCGACGGCGCCCCGGAGGTGCACGCCGCACCGATCGACGGCGGCCCCGCCAAGCGCCTGACACACTGGGGCAGTGCCAAGACCCAGGTGCGCGGCTGGACCCCCGACGGACGGGTACTCGCCCTCAGCACCGTCGGCCAGGCCTCACTGCGCCGCACCTGGGCGCACGCCGTACCGCTCGACGGCGGCCCGGCCACCACCCTGCCCCACGGGCCCGTCGGCGAGGTCGCCCATGGGCCGAGCACGGTGCTGCTGTCCGCGCCCATGGGCCGTGAGGCCGCCTGGTGGAAGCGGTACCGGGGCGGCACGGCCGGCAAGCTGTGGATCGACCCCGAGGGCAACGGGGAGTTCGTGCGGCTGCACGAGGACCTCGACGGCAACATCGAGTACCCGGCCTGGGTGGGCGACCGCATCGCCTTCCTCTCCGACCACGAGGGCGTCGGCGCGCTGTACTCGTCGCTCGCCGACGGCTCGGACCTGCGCCGCCACACGCCCCTCGACAGCTTCTACGCCCGGCACGCGGCCACCGACGGAACGCGTGTCGTGTACTCCTCGGCCGGTGAACTGTGGCTCCTGGAGGACCTGGAGGGGGCCGAGCCCCGGCGGCTCGACATCCGGCTCGGCGGGCAGCGCATAGATCTCCAGCAGTATCCCGTGAGCGCGAGCCGCTGGTTCGGGGCCGCCTCGCCCGACCACACCGGACGCGGCAGCGCGGTCTCGGTGCGCGGCGCCGTCCACTGGGTCACCCACCGCTCGGGGCCCGCCCGCGCGCTCGCCGCCGACCACGGCGTGCGGGCCCGGCTGCCCCGCACCTTCCGGGTGGAGGGCGAGGAGTGGGTGGTGTGGGTGACGGACGCGGAGGGCGAGGACGCCCTGGAGTTCGCGCCCGCCACCGGACTCGCGCCCGGCGCCACCCCGCGGCGGCTCGCCGCCGGGCGTCTCGGCCGGGTGCTCGGACTCGCGGTGGCCCCCGACGGCGGCCGGGTCGCGGTCGCCGCGCACGACGGGCGGGTACTGCTCGTCGAGCGGGACAGCGGCGAGGTGCGCGAGGTCGACCGCGGCGAGGACGGCGAGGTCAGCGGACTCGTCTTCTCACCGGACTCGGCGTGGCTGGCCTGGTCGCACCCCGGCCCCCGCCCGCTGCGCCAGCTCAAGCTCGCCAACACGGCCGACCTGTCGGTGACCGAGGCGACCCCGCTGCGCTTCAGGGACTACGCGCCCGCGTTCACGCTGGACGGCAAGCACCTGGCGTTCCTCTCGGCACGCTCCTTCGACCCGGTCTACGACGAGCACGTCTTCGACCTGGCCTTCGTGGGCGGCTCACGGCCGCACTTGATCACGCTCGCCGCGACCACCCCGTCACCCTTCGGGCCGCAGCGCCACGGCCGTCCCTTCGAGGCGCCCGAGAAGGACGAGACGCCCGACAGCGAGGGCGCGCCCACGACCCGTATCGACCTTGAAGGGCTCGCCGACCGGATCGTGCCGTTCCCGGTCGAGGCGGCCCGCTACTCCGGGCTGCGCGCCGCCAAGGACGGGGTGCTCTGGCTGCGGCACCCGGTGCGCGGTGTCCTGGGCGCGTCACGGGCCACCCCCGACGACCCCGATCCCCGCAGCGAGCTGGAGCGCTACGACCTCGTCCAGCAGCGCCTGGAGCACCTCGCCTCGGACGCCGACCGCTTCGCGGTCAGCGGCGACGGCAAGCGGGTGCTGCTGTGGACCGACGGCAAGCTGAAGGTCGTACCGAGCGACCGGCGGGCCCCGAACGACGACGACAGCGACGCGAACATCACCGTGGACCTGTCCCGGATACGGCAGACCGTCGACCCGGCGGCCGAGTGGCGGCAGATGTACGAGGAGACCGGCCGCCTCATGCGCGACAACTTCTGGCGGCCCGACCTCGGCGGGGTCGACTGGGACGGCGTGCTGGACCGGTACCGGCCCGTCCTGGAGCGCATCGCCACACACGACGACCTGGTGGACCTGCTGTGGGAGGTGCAGGGCGAGCTGGGCACCTCGCACGCGTACGTCACACCGAACGGGCACGGGCCGGGCGAGGACCGCCGGCAGGGGCTGCTCGGGGCCGACATCTCCCGGCACCCGGACGGGAGCTGGCGCATCGACCGGGTGCTGCCGTCGGAGACCTCCGACCCCGACGCCCGGGCGCCGCTGGCCGCGCCCGGGGTGGCGGTACGGGCCGGGGACGCGATCCTCGCGGTCGGCGGGCGGCCGGTGGATCCGGTGGCCGGACCGGGGCCGCTGCTGGTCGGGACGGCGGGCGGACCGGTGGAGCTGACGATCTCCCCGGCGGGCGGGGGCGATCCGCGGCACACCGTGGTCGTGCCGATCGCGGACGAGGAGCCGCTCAGGTACCACGCGTGGGTCGAGGACCGGCGGGCGTATGTGCACGAGAAGTCCGGCGGGCGCCTCGGGTATCTGCATGTGCCCGACATGGTGGGTTCCGGCTGGGCGCAGCTCCACCGCGACCTGCGCGTCGAGGTCGCCCGGGACGGACTGGTCGTGGACGTCCGGGAGAACCGGGGCGGCCACACCTCCCAGCTGGTCGTGGAGAAACTGGCGCGGCGTATCGTCGGCTGGGGCCTGCCGCGCGGGCTGCGGGCGTACAGCTACCCGGAGGACGCGCCGCGCGGGCCGGTCGTGGCCGTCGCCAACGAGTTCTCCGGGTCCGACGGGGACATCGTCAACGCGGCGGTCAAGGCGCTCGGGATCGGGCCGGTGGTCGGGACCCGGACGTGGGGCGGCGTCATTGGGATCGACAGCATGTACCGCCTGGTCGACGGGACGCTGGTGACCCAGCCGAAGTACGCGTTCTGGCTCGACGGCTACGGGTGGGGCGTGGAGAACCACGGTGTCGATCCCGACGTCGAGGTGGTCCAGACACCGCAGGACCACGCGGCCGGGCGGGACGTCCAGCTGGACGAGGCGGTGCGGATGGCGCTGGCCGCGCTGGAGGAGCGCCCGGCGAAGCGGCCCCCGGAGCTGCCGGCTCTGTGATCCACCGCACGACGACGGATGTTCCCGGTGCTCCCGGCCGTTGCCGGTGATCTCCGGCGTTCCCGGGGGTTCCCCGTCCACCGGCCCTTTTCCGGACCGGTGGACGGGCGGGGCCGATACGATGCCGTCGTAGTGATCAGTCTGTGTGAGGAGACACGCACATGGCGGGAGAGCCGCAGGACGACTGCCTGTTCTGCAAGATCGCCGGGGGGCACATTCCGGCGACGATCGTCCGGGAGAGTGACACCACCGTCGCCTTCCAGGACATAAACCCCCAGGCGCCGACCCACGTCCTGGTCATCCCGAGGCTCCACCACCCGGACGCCGCCTCCCTCGCCGCCGCCGCGCCGTCCGTCGCCGCCGATGTGCTGCGTGAGGCCGGCGAGGTCGCCGCGCAGGAAAAGCTGGAGAGCTACCGCATCGTCTTCAACACCGGAAGCGGCGCCGGGCAGACCGTCTGGCACGCGCACGCGCATGTCCTCGGCGGCCGCGGCCTGCAGTGGCCCCCCGGGTAACGCCCCATGTCCGTCCGTGAACTGGTCGTCCTCGGCACCGCCAGCCAGGTCCCGACCCGGGACCGCAACCACAACGGCTATCTGCTGCGCTGGGACGGCGAGGGCATCCTCTTCGACCCCGGCGAGGGCACCCAGCGGCAGATGCTTCGCGCCGGGGTCGCCGCCCACGACCTGCACCGGATCTGTGTCACACACTTCCACGGGGACCACTCGCTGGGGCTGGCCGGGGTCATCCAGCGGATCAACCTGGACAAGGTGCCGCACGAGATCACCGCGCACTACCCCAGGTCGGGACAGCGGTTCTTCGAGCGGCTGCGGTTCGCCACCGCCTACCGCGAGACCGTCCCGCTCACCGAGGCACCGGTCGCCGCGGACGGAGTGCTCGCGACGACCGGCGCGTACACGCTCGAAGCCCGCCGGCTCTCCCACCCCGTCGAGTCGTTCGGTTACCGGCTCGTCGAGCCCGACGGGCGGCGGATGCTGCCCGAGCGGCTCGCCGCGCACGGGATCGCGGGCCCGGACGTGGGCCGTCTCCAGCGCGAGGGCTCTCTCGGCGGGGTCCCGCTGGAAGCCGTGAGCGAGGTGCGGCGCGGACAGCGGTTCGCGTTCGTCATGGACACCCGGCTGTGCGAGGGGGTGTACGCCCTTGCCGAGGACTGCGACCTGCTCGTCATCGAGTCGACCTTCCTCGACGAGGACGAGCAACTGGCCGTGGAGTACGGCCACCTGACGGCCGGACAGGCGGCACGGGCGGCCCGGGAGGCCGGGGTGCGGCACCTGGTCCTCACTCACTTCAGCCAGCGCTACACGGAGCCGGAGGAGTTCGAGCGGCAGGCGCGGGCCGCCGGGTTCGAGGGGGAGCTGACCGTGGCGCACGACCTGCTGAGGGTGCCGGTCCCGAAACGGGTGTGACCGGGCCTTACGATGCTGCGATGCCCCTCCCCAAAGCCGAACTGCACCTCCACATCGAAGGCACCCTGGAGCCGGAGCTGGCCTTCGGGCTGGCCGCCCGCAACGCCGTCGAACTGCCGTACGCGGACACCGACGACCTGCGCAAGGCGTACGCCTTCGAAGATCTCCAGTCCTTCCTGAATCTGTACTACGAGCTGATGGCCGTACTGCGGACCGAGCGGGACTTCGAGGACCTCGCGAACGCGTATCTGGAGCGGGCCGCCGCCCAGGGCGTGCGGCACGCCGAGATCTTCTTCGACCCGCAGGCCCACATCGCCCGCGGCGTGCCCATGGGGACGGTCGTCGAGGGCCTGTGGCGGGCGCTCGGCCGCAGCGAGCAGAACCACGGTGTCTCCACCCAGCTGCTCATGTGCTTCCTGCGGGACGAGTCCGCCGACTCCGCCATGGAGACGCTGCGGGCCGCCGAGCCGTACCTCGACCGGATCGTCGGTGTCGGCCTCGACTCCGCCGAGGTCGGCCACCCGCCGGCCAAGTTCCGCGAGGTGTACGAGGCCGCCGCCGCCCTCGGGCTGCGCCGGGTCGCGCACGCGGGTGAGGAGGGGCCGCCGGAGTACATCACCGAGGCCCTCGACGTGCTAGGCGTCGAGCGCGTCGACCACGGGCTGCGCTGTCTGGAGGACCCGGCGCTGGTCGAGCGGCTGGTGCGCGAGCGGGTGCCGCTCACGCTGTGCCCGCTGTCCAACGTCCGGCTGCGTGCCGTCGACGTCCTGGCGGACCATCCGCTGCCCGCGATGCTCGACGCCGGGCTGCTGTGCACCGTCAACTCCGACGACCCGGCGTACTTCGGCGGATATGTGGGGGACACCTTCCACGCCGTGCGCGACGCCCTCGGCCTGAGCAGGGAGCGGATGCGGGAGCTGGCCCGCAACTCGTTCGTCGCCTCCTTCCTGGAGCACGACGAGGAGCGGCGGGCGCGCTACCTCGCCGAGGTGGACGCCTACGAGTTCACCGCGCAGTAGGTGTGCTGCCCGGCAGCACACCTACTGCGTCCCGGGCCCCGGCGCGGCGGTCGCCTGCCGGGGCCCGGCCGTGTCGTACGCGCGCCGGGCCCGGGCCGTCGGGGTGTCGAGCACGATCTCCACGACGGGCTGCTCGGGCGCGCCGACCGGCGGGGCCGCGCCCGCGGGGCCGGCCGTGGACGCGGCGACCACGGCGGCCGCGGTCCCTCCGCGGCGGCGCACCGCGCCCGGCAGGAGCGGGCGGCCGGCGGTGTGCCGGGCGACGGCGGCCAGCGGGAGGGCGATCGCCAGCAGGCCGGTCGCGAGGATCGCGCCCATCGCCGGGAAGCCCGCCCGCGCGGCCAGCACGCTCCCGGTGAGGGGACCAGCCGCGGTGCCGAGCGAGGACGCCGAGCCGACGAGGACGGCCCAGCGGCCACGCTGGTCGAGGGAGGCCGCGAGGCCGATCAGATACGACAGCACGATCGGGTAGAGCGTGTTCCAGGCGATCTCGCCGGTCGCGAAGGTGCCGAGGTCGTCGGCGGAGGCGCTGAGCGCGATACAGCCGGCGATGAGCACGGTGCCCGCGCCGACCGGGAGCGCGCGGCCGAGGCGCGGCCCGAGCATGCCCGCGCCGGTCACGCCGAGCAGCCCGGCGCCGAGCGCGGCCGCGAAGACCGCGCCGACGGTGACCTCCGTCAGGTGCGCCTGGGTCAGGCCGATGCGTCCGCTGACGCCCCACAGGGAGTTCTGGGCGAGGGACCAGCACAGGATGCCGGCGGCCAGCACGAGCCCGGAAGCGCGATGGGGCAGGCGGCCCGTCCCGAGGGGAGCCGTGGTGACGGGCGCGGGGGAGGCGAGGCGGCCGGTCGCGGGCCACGCCAGCAGGGTGGTGAGCGCGATCGCGGCGAGCGGGAGGCCGTGGCCCGGGCCGAGGTGGGGGACCGTCAGATAGACCGCCCCGGCGAGCGCGGACACGCTCAACAGGCCCAGTGTGGAGGCCCGGTGCGGGTCTTGCCTGCCGGCGATGCCGGTCGCGGCGACCGTGGTGGCGGTCCCCGAGCCGAATCCGCCGGCGACGGCCCCCGCGACGACCACGGGAACGCTGTGGCTCAGAGCGGCCGTGCCGTATCCCGCGGCGGCGAGCAGCAGGCCGGCGCGGGCCAGCCTCCGGGGGCCGACGCGGTGGACGTGGGCGGCCAGCAGAAAGCCCGCGGAGGCCGAACTCAGCAGCAGGGCGCTGCCGATGGAGCCTGCCTCGGTGGCGGAGAGCGGCAGACCCGCGTCGAGCCTGCCGACGATGGTGGGCAGAAGGTACGCGGCGAGGTACCCGGCCGTGAAAAGGGCGACGAGATGCCAGGGCGGGGCGGTGCGGGGAGACACGGGCGTTCCAGGGCGTGCGAAAGGGCGGCTCAGGAAGGGAGGTTGGGGCGCCGTCCGTCGACCGACAGGAACGCGCGGGCAATTTGTATCAAGCACACGGTGCGAGAAGAAGCGCAGAGTGTGTGATGTGAGTCACTTTGTGGTTTGCGGCTGGTGGGGTCGGGTAAACGCGCGCATTTTCCGGGATCGCCGTGGCCGGCGACGGCACCCCGCGGGACCGCGACGACGACGCGGCGATGCGTGTCGCGGACCCCGGGTGGGTCGCTCCGGCAGTGCCCCGCTGGCAGCCGGGGACGGCTCAGGGCAACCGGCGCCGCCCACCGTGACATGTGGTGCACACTGACTGGATCCGCACCACGTCAGGGAGCCCACCGTGACCGCCACCACCGGAGAGGGACAGCACCGCCACCCGGGCATGGAAGAGGTACCGCACCCCCATCCCCACCTCGGGGAGGAAACGCACCACCACTCCCATGTCGACCCCCTGGCCGCCCTGCGCGCGCCGGGAGACCCGCCCCGCGACGTGTACCTCACGGGCACGGTGTTCCTCGACATCATCTTCACGGGGCTCGACTCCGCCCCCGTGCGCGGCACCGAGTCCTGGGCCCGCGGGATGGGATCGAGCCCGGGCGGTGTCGCCAACATGGCCACCGCGCTGGCCCGCCTCGGCCTGAGGACGTCCCTGGCCGCGGCCTTCGGCGACGACCACTACGGCGAGTACTGCTGGGACGAGCTGGAACAGGGCGAGGGCATCGACCTCTCGCCGTCCCGGCGCGTTTCCGGCTGGCACTCCCCGGTCACCGTCTCCATGGCCTACGAGGGTGAGCGGACCATGGTCTCCCACGGCCACGAGCCGCCGCCGCAGGAGCCCGTCCCCACCTGCACGCCCCGCGCCCGGGCCGCCGTCGCCTCGCTGACCCCTGGCCGGCGCGCCCCCTGGATCGCCGAGGCCGCGAAGCGCGGCACCCGTATCTTCGCCGACGTCGGCTGGGACGACACCGGGGCCTGGGACCTCGCGGGCCTCGCGGACCTCGAACACTGCGAGGCGTTCCTGCCGAACGCCGAAGAGGCCATGCGGTACACGGGCACCGACTGCCCGCGCGCCGCCGCGCACGCGCTGAGCGCCCGTGTGCCGCTGGCCGTGGTCACCCTCGGCGCGGAGGGCGCGTACGCCGTGGACGGGCGAACCGGGGAGACCGCCGCCGTGCCGGCGATCGCCGTCGAGGCGCTGGACCCGACCGGCGCGGGCGATGTCTTCGTGGCGGGCTTCGTGACCGGCACGCTGGCCGAGTGGCCGCTGGCCGACCGTCTCGCCTTCGCGGGCCTGACGGCCGCTCTCTCGGTGCAGGAGTTCGGCGGGTCGCTGTCGGCGCCCGGATGGTCCGAGGTCGCGGCGTGGTGGCGCCGGGTGCAGTCCTACGAGGACCAGGACCCGGTCGCCCTCAGCCGGTACGCGTTCCTGGACCGGCTGCTCCCGGAGGAGTGCGTGGAGCCCTGGCCGCGGCGGCGTGCCGTGCCGACGATCGGGTTCCGCGGATCGACTTGAGCGCGGCGGCGTGACGCCGCCCGGACGCCAGGGTCGCGGTCAGAAGCCCAGCCGGCGCAGCTGCTTCGGGTCCCGCTGCCAGTCCTTGGCCACCTTCACATGCAGGTCCAGGAACACCGGCGTGCCGAGCAGCGCCTCGATGTGCTTGCGGGACTTGATGCCGACCTCCTTCAGGCGCTTGCCCTTGGGGCCGATGATGATCCCCTTCTGGCTGGGGCGCTCGATGTAGACGTTCGCGTGGATGTCCAGCAGAGGCTTGTCCGCGGGTCGGTCCTCGCGCGGCAGCATCTCCTCCACCACCACCGCGATGGAGTGCGGCAGTTCGTCCCGCACGCCCTCCAGCGCCGCCTCCCGGATCAGCTCGGCCACCATGACCTGCTCCGGTTCGTCCGTCAGGTCGCCCTCGGGGTAGAGCGCGGGCCCCTCGGGCAGCAGCGGGATCAGCAGGTCGGCCAGCAGTTCGACCTGCTTGTCGCCGACCGCCGACACGGGCACGATCTCCGCCCACTCGATCCCCAGCTCCTTGCCCAGCTGGTCGATCGCGATCAGCTGCTCGGCCAGGGCCTTGGGGTCCACGAGGTCCGTCTTGGTGACGATCGCGACCTTCGGGGTCTTCCTGATCCCGGCCAGCTCCTTGGCGATGAAGCGGTCACCGGGGCCGAGCTTCTGGTCGGCGGGCAGACAGAAGCCGATCACGTCCACCTCGGCCCACGTCGTGCGCACCACGTCGTTGAGCCGCTCGCCGAGCAGCGTCCGCGGCTTGTGCAGACCGGGGGTGTCGACCAGGATCAGCTGCGCGTCCGGCCGGTGAACGATGCCCCGTACCGTGTGCCGCGTCGTCTGCGGCCGGTTCGAGGTGATCGCCACCTTCTGCCCGACCAGAGCGTTCGTGAGGGTGGACTTGCCCGCGTTGGGTCGGCCCACGAAACAGGCGAAGCCCGCCCGGTGGACGGCCTCGGTCGGCTCGGATGACTGGCTGCGCACGCTCATGGCGCCCATTCTCCCTGATCCACGGAGCCCCCTCGCACGGTCGTCCGCACACCGGGCCCGGCGAGGTGCCGGAACGACTCGCTCGACGTCGTCGTACACCGGCGTCGTCGTACACCGGCCCTGACCTTACGGTGCACACCGAGACCGCCTACGATCACGGAGTCCTGGGCCACGGGCCCCCGGTCGCCCACTCCGTGCCCTCCGCCCCCTCCCTCACGCAGAAGGTCACCTCCCAGGCATGAAGCTCATCACCGCGGTCGTCAAGCCCTTCCGCCTCGACGCGGTCAAGACGGCCCTCCAGGAACTCGGTGTGCACGGCCTGACCGTGACCGAGGCCGGCGGCTACGGCCGCCAGCGCGGCCACACCGAGGTGTACCGCGGCGCCGAGTACCGGGTCGACCTCGTGCCCAAGGCCCGTATCGAGGTCGTGGTCGAGGACGCGGACGCCGACGCGGTGATCGAGGCGGTGGTGAAGGCCGCACAGACCGGGAAGATCGGCGACGGCAAGGTGTGGGCGGTACCCGTGGAGACCGTGGTACGGGTGCGCACGGGCGAGCGCGGTCCCGACGCGGTGATCGAGGCGGTGGTGAAGGCCGCACAGACCGGGAAGATCGGCGACGGCAAGGTGTGGGCGGTACCCGTGGAGACCGTGGTACGGG